>NC_019793.1:3450000-3750000 GCF_000317835.1 Deinococcus peraridilitoris DSM 19664 | reverse complement strand
CCCGGCGGGAGATGCGCGACGCATGAAAGTCCTCACGGGCCGCATGCTGGCGCTGGGTTGCCTGATTGCCGCCGGGCTCGCCGGCGCCCAGTTCAACGTGACGCGTTTCAGTTTCCTCGGCAAGACCGCACCGTCGATCACCCTGCACGGCACCGAATTCGCCCGCAGCGACACGCTCGGCGCCTACCTGAAAGTGGCGCGCAGCGGCGACTTCGTGCGCGTCGAGGCCTTTGACCGGGTGATGCTGCTGCCGATCGATCCTGATCAGGCGCGCGCCGCGCGCGAAGACAATACGGTACAAATCGATGTCCGGCGCATTCAGGCCCGCACTGCGACGCTGATCGACGGCAGTCTCTATCTGCCTCTTGCCACGCTGGCCACGGGCTTGGGGGCCGAGTACACGCCGGGCAACTTCAGCCTGCCCGCTCCACGACTGGGTGGCGTCTCATCGCGGGCGGGCAAGAACGTCGACCGCCTGGTGCTCGACCTGAACCGCGACGTGCGCTATCAGGCCCGGGTGGTGGGAAGCGAGCTGCAGATCGTCCTGCCGGGAACGGTCGGCGACGAGCGCACGTACAGCACGCGCGGACAGTTTCTGCCGCGCGTGCGTGTCTCGAGACGTGCCAACGATCTGCTGCTGAGCGCGCCCCTGGCCCTCGGGCACGGGTACCGGCTTTACCGCGCTGGCGAGGCACGAGCGAGCCGGCTGATTCTCGATGTCGGCCCCGGCATTGAGGCTGGAACTCCCGAACTGGCGGCGCGGCGGCGCAAGCCGCTGATCGTTCTCGATCCGGTGGCGCAGCCAAACGGGGACCGCCTCGGTGATGTGGCGCTCGAACTGGCCCGTGAAGCTGCCGCGCAACTGACCCGTGCCGGCTGGCAGGTACGTCTCACCCGCACTGGAAGGGGAGAGGCCAGCCTGGCAGAGCGCGCGCGCCTGGCGCGTCAGAGCGACGTTTTTCTCAGTCTCGACGTCGCGCGCTTTCCCGCGCCCGGTGCGCGTGGCTTGACGCTGTTCGAGGGCAGCGGCGCGAGCGGCGCGGCCTTGATCGACAACGTGCGCTCCTCAAGCGAGCAGAGCGCGCTTGCCTCGCTGGCGGTGGGTGGCAGCGGTGACAACCGCCGGCTCGCGCAGTTGCTGCAGGGTGAGATCAAGGCGCTGAATCTGCCCAGCAAAAGTGCGCAGCTGAGCCGGGTGTACCTGCTGCGCGAAGCCCCGCATGCCGCGATGCTGCTTGAACTGGGCTGGGCCGGCAGTGACGCGGATGTCGCCCGTCTGACCAGCGAGGCCCGGCGCCGGGAGCTCGCCACCGCGCTGGCACGCAGCGTGGCCAGTTATCTGGCGGCACGTGCCGGAGGACGCTCATGAGGTCGCTGCTGACCCCCTTCAATTTTTTCGGCCTGATTGTCCTGGCCCTCAGTGCACTGGCATATCATGAGGTGAACAAACCGCTCGCCGTGCCCGAAGTGCCGCAGTACGGCGCGCCCGCCAAGCGTCAGGATGTCAACGTGCTGCTTTATTTCAGCGATCCGCAGGTGCAGGGCTTTCAAACCGAACAGCGGACCCTCCAGGTGACCGGGAATTCGCTGCAGCGGGTGGCGCAGGCAGCCCTGGAGGCACTGCAGGCCGGTCCTACCGGCGATGGTCTGCGCACGCTGCCCGAGGGCGACACGCCGCAGGTGTGGGTGCGCGGCGAGCATCTCTATGTCGATCTGCCTCAGGCCTACAGCCGCCTCAACTACGGAACCAGCGGCGAGAACATGCTGGTGTGCAGTGTGGCCAATACCCTGCTCGATTTGCGCGGAGCGCGCGACGTGACCTTTCTGGTGAACGGCAAGAACGCTGAAACCCTCCTCGGTCACCTGGATCTGCGCGCACCGTTCACCAAGGATGATTGCAAGCTATGAGAAGGGCAGGACCAGCGCGCGAACGCTGATGGGCGCCGCCTGATCGGGCGGCGCGCACCCACGCGCTCACTTTCATCATGATCACCGCCATATCGCTGCAGGGCTTCAAAAGCTTCGCCGACAAAGCGCGCCTGGACCTGGGCCCGGGCATCACGGCCATCATCGGGCCCAACGGCAGCGGTAAAAGCAACGTGGTCGAGGCGATGCGCTGGGCCACCCACGGCGCCCGCGCGCGCGAGCTACGGGCTGGGCGGGCCAGTGAACTGGTGTTTCACGGCTCGGGAGGCAAAGCTCCGCTGGGATTCGCGGAAGTCACCCTCGAACTGCGCGGCCTGCCGACTGCCGCCCGGCTCAACCTCGCGCGCCGTGTCTATCGGGACGGCAGCGCCGAACAGGACCTCGACGGACGTCCGGCCCGGGCACGCGACATTCACGGCGCGTTGCGTGGCAGCGGACTGGGCCCCGGTGGCCTGGCGGTCATCGGCCAGGGTGAGGTCTCGGGCGTGGTACAGGCCGAACCTCGCACGCTGCTCGGCTATCTCGAAGAGGCCGCCGACCTGAGCCGCCTGAGTGCTGCGCGCGACGAGACGCACGCGCGGCTGCGCGAGGCCGACGGGTCGCTCGACACGCTGCGGCTGCTCGAAGACGAACTGGCGCAGCGCGTGGACGTGCTGGCTGCAGACGCCCGAGCGGCCCGGCGGGCGCGCGAACTGGCATTGCGCGAACTGGCGCTGCGTGACGCCCTGGTGCGGTCCCGTCAGGAAGCGCTCGCTGCCGAAATCGAAACCCTGCGCGCCGGAGAACTGCAGCTGGCCGCGCGCTCCCTCGAAGCGGCGCAAGCGTTGCGTCAGGCTCAGGACGAGCAGGAAGCGCTTCGTGAGGAGCTCGCCGCAGCGACTGAGCGGCGCAGCGCCCACCGTGCCGCCCTCGAGCTGCTGCGCGCGGCGGATGAGGCCAGCCGGCAGGCGGAGACGTACCTGAATCACCTGCAAGGCGAGTCGTCGCGGTTCGCCCGTGAACGCGCCGGGCTGGAACTGACGGCACCGGACCGCGCCGCGCCGGATCTGGCCGCGCTGGAGCTGACGCTTCGCCGGACACGTGATGAAGCCGAACGGCTGGAGAGCGAATGCCGATCCCTCGAACGTGACCTCACGCGAATTCGCACGGTCCACGCCCAGGCCTCCGAACGCCTGGCGCGAGTCGACGCGCAGCAGTCCACGTTGCGTGCCGAGTTCGAGCGGGTCGAGGAGACGCTCGAACAGGCGCGGCTGGCGCGGGAGGAGGCCCGTATGGCGCTCGAAACTGCCCACATGTGGTGTGAAGCGGGCGAGCAGGGCTTTGAACAACTGGCCAGTGGTCGCGAAGCGGCACGCTCGCGGTTGCGCGACGCCCGCTCAGAGCTGCAGGCCCTGTCGTCGGCCCGCGGCCCGCTGCAGCGCGAACGCACCCGCCTCGACAGTCTGCTGGCCAGCTTCGCTCGCTACGGCGAAGGTGCACGCAATGCGCTGAAAAGCGGCGTTCCCGGCATTGTCGGCGCCGTGGCCGACCTGCTGGAAGTACCCGGCGACTTCGAGACGGCCGTGTCGGCCGCGCTGGGGCGGCGCCTGGAGCAGGTGGTGGTCGAGCGTGCCGAGGTCGCACGGGAAATCATCGAGCACCTCAAACGGGTGGGTGGCCGGGCGACCTTTCTGCCGCTCGACCTGTTGCGGCCCCGCTCCCGGCGGGACGCTGTCCTGCTGCGCGAACCGGGCGTGCTGGGCAACCTGGCAGAGCTGTGTCCGAGCGCGCCCGCCATCGTTGCAAACGTGCTGCTCGCCGACAGCCTGCTGGTACAGGATGCCCGTACTGCCACCCGCCTGGCCCGCATTCACGCCCAGCGTCCACGGCTGGTGACCCTGGACGGCGAAGTGCTGGAGCCTGGAGGTGCGTTGACCGGTGGGCGCCTGCGTGATTCGGGTACCAGCCACCTCGCCGATCAGCGCCGCCTGGCCGAGCTGCACGACGAACTGGCGTCCATCGAGTCCCGCGAGCGTGAATTGGGTGCGCTGCTCCTTGAGCTCACGGCGCAGCTCGGTGAGCTCGACACCCGGTACGACGCGTTGCTGCGTGGACGTGAAGACGCTGCGCACCAGGAGCGTCAGCGCGAACAGCAGCTCAGCGGTGCCGAGGCGGCTGTCGCAAGTGCCGAACGCACCCTCGACGCGTTGAGGGAACGCCTCACGGCCGTGCCGCAGAACGCGTCTTCCGCGGCGGAGCTGCCCGAACTCGCACCCCGCGAGGAGGCCCTGGCCGCCCTGCGTGTGGCGGCCCAGACGGCACGGGAAGCCGAGCGGGCCTCCCAGGACGCCTTTTCGGGTGCACGTGAGCTGACGGCGCGTTGGAACACCTACCGCGCTGCCCTGGAGCGGGCGCACGCCATTGACGTGCGGAGCACGGAACTCGGACAGGCGACCCTGCACCAGCGCCAGCTGGTGCAGGGCGCACGCGCGGAGGCAGCCCGGCGGCGTGCCGACCTCGGCGGGTTTGACGAAGGTGAGGTCGAGCGTCTGGAGCAGCGGAGATCGCAGGTCACCCAGCGCTATACCAGCCTGATCGGACGCCAGAACAGACTGCGTGCGGAACTGGAAGAAGTCCGGCTGACGCTCGCGCGGCGCGAAGCAGCAGTGGAAGACGTGCCTCCCGGAGCGTTGCTGCCCGGCACGTCACGCGAGTGGCAAAGTGAGCTGACGCGGGTTTCGCGTGAGCTCGCCGAGTTGGGCGTCGTGAACGCCCGGGCCGAAACCGAGTACCAGTCCGAACGTCAGCGACTGGACGCCCTGAGCGTTGAGCGGCAGGACGCTGAAGACGCGGCAGGTGAACTGCGCCGCCTGCTGGGCGAGATCGAACGCGACGCCCAGGCCCAGCTGGCTCTCGCTTACGCCCGTGTACAGCAGGCCTTCGTGGAGTACGCCGGCGAATTGCTGGGCGGCGAGGGAGAACTGCTGACCGAGCGTGACGAACGCGGTTACTTGGTTGGGCTGCGTCTGGCAGTGCAGCCCCGCGGGAAGCGGACGCGTGCGATGAACCTTTTGTCGGCGGGTGAGCGCACGATGGCCGGTCTGGCGTTTCTGTTCGCGTTGGGCCACGCCACCGAAAACCGTGGGTTGCCGCTGGCCGTGCTCGACGAAGTGGACGCTCCGCTCGACGAAGCCAATATCCGGCGCTTCACGCATTTTCTGCAGGTCTTCGCGGCACGCGGGGCCCAGTTTATCCTGGTGACCCACCAGAAGGCGACCATGGAAGTGGCTCACGCTCTGTGGGGAGTCACCACGGACAGCAGCGGCGCATCGAGAGTTCTGAGCATCAAACACCCCTCCGAGGCCGTGGCGTCCGTGACTTCGGCGCAGTAGGCGTCCCTGCCGCTCCTCACCTCGCCGGCTCCGGGCTGTTCGCCCCACACCGCATTTCTCTATTTCACGTGAACGTCACTCGCCTGTCAGGGCGGCATAGTGGAATCGTCATGGCTAATTCCAGTACACACGACCGTTCGGGTAAGCCGCCGACTCCCTTCAGCCGTGCGGTGGGCCAATCCCGTTTCATTGTGCTGTTGGCAGTGATCGCCGTGATGCTCGTCGCCGTGTCGCTCTTTTTGCTGGGTACCGTGCAGGCGGCTTACAGTGTGTGGTCTGCCTGGAGTGAGGTGGTTGGGGGAAAGCTCAATTCCACCGACCTGACCGTCGAGTTTCTGGAGATCGTCAGCGTCATGCTCAAGGCGGTGGTGTTCTACATCATCGGCGTCGGTCTGTACAGTCTGTTCATCGCGCCGCTCAACCTGACCGTGTCGTTGGGGGTAGAGACCCTCAACGACCTGGAAAGCAAGGTGGTCAGCGTGGTCATCGTGATCATGAGCATCACGTTCCTGGAACACTTCATTCGCTGGACTGAGCCCATTGAGACGTTGCAGTTCGGTGTGGCCTTTGCGGTCGTGGTCGCGGCACTGGTCTTTTTCCAGCGCTACAGTCACCGGGCCAAAGAGGACCAGCAGGCACACCATCCGGACGTGCAGGAACGGGCCAAAAAGGAATTGTTTCAGGAGGACCACGAAGAACACATGATTCGTCCGGAAGATATCGAGGGTCGGGGCCCGTCGGTCCAGCATGACGAGGAGCGTTGAGTGCCTTGACCGGCGGGCATATCGCCCCGGCCACGACTCGACCTCAATATGGCGACGGTGGCTCACCTTTCAGTAGCAAGTGATCCACCGTGACCGCGCGAACTTTGCCAGAACGGGGCCGAACTCAGGCGGCCTGATCGCCCGATTCTTCGCCTGGTCTGAGGGCCGCGAGAGCCGCGCGCAAGTGCTTGTACATTTCACGCTGCACGGCGAGGTCGGCCGGCAGCTCGAAGCGAAGCTGCTCCAGGGCCTGCACCAGGTGGGCTCCCCCCGGTGTGCGCTCGGGCTCCGGCAGTGCCCATTCGGGTAACTGCATGGCACGCATGGGTGTGCGCCGGGTGTCATCCCAATCCGTCCACTGCAGGGGCAGGTCATACAGGTACCGGCCGACGCCGAAATGGACCGCGCAGCGTTTCAAGGCGTCGCTGACGGCCGCCTTGAGCGTGGCAGCGTCGCCCTCGCCGGCTTCGCCGATGTCTTCGCGGACCGTTCCGAATATGGTGAGTCGTCCTTTGACGGTGGGCGTTGTGGCCTGCTCGACGACTTCGACCTCGAAGGACCAGTCGTTTGGGCACACTGCGTCGAGTCGGTCCATGACGGCCCGGGCATTGACAAAGGCCACCATCAGCGCGCGCTTTCTGTCTTTGCTCACCGCTTGAGCCCGCCAATCCACCAAATGACCTGGAAAAGGGGCGGCGAGCCGTCTCTGGACATCGCTCAGTTTCATGGATTTAGTATATAACAGAATACGGTTCTGTTCAAGGCAGAATATCGTCGATATGTTTCCCTGATGGCGCGCGCGGCGGATATGACCGACCTGACCAGAGGGCTGTGAAGTCGGCCTCGGAGCGCTTATAAAACCAATCCCGGTAATTCATTCACGAGACCCAAATATCGTGAAACAATTCACTTGACGCATGTTTGGTCGTTCCGGTAACTCTGCATTCGTTCCACAAGCTAGAGTTCGCTCGCCCATATCCAAGCAGGGGAGCACAGCGAGAACTGAGGAACTCGGACGGGCGCGAGCGTCACCAATCCTCGACCGTGGCGTCATGAGTTTCGTCGTGGTAGGTATAGCGCGTCGTAGTCTCAATCGAAGCATGTCCCAGCAGCTTCTGGGCCGCCTGGAGGCTGCCGGTTTCACGGTGCAGCCGTGAACCGGCAGCCCGGCGCAGCGAATGAACGCCACGCCACTGGACGTGCGCTCGCGCCACGATTTTTTCCAGCGCGTACACCAGCTGATGGGTGGTATCGAGCCCCAGGACGCGGGACTCCGTGGCCGGTTTGCCTGTCGCTTCCCGAAGCCGTTCGAGTGCTGCACGCAAGGAGCGCGAGATGCGTACCGAGCGCTCTTTCTTTCCTTTTCCGAACACCCGCAGGCGTCCCCCAGCCAAATCGACATCACCCCAGGTCAGCTTGAGCATCTCGTCACGGCGCAGGCCAGCGTTGGCCCCGAGCAGCAAAAGCGTTTCCTCGGTCGGCGTCAGTGGACAGGTCAGCATCTGCCTTATCTCGTCGGGGGTGTAGGGGCGAGGTGGCGCGTCGCTGGGCTTGGCGACCACCACTTCGGCAAAAGGATCGCCGGGCGCGATTTCCTCGATCTGCAGGGCGCGGTACAGCTGACGCACCGGAGCCAGTCGGGCGATCACCGTAGCGGCTTTGTGGCGGCGTCGCAAGGTGTCACGGTACAGTCCGGCCTCGAGGCGGTCGAAACCAAGCACGGTCAGTCGCTGCTCTTGCAGGTAACGGAAAAACTGCAGCAGGCCAGTGCGGTAGGCCTCCAGGGTATGGTCGCTGACGACACCACGCCGGGCATGACCACGAACCAGTCGGAGCGCCACCTCGACATCAAATTCCTCGAGGGCGCGCTGCACTTCGGCGTGACGCTTACTCACCGGACACCGCGTTCATGTCACGTCGCACATCCTGAAACCAAAAATCAAGCGGCACCTGTCCAGTATGCCGGACGCGCAGGCGAGGACGCCAAGCGCGGTAATGTCCGGAAGCGAGAACAGACGATGGGGCAGAACCCACCACACATCGGTAGTATTCCAACATAATACGAGTTATGACGAAAACTGGCGACTTTTGAGCGTTCGCGGCTCTCCGGGTTGCCCTGACCGCTTGTGATCAGGGCAACCTACTTCTCAACTGATTCAATGCTGGTCATTGTGGTGTGTGCTCAATTTGCAGGCTGGCCAATCCCAGATCGTCGTGCGCCGCGCACCAGCCTGTTTTCTTGACCCGCGCTACCACTACGCTGGGTCCGTCCGGACACCGCACGTAGTGGCTGGACGTAGTGGCTGGTTGCCCGTTTTCCCAGAACCGGCCGCACCTCGATTTGGCGCAGCATAAGCCCCGGGTACAAAAACCCTCGGAAACTTTCCGCAGGCCCTTCACGGCGATTCTGTGAGCCTGCAAAAATTCTGTGTCTGAGGCAGGGTTTTTGTGATGTGTTGCGGGCGCCGTCCATAATACTGCTGCTAACATCAATAAGCGGCAGTACAGCATACTGAAGGGGTGTCCACGTCGCTCGTGCCCGTTTCTCGATGGCATCATGCCGAAAACCGCCGCCGGGAGGCTTTGCGGGCCGCGCATCAGCAGGACGCGGCGGTCCTGATCGACCTGCTGCAGTACTACCTGTCCGTCAAAAGCCGCAAAGCTGGACTGGTGAGCGCGTCCACCGTGCGCAGCTACAGCCTCGCCGTGCGTGACTTTCTGACGTTCTGTGGTCCCGCCGACCGACCGCGACACGCCCTGAACCAGCTCGACACGGAAGTCGTCGAGGCTTACCTGCGCTCGTTGCGCGAGCGCTCGCTTCAGCTCACCAGCATCCGGACTTACCTGTACGGAGTGCGGGCGCTGTTTCGCGCGCTGCACTGGGCAGGCGCGGTCGGCCATGACCCGGCGCGCGACGTCCGGCCACCGTTCGACCCGACACCCGCCCATACGCGCAAACCGGCCATCCCGCTGGGGCAGGTCGCGCGCCTGCTCACCCTGCCGCGCGAGTTGGCGAAAGACGAGCGTGTCGCGTGGCGTGACGAGGTACTGCTGACCCTCGGCGTCACCCTCGGACTGCGGGCCTCCGAAATGGTGGCGCTCGATGTGCAGGACGTCGACTTGCAGGTCATGGATGTGCACATCCGCCGGGGCAAGGGTGGCCGTGCACGCCGGGTGCCCCTCACACGCAGCGTGGGGGCGCTGCTCGACGCTTGGCTGCGTGTTCGTGCGCAGGTGTCCAGTGCACCGTCAGGCGGCGAAGCGCCCTTGCTGATCAGTTTCAGACCTGGCAGACCAGGCGCGCGTCTGAGCGCTCGCGGGCTGTCGAGCATTGTGAACGGGTATCTGGCCGCGGCTGGCCTGCCCAAGGACATGTCCGGCGTTCACACCTTGCGCCGGACGGCCGGAACGCGACTGTACCGGGCAACCCGGGATTTGCACGTGGTGTCCGATCTTCTGGGGCACGCCTCGGTGACGACCAGCGCCATCTACGCCAAAATGGACACGGACATCCGCCGGGAAGCGCTCGAGCGCATCGAATCCATGTAATGGGCTGCCGTGGCTCGCTTCGTCAGGCCCCTACCTATCAATTATGAGAGTTTATTTGACCCGTTCTTCAGCAGGCCGCTAGACTGACAGCACGGAGGCACATCGTGTTGCGAGTTTTGCTCTGTTCTGTTTTGCTTTTGCCGGCGCTGGCAGGCTGCGCTCCGCGTTCTCAGGCTGTGGCGGGCGTCACCGTGACCCCGGTGCTGATCAAGGTCAGCGAATCGGCGCGGGTGGGAGAACCGGTCACCGTGCAGGGGCGTTACCTGGGAGGCCCCAAGACGGGCCGGATTCGTCTGGGCGCCACCGAAAACGGCAATGGCGGGTATCTGGTTCCTGCGGACGCCATCGTCAGCTGGACCGATTCGCAGATTGTCTTCCGTGTGCCGCCCGGGGCGCCGGCGGGCGCCTTCTGGCTGTTCATCGAAGTGGGTGACATGCGCTCGACGGGTTTGCCGTACAGCATCAAGGAATAGCGAAGGCGCCGAACCACGGGAACCAGGAGGTTCCCGTGGTTTTTTTTGGGTAGCGTCATCTGGAGTTACCCAACCGCACAGCTGCCGTGTCCGATGCCAAAGCTCTACAATCGCCCTCATGGCCTTATTGCAGCGACCGAAGGGCACACAGGACCAGTTGCCCGAGGGTTCACCAAAGCTCGAACCGATGACCAGCGAGCGCTGGCACCGTTTCGTGACCAGCACGGCGCAGAACGTGATCGAGCGTTCGGGTGCCCAGTTCATCTCGACGCCGATGTTCGAGTACGTCGAGGTTGTGCGGCGCGGCGTGGGCGGCTCGACTGACATCGTTCGCAAGGAGATGTTCACGGTGTCGTACTTCGAGGAACGTGACAAGTACGTTCTGCGCCCGGAAGGCACCGCTCCGATTGCACGTGCCTTTCTCGAGAATGGCCTCAAGCAGCTGCCCTCTCCCCTGCGGCTGTGGACCCACGGTCCGATGTTTCGGGCGGAGAACGTCCAGAAAGGCCGTCTTAGACAGTTTCATCAGGTGGACTACGAGGTGATCGGTTCGCCCGATCCGCTCGTCGATGCCGAGGCGATCGCACTGATGGTCGAGGTGTTTGCGCAGCTGGGCGTGCGCGGCACCCGGGTGCAGCTGGGCTCGGTGGGCGACCCTGAGGACCGCGCGCGCTACAACGGGTATCTGCAAACATTATTCACGGCGCACGAAGCGCGGTTGAGCGCTGATTCCATCGACCGCCTGCAGCGCAACCCCATGCGGATTCTCGACAGCAAGGACAAGGGCGACCGTGCGCTGCTGAACGAACTCCGTCCGCTACCCATGCTGGACTTTCTGGGACCGCAGGCAGCCGCGCACTTTCAGGCGGTCCAGGGATATCTGACTTCGTGGGGCGTGCCTTTTGAGGTAGACCCAACGATTGTGCGCGGGCTCGATTACTACAACCGCACGGCCTGGGAAATCCACCACACCGGCATTGGCGCGCAGAGTGCCTTGGGTGGTGGCGGGCGGTACGACGGTCTGATCGGTCAACTGGGTGGTCAGGAGACGCCGGCCGTCGGATGGGCATTTGGTGTCGAGCGTGCCCTCATCGCGCTGGGACACGAAGGCGCCCAGTTGCCCGCCGCCAAAGGCCCGTTGTTGTATGTCGTGGCGCTGGACGAGGAGCTGTTGGGCGCTGCCGCCGGACTCGCCTTGCAGGCCCGCCGCTTCGGACGGGCCGAGTTTGGTGTGCGCGCCCGCAAGCCGGGCGCCGCCCTCGGTGAGGCCGTCAAAAAAGGTGCACATTTTGCAGCGCTGCTGGGTTCTGAAGAAGCGCACAACGGCACGGTCAGCCTCAAAAATCTTGTCACGGGCGAGCAGCAGTCGGTCGCGCAAAGCGACCTCGGCCGCCTGCTCGAAGGAGTAATGCAGTGAAACGCACCGGATACATCGAGGAAATCACCGAAAGCTGGATCGGACAGAACGTCGTCCTGCAAGGCTGGGTCGCGCGTCGGCGTGATTTGGGCAAACTGATCTTTATCGAGCTGCGCGACCGCAGCGGCACGGTCCAGGTGGAAATCGAGCCGGGCAGCGCCGCTTTTGCGAACGCCGAGAAGGTGCGTGCGGAGTACGTGGTCGAGGTCGAGGGCGAGCTGCGGCTGCGTCCCGAAGGGCAGCGCAAGGAGGGCCTGGGGGCCTTTGAGCTGGTGGCCCGGCGACTCGAGGTGCTCAACGAAGCCCGCACGCCCCCGTTCGAGCTGGACGCCGGTGAGCGGGTCAGCGAGGACGTCCGCTTGCGCTACCGTTACCTCGATTTGCGCCGACCGGAGATGTTTCGCAATTTTCTGCTGCGCTCCAAGGTCGTGGCGGCCGTTACCCGCTTTCTCGACCAGGAGGGCTTTCTGAATGTCGAGACGCCCATGCTTACCAAGAGCACGCCCGAGGGCGCGCGCGACTTTCTGGTCCCTTCGCGTCTCAACCAGGGCGAGTTCTACGCGCTGCCGCAGTCACCGCAGCTTTTCAAGCAGCTGCTGATGATCTCGGGCTTCGACCGTTACTATCAGATCGCGCGCTGTTTTCGCGACGAGGATTTACGCTCCGACCGGCAGCCCGATTTCACCCAGCTCGATCTGGAAATGAGCTTTGTCGGACAAGACGACATCCTCGACCTCAACGAGCGTCTGCTGCGCCACGTCTTTCAGAGCGTGCTGGACGTCGAGCTGCCCTCGCCTTTTCCCCGTCTGACGTACTTCGAGGCCATGGATTGCTACGGCTCGGACAAGCCGGACCTGCGCTTCGAGTCCGCCTTTGTCGACGTGACCGACCTCTTTCGCGGTGCGTCGTTCAAGGCATTCGCCGATGCCGTAGCAGCGGGCGGCTCGGTCAAAGTACTGCGCGCTCCAGAACTGACGCGCAAGCAGATCGACGAACTGGAACGGGTGGCCAAACAGAACGGCGCACGTGGCCTGGCCTGGCTGCGCCGTGACGCGGACGGCTTCGGCGGTGGCATCAGCAAGTTCGTCGAGGCGCAGCGTGAACAACTGCTGAGCCGCACGGGTGTACAGACCGGTGAGACCCTGCTCTTCTCGGCCGGTGAATGGCGTGGCGCCGTCGAGGCGTTGGGCGCGGTGCGTATCGCGCTGCGTGACCTATTTGACCTGGCAGCAAAGGGACCCCGGTTTCACATTGCCTGGGTCACCGACTTTCCGCAGCTCGACCGTGACCCGGAAACGGGAAAGTGGACGTATATGCACCACCCTTTCACTGCCCCCCATCCAGCGGACGAGCAGTACTTTGGCACCGAGCAGCAGGGCCGGATCCGGGCACAGGCCTACGACCTGGTGCTCAACGGCTTTGAGGTCGGCGGTGGCTCGGTACGAATTCACGACCCGAAAGTCCAGACCAGGATGTTCGAAGCCATTGGTTTCAGCGAAGCTCAGGCCCGCGAGAAGTTTGGCTTTTTCATGGACGCGCTGGAGTACGGTACGCCACCCCACGGGGGCATCGCCTGGGGACTGGACCGGCTGGTGATGGTGATGTCGGGCGCGTCGAGTATTCGCGAGGTCATCGCCTTTCCGAAGAACAACCGTGGCAGCGATTTGATGGCCGAAGCACCCGGACCGGTCGAGGAAGCACAGCTCGCCGATCTCGGCCTGGCCCTTCGTCGCGATTGACGGGTGAGGGTGGGGTATTGTTCCTCACCCTTAACGCTTGGACTGGCCCAGGGCGGCACAACCGATGAAATACCTTGTGAAATGCTTCACGATAAAGCTGGCTCGTGAAATTTCGGTCTGCCGTCTCACACCACTCGGGGTCATCTCACGCTAGCCTGGAATACATGATCGCCTATTGCCAGGTGAGTGCCTTCACGGAGACGCCCGGTCACGGCAACCAAGCCGGCGTCGTGGTGTCGGCACAACACCTTTCCGACATCGAGATGCAGGGCTTCGCCGCTCGGCTGGGAGTGCCCGAAACCGTCTTCATCACGGACCGGGCGCCCGGCACCGTCCGGGTCCGCTATTTCACACCCACCCAGGAGATTGAATTTTGTGGCCACGCCACCGTGGCCCTCGGACTTGTGCTGGTTTCACAGGGACTATGGCAGGGTGAAGACCTCCAGGTGAACACGTTGATCGGCCAGATCCCCCTCTCGCTCGAAGCTGAACGGGGTGTGCCCAAACGCATCTGGATGCAGCAGCGTCAACTGGAGGTCCGGCCGGTGCCCCGTGAACTGCGCAAGCGTATCGCGGGCGCCCTGGGCATTGACGAGCGTCTCCTCCACCGTGGCCTGCCCCTCTCAAGTGCCAGCACCGGACTGTGGACGACTTTCGTGCCCGTGGTCGACAGCTTCGTCGTCGACGCTCTCGATCCGGATATGCACGAAATTACAGCACTCAGCCGCGAGCTTGGCGTGACCGGCCTGCATCCTTACGCCCCTGTCAAACCCGACACCTTTTACACCCGCGACTTCAGCCCGCTGGTCGGCATTCCCGAAGATCCCGTGACGGGCAGCTCCTCGGGTGCGCTGATCGCGCTCCTGACCGCCGCCGGAACCTTGCCCCGTCGCGGCAACACCACCCACGGATACTGCCTGCAGGGCCACGCGATGGGCAGCCCCGGCGAGGTGATCGTGGAAGTGCGGCTCGATCGCGAGCAGATCTCGTGCATCCGGGTCGGCGGGTGCGCGGTGCTCGAACACGAAGGCCGTCTCTGACTGCCCGACCCATCTGCGCTCGCCCACGAGCTGGCAGGACTCCAAAACTCCAGCTCGAGGTATTCCACGGACCATGCGAATCGCCAGCTGCCGGAGGCAACGCGCACTGCCTGCTGCCCGGTAGACTGGGCGAATGCTTGGACTCGTTTGCATCGATGTGGACGGAACGCTGGTCGGCTCTTCTGGTGACGTCTTGCCCGAGGTGTGGGCAGCGGCAGCACGCGCCCGTGAAGCGGGCATCCGTCTGGCGATCTGCTCGGGCCGTCCTGCCTTCGGCAAGGCACGCGGCTACGCCGAACGGCTCGACCCGGACGGCTGGCACATTTTTCAGAATGGCGCCAGCATTGTCAACACGCGCAGCCTCACCTCACGCTCCTCGCCCCTGCCAATGCGGGCAGTGGCGGCACTGATCGAGCGCTCGCGGCGTCTGGGGCGAATTCTGGAACTCTACACCGACTCAGCGTACGCGGTGGAAAACACGGCCCGACGTGCCCGTGAGCACGCGGCGCTGTTGGGCTTGCCGTTCGAGCCGCGTGACCTGCTGTCGCTTCAGGGGCAGGTCGTCCGGGCGCAATGGGTCGTGCCCATCGAGGAAACCGATGAGGTGCTGTCTGAAGATCACCGTGGAATGACCCTCTCGCCGGCGGGATCACCCGTCATGCCCGACACCATGTTCATCAGCCTCACCACCGAAGGCATCGACAAGGCCAGCGCACTTCGAAGCGTGGCCGCGTCGTACGGCGTACCCATCGAACGGACTATGATGATCGGCGACGGTCCCAACGACGCGCAGGCCATGCGGGCTGCCGGGTATGCGGTGGCGATGGGCAACGCCGAAGCGGAAGCGCTGGAGTCGGCTCGGGTGGTGGTCAGCCACGTCGACGAGGGCGGCCTGGCCGAAGCGCTGGAGTTGGCCCTGACCATCGACTGACGTCGACACGCCTGGGGGCACAGCCCGGCGGAGCGGGTTCCGCGTCCATATCCACATTACTGCGGATAGTGAATCATTTCACGATATGCCGCGCTCGTGAAATCTGTACCGTCGCGAATCAGCCTTGGCGTCCTCCGTATAATCGGCGTCATGGCGTCCATTGCCCAGCTTTCACAGCATATCGACCAGGAGATCAGCCTGACGGGCTGGCTCACCGACAAAAGCAGCAAAGGAAAGCTGCACTTTCTCAAGCTGCGCGACGGCAGCGGCTTCGTGCAGGCCACCGTATTCAAGAACGACGTCAGCGAGGACGTCTTCGAGTCTGCCCGCCGGCTGGTTCAGGAGCAGGCCGTAACCATCACCGGCCTGGTACGCCAAGACGACCGCGCCCCGGGCGGCGTGGAAATTTCGGTGCGCGATCTTCGCCCCCTCAGCCAGAACGAGGGCGAATACCCCATCACGCCCAAGGAGCACGGCGTCGAGTTCCTGTTCGACCAGCGTCACCTCTACACCCGCCACCGTCGGCCCTGGGCGATCATGCGCGTCCGCGACTGCGTGCAGCGCGCAATGATCAACTTCTTTCACGGGGAAGGCTTCGTGCGTTTCGACTCACCCTTTTTCACGCCCAATGCCGCCGAGGACACCACCGAACTTTTCGAAATCAACCTCTTTGACGAGGACAAGGCATACCTCAGCCAGACCGGGCAACTCCACGCCGAGGCCGGGGCGCTCGCCTTTGGCAAGGTCTATACCTTCGGGCCGACCTTCCGGGCCGAGAAATCCAAAACACGTCGTCACCTGCTCGAATTCTGGATGGTGGAACCCGAAGTCGCTCCCTCGAACCATCAGGAGAACATGGCGTTGCAAGAGCGGTTCGTGAGCAGCGTCGTACGCCAGGTCCTGCAGGAATGCGCAGCCGAACTGCAAATGCTGGGCCGCGACCTCACCAAATTGGCGGGAGCGGCCGAGGGGAATTATCCACGGGTAACCTACACCGAGGCATTAAAGATCATTCGTCAGCACATCGAGTCCGCAGACCTGCCCCCCAACGTCTCCCCCGACACCCAGCCCGTCGAGTGGGGTGACGATTTCGGCGCTCCACACGAGACGATCCTGGGACATCACTTCGACCGTCCGGTGATCGTGGAACGCTATCCGGCCGCCATCAAGGCCTTTTACATGCAGCCCGACCCCGAGGACGAGCGGCTCGCGCTGTGCGACGACATGATCGCGCCGGAAGGCTACGGCGAGATCATCGGCGGGTCACAACGCATTCACGACTACGGGTTGCTCAGAAGCCGCATCGAAGAGCACGGGCTGCCGCTGGACGCTTTTGACTGGTATCTCGATCTGCGCCGTTTCGGCAGCGTACCCCACGCAGGATTCGGACTCGGCCTGGAGCGTTTCGTGATGTGGATCACCGGCAGCGAGCACATCCGCGAAGTCATTCCGTTTCCGCGCATGCTGAGCCGCATGAAACCCTGACGCAAGACAGCACGAGACCCGCCGGTGCCTTGGCGGGTCTCGTCGGGTAAAGTGTGAAGTGGGCATCAGGCGCTGTGGGAATTCGGCTGGGCGTGCGCGTGGCGGCGAAAGAGGCGGGCCAGCAACGGCGTGCGGTCGACCGGCGGATTCGCGAAGGCGGCCTTGACGTCGCGGCGGCTCTGCGCCTCCCGGTGGAGTTGATCGATGCGGTGTTGGGCGTCGCGGATGTGTTCGTAATATTCCGAGTTCATGATCGGCGCTCCTTGGGTGTCGGGCAGCTGCCCGCCCACCAGCTTCATTGTCCTCGGCGGCACCCGGCCGGACATGCCCTGAATGAGTTAAGCCGCCCGGACGCGAACGCTTAGCGGCGCTGCGCCGGACGGCTTATCCGCCCGCGCCCGAGGACGATAAATCAAGCGCCCGGCGAGTGCTCGCGGGGCGCTTCAAAGAGAAAGCTCAGGCGGGGCGCAGTTGCGCGCCGAGTTCGAACGCAGCGTGGGCCGCACGCACGGCAGCTTCCACATCGCGGTTCTCGATGGCAAAGGAAATGTTGAGCTCGCTCGATCCCTGCGCGATCATCAGCAGGTTGACATTGGCCTGCGCCACCGCACCAAACAGCCGGGCGGCCACGCCGCGCGAGCCGCGCATACCCTCGCCCACGACCGCGACCACCGCGACGTTTTCCTGCAGGTGCAGCTCACGCGGATACCCGCTGTTTCCCAGGTCACGCTTCAGCACTTCAGCGGCCCGGCGAGCGTCGGGCTGACTCACCACCAGCGAGAGGGTCGCCTGCGAATTTCCCTGAGAGATCATATGAACATTGATCTCCTCACGCGCGAGGACCTGAAAAATCTGGCCGAAGGCGTCCGGCACCCCGACCAGACCCGCGCCTCCCACTGTCAGCACCGCCAGGTTACGAATGGCCGTCACGGCCTTCACCGGGTGCGCCGGATCGATTTGAGGCTCCGCGACGATCAGCGTGCCCGGATGGTCGGGATCCGCGGCGCCCTTCACGCGCAGGGGAATGCCGCTTTGCTGCAGCGGGGTGACGGCCAGCGGGTGCAGCACTTTGGCGCCGAAATAGGCCAGTTCCATCACCTCGGCATAACTGAGCTGCGCCAGATTGCGTGCACCCTCCACCAGGCGCGGATCGGCGCTCATGACCCCGTCGACATCTTTCCAGGTCCAGACTTCCGCCGCCGACAGCGCGGCCCCGATAATGGTGGCGGTGTAATCGGTTCCGCCGCGCCCCAGGGTCGTCGTGACGCCCTGGGTGGTCTCACCGATGAAACCGGCGACCACGGGCGTCAGGCCTGCTCCCAGCAGGCCGCCCAGGCGCTCGCGCAGACGTGGGTAGGCTTCCGGCAAGGGGCGCGCGTTGCCGAACTGCCCGTCGGTGAGCAGTCCTGCACCGCCGCCGCTGAGGTGGTGGGCGCGCACGCCCAGATTCTCAAGCGCCAGCGCCATCAGGGGTGCCGACAGCCGCTCACCGAACGACACGATCAGGTCGCGCGAACGCCTGCTGAGCTCTTTGAGCAGCGCGACCCCGGCGACCGTCTGACGCAGTGACTCGCAGAGTTCGCGCACCTCGCGCGCCGTATCAGAGTTCGGTGCACCGCCGAGCGTCTCGATGGTGCTGAGATGACGGATGCGCAGTTGTGTGACCGCGTCGTTGGCGTAGGCGATGTCACCCTGTTCCGCCTGCGACGCCAGCGCCAGCAGCGAATCGGTCACGCCGACCATCGCGGACACGGCCACGACCACCGACGTCCCACGCCGCACTTCAGCGGCGACCAGAGACGCAGAGCGTTCGATGGCGGACGCGGAACCCATCAGGGTGCCGCCGAATTTCATGATGATCATGCGTTTACCTCCTGGGCCCGGCGCCTGCCTGGCCGCGCAGCCTCCTGCGAGTGCCATGCTAACACCGCCTTTTGGGATGGCCACCATACCTGTCTGATGCGCACGCAGGGTCTGCACGGGCGCTGTGCCGAACGTGAAACTTCCCTGAGATATACATTCCGCTCGGCCAGGCCGATCCCGGGTTAAGATGAGCGGCGCGTGGTCGCGCATGGCGACCCACCGGAAGAATTACCGGATACAAGGAGGACGCATGAAAGTCGGAATCAACGGGTTTGGGCGCATTGGCCGCCTCGTCTTTCGCATTCTGGTCGAGCGTGGCGTCGAGGTCGTGGCCATCAACGACCTGACGGACAATCACACCCTGGCGACGCTCCTGAAGTACGACAGCAACTTCGGGCGTTTCAATGGCACGGTCGAATACGACGAGCAGAACCTGACCGTCAACGGGCGCACCATCCGCGCTCTGGCCGAGCGCGATCCTGCCGCCATTCCCTGGGGTGAGCTGGGCGCCGACATCGTCATCGAATCGACCGGGATCTTCACCGATGGTGAGCAGGCGCGCAAGCACCTGCAGGGCGGCGCGAAAAAGGTGATCATCACCGCGCCTGCCAAGAACGTCGATTTCGATGTGCTGATCGGCGTAAACGAAAAGGAATACGACGCCGCGCAGCATCACATCATCAGCAACGCCTCGTGCACCACCAACAGCCTGGCGCCCGTCATGAAAGTGCTCGATGAAGCGTTCGGCATCGAGAAGTCACTCATGACCACCATTCACAGCTACACCAACGACCAGCGCGTCCTCGATTTGCCGCACAAGGACCTGCGACGCGCGCGCGCCGCCGGGGTGAACATCATTCCCACCAGCACAGGAGCCGCCACTGCCGTGGCCAAAGTGCTGCCGCAGCTCAAGGGCCGCTTCGATGGTTCCTCGCTGCGGGTGCCCACGCCCACCGGCTCGATCAGCGACATTACGCTGCTGTTCAAGCGTGACGTGACCGCCGAGGAAATCAACGGGGCGCTGCGCAGTGCGGCCGAGGGCGAACTGAAGGGCATCATGGCCTACACCGAAGATCCGATCGTCCTGTCGGACATTCAGGGCGATCCGCACAGCGCCATCGTGGACGGTGAGCTCACCATGTCCCTCGGCAACATGGCCAAGGTGTTCTCGTGGTACGACAACGAGTGGGGTTACAGCAACCGCATCGCCGACCTCACCCAGCTGATCAGCAGCAAAGGCTGAGCTCCGGCCCACGGCTGTCCGTTCGGGGGCGCGCACGGTCGCGCCCCTTTGCTTGAAGTTCGCCTACGATTTACCTTCTTACCTTCGGGAGGACCTGTGAACACCCTCAAAGACATCGACGTGCGCGGCAAGCGCGTACTGGTTCGTGTGGACTACAACGTTCCCGTCAAAAACGGTCAGATTCAGGACGCCACCCGCATCGACGCCAGCCTGCCCACCCTGGAGTTTCTGCTCGACGAGGGTGCGGCCGTCATCCTGATGAGCCACATGGGCCGCCCCAAAAACGGTCCTGAGGACAAGTACCGCCTGGCACCCGCCGCGGCCGCCTTGGAGGCGCTGCTGGGCCGCCCCGTCCGGTATATTCCGTCCAACCCCGCCAGCCCGGACACCGCTCAGGCCCTGCAGAATCTGCAGGGCGGCGAAGTGGCCTTGCTGGAAAACGTGCGGTTCGAGAACGGCGAGGAGAAAAACGATCCGGAACTCGCGCGCAAGCTCGCCTCGCTCGCCGACGTTTTCGTGCTGGATGCCTTTGGCAGCGCGCACCGTGCGCACGCCAGCGTCAGCGGTGTGGCGGCCCTGCTGCCGCACGCCGCGGGCTTTCTGATGCACAAGGAAGTCCAGGCGCTCTCGAACCTCCTCGAACGTCCCGAGTCACCCTACGTGGTGATCATCGGCGGCGCCAAAGTCAGCGACAAGATCAAGGTCATCGAAAACTTGCTGCCCAGAGTCGACAAAATGCTGATCGGAGGTGGGATGGCTTACACCTTTATCAAGTCGCGCGGCGGAACGATCGGCGAAAGCATTCACGAAGACGACCAGCTCGATCTGGCTCGCCGGCTGCTGAGCGAGTTCGGTGAGAAGATCAAGCTGCCAATTGACGTGATTGCCGCCGACCGCTTTGCAGAAAATGCCAGCACGCAGGTGGTGCCCGCCGATCGTATTCCAGAAGGCTGGCAAGGCCTCGACATCGGTCCCGAGACGCGCCGGCGCTACACCCGGGCGTTGCAGGGCGCCAGAACTGTTTTCTGGAACGGGCCGATGGGCGTGTTCGAGTTTGCTGCCTTTGCCGAAGGCACCAACGCCATCGCGGACGCCGTTGCCGAACTGGAAGGTGCGTACACCGTCGTGGGGGGCGGCGACTCGGTGAGCGCCATCAACAAGAGCGGTCAGGCCGCCCGCATCAGCCACATTTCCACCGGCGGCGGCGCCAGCCTGGAGCTGCTCGAAGGCCAGCAACTGCCCGGCGTGGTCGCCCTCGGGTAAGGTAAAACAATGACCGCGAGCAAACCACCGATACTGTTGGCCCTCAACTGGAAGATGAACAAACTTCCCTCGGAAGCTGGCCCCTGGGCCAAGGCATTGCAAGAGGAGCTGCCCGCCACACAGGCGGAGGTCGCGGTGCTGGCGCCCGCCACCCACCTGGCGTTTCTGGCTTCCGATCTGTACGGCAGCGGTGTGGCCTTTGGCGCCCAGGATCTGAGCGCGCACGCCTCGGGCGCGTACACCGGTGAAATCAGCGCGGCGATGCTGAGCGATCTGGGTGCACGCTACGTGATCACAGGACACAGCGAGCGGCGCACCATGCACGGCGAAAGCGACGACACCGTGGCGGCGAAGGCGCGCGCGGCGCAGGGAGCGCGCCTGGTGCCGATCGTGTGTGTCGGCGAAGCGCTCGAGATCCGTGAAGCAGGCCGCCATATCGACGTGACGCTGACGCAGCTGCGTGGCAGCCTGAATCGGGTGGATGGTGACCCGTCGCAGCTGGTGATCGCCTACGAGCCGGTGTGGGCCATCGGCACCGGCCGCACGGCCACGGCCGCCGACGCCGAGGAGATGGCGGGCGCGATTCGCAAAACGCTGCACGAACTCTACGGCGAGGCGGCGTCGGCGATTCGGGTGCTGTACGGCGGCAGCGTCAAGCCCGACAACGTGCGCGAAATCTGCGGGCAGCCCAATGTCAACGGGGCGCTGGTGGGCGGCGCGAGCCTCGAACTGCCCAGCGTGCTGGGCATGCTGGCTGCCCTCGGCTGACCGGGCGAAGAAGGGGCAGGGGCGTGGCACTTGCCCCTGCCCCTTCTTCATGGATGCTGCAGGCGCGCCATTCGGCAACGGTGAGGCCGCTAGACTCGTAGTTGACCGTGATGAACCGTTCCCTGGTTGCCCTGTTGCTGGCGCTGCTGACCCTCGTGAGCGCGCTGGCCGACGCCCGCGGGCGCAGTGGTGGAGGCTTCGGGGGCTCACGCAGCTACCGAACGCCGTACCGTACGCCGAGTTACCGCTCGCCCACGCCGATTGTTCCCAACCGGGTGCAACCGCGCCTGTTTCCCCGTTCGACCGTTCGGCCGATCAATCCGGGCTTTCGTGGTCATTTCTTTTTCCTGCCCTTTTTTGGGCTGAATCCCTATGGCTTTTTCGGTCTGGGGTATGGCGCGGGCTGGGGGCTGTTGGGCTTGCTGTTCAACCTGATTCTGGTCGTGGCGCTGGCGTCGTTCCTGTTGTGGCTGATCCGTCGACGTCGCTAATGGGAGTGGCACAACTTCTATTACAGAAGACGAGCCACTCGGTGCTAGTGAATTGTTTCACGATATTCGGGTCTCGTGAAAACTTTATGCAACGAGTAGTCGACATCGGCCCGCATGTTATGATTCGATCCATGTCACAATTTGCTGACCTGTTGGCCTCCGAGGGACTCACTGCCCTGTGGGTGACGCGTCCTGAACACGTGCGGCTGCTGAGCGGATTCTCGAGCCCGGCAGACGCCAGGATCCTGCTGACCGCAAGCGGAGCCACGCTGTACACCGACGCGCGATATACCGCACAGGCCGCGCAGGAGTCGAGAATTCCGCACTTCATCGGTGCTCCGCCACGATCGAATGCCGACCGGGAAATGTACGCCCACGCCCGCGAGCAGCTCGGCGAAGGCCGGTTGGGTTTCGAGGCCGATCACGTCACCGTCGCCGGCCTTGCCCTCCTGGAAGAAGCGTTCGAGCGCCCGCTCGCTCCCACAACTGGTCTCTTCGAATCGCTGCGGCAACGCAAATCGCCAGAGGAAATCGAGCTGATCCGCCGCGCGGTACGCATCGCCGACGAAGCGTACGAAGAGGTGCGCCCACAAATCCTGGCCGGCCGACGTGAAATCGACGTGGCGCTCGACCTCGAAATCGCCATGCGCCGACGAGGAGCCGAAGGCAGCGCCTTTGAGATCATCGTCGCCTCCGGTGAGCGGGGCGCCATGCCACACGGCGCCGCCTCCGAAAAAGTCATTCAGGACGGCGAACTTGTTACGATTGACATGGGAGCGCGCCTCCACGGCTACCACAGTGATATGACCCGCACGTTGGCCGTGGGCTCCGTTTCCGGCGAGCTGCGCCGGTTGTACCGGACCGTACTGGAAGCCGAGGAAGCCTGCGTGCAGCTGGTCCGACCAGGGGTACGCGCCGCCGATCTCGACGCTCATGCCCGCGAGATCCTTGCACGGCACGACCTCGCCCAGTATTTCGCCCACTCGCTGGGACACGGCATCGGCCTGGCAGTTCACGAGCGACCAGGACTCAGTTCCAGCAGCGAGGACGTACTGGAAAGCGGAATGCTCGTCACCATCGAGCCCGGCGTGTATCTGCCCGGGTTCGGTGGCGTGCGCATCGAGGATCTGGTGCTGGTCACCGACGAGGGGTACGAGGTGCTTTCAGGCGCCACGAAAGAAGGCCTGTGAGAATTCTGCTGGTCAGTCTGGGTCTGGCCGCCTGCACCTGGGCCGCGACCGATCACGCTTCTTACCGCGTTCGACCGGGCGACACGGCCTGGTCGCTCGCGCGGGCGAACGGACTCAGCGTGGCAGAGCTGCTGAAACTGAACGCGCTGGAGAGCGCCGACCTACAGGTCGGGCAGCGGCTCGACTTCGCAGTCCACGAAACGGACGGCGGAGCAAGGCCGGAGACGATGACGGCGTCGCCGGTCACGACCAAGGTCTGGCAACGGGGATTCGCGGTGTACTACACCGGCCAACGGGACGCCCAGACCAGCATGACTGCCGCTCACCTCACGCTGCCGTTTGGCACGATGGTCCGGGTGACGCATCAGCGCAGCGGCAAAAGTGTCATCGTGAAAATCAACGACCGTGGACCGTTCAACCGCCCGGAGCGGATCGTGGACCTGTCGATGGACGCGGCCCGTGAGCTCGACATCCTGAACGAGGGCGTGGCGCCCGTCACGCTGGAAGTGCTGGGCGTGCCGGGATTCGCGCTGCGCAAACCGTGAACCGGACAGAACGCCCGTCGTCCGGTAAACTGACGGTCGACATGAACGTGAGCCGCGTGCCTGGCTGCCATCGTGTAGAATCGTTCGGGCACCGAGCAAGTCGCTTACGGGCTTGGTCACTCTTGTCCCGACCGCGAGCCGAGCACACCCAACGCACCCTTCGCGGTGCACATTCAGGAGGATTTAGTTATGGCAGATACCGCCCTGCTGACGCTTGACACCGTCGCGAAGTACCTCAAGGACAAGGAAGTCATCCTCGACATCGAAGAGCAAAACGGCCAGCGTTTCATCCGCATGGGCTGGAAGTTCGAGATGGGTGACGCGGCCGTGCTGGTCAGCGTCAACGACGGCCCCAACAACACGAGCCGCCTCGAAATCACCTGCGTCACCCAAAAGCAGTACACTGGCCGCAAGGACGAGGTCATGGACCTGCTCAACGGCCGCAACCGCGAGCGCGCCTTCAGCCGCTCGATCGACGGGGACGGCAACGTCTGGCTGGAATACGTCGGCTTCTACCCCACCCTGATGGAATTCCCGCAGGACACCTTCGACACGCTGTTCGGCGGCGTGCTGATGCATTTCCAGGATGACTACGCCACCCTGGAGGGCGTGCCGCCCACCCCACAGGCCTGAACGGAGCAAGCGGGGCGAGGGAACACGTTCCCTCGCCCCGCTTCTTTGGCGGCGCTTCCCGGCCGCGAGAATCAGGCGCCGGCGTCGAGCAGCGCTTCGAGCCGGTCGATGTAGCCGTCGAGCACCCCGAACGTCTGCTCGACGGCCTCGCCGCTGCGCATGTCGACCCCAGCGCCGAGCAGGGCGTCCAGCGGATAACGGGAGCTGCCCGCACGCAGAAACTCCAGATAATCCTCGCGGGCCCTCTGCGCATCGGTGTCGAAGCGCGCCAGCAGGGCGTGCGCGGCGCTGATGCCCGTCGCGTACTGCCACACGTAGAAGTTGCTGTACAGGTGTGTCGAGAACATCGCCCAGGTGAGCCCGCTGCGCTCGCGGTCGACTTCGACGGCGTCGCCGTAGCCTTCCTGCAGAAGGTCGGCCATCAGGTCGTTCAGCTGTGGCGCCGAGAGGGCTTCTCCGCGCTCGACGCGCTCGTGAATCTCCAGTTCGAAGCGGGCCAGGGACGGCATCACGAAGAAATAGCGGTGAAAGTTGCTCATGGCTTCTTCGATCAGGGCGATCTGAAAGTTCACGCCGGGCTGGGTGGCGAACAGGTGGCGGCGAACCATGGCCTGATTGAAGTTGCTCGCGACCTCGGCCACGAACAGGCTGTAGCGCGAGTAGGCATAAGGCTGGTGCTGCCAGGTCAGATACGAATGCATCGAGTGCCCGATCTCGTGCGCCAGCGTCGAAAGCCCCTGCAGGTTGTCACGGTAGCTCATGAAGATGTAAGGCAGACCACCGGGAACGCCGCTGGAGTACGCGCCCTGACGTTTGCCGGCGTTGGGATAGATGTCGACCCAGCGTTCCGTGGTCAGCCCCGCTCGCATCACCTCGACGTACTCGCTTCCCAGCGGGGCCATGCCCGCGGCGAGCCATTCGGTCGCCTGAGCGTACGGCACGCTCGGTGCTTCCGGGCTGAGCGGCGCCTTGACGTCGTACTCACGAAGCCGGCTGAGGCCCAGTCCCTGTCGCTCGTTGAGCCACCGCAAACGCACCTGCCAGTAACGATGCCAGGTCGGCAGGTGCCGACGGTACGTCTCGATCAGGGCATGAAACACGCCGGTAGGAAGGTTGTTGGGCGCCAAGGCCGCGGCGAGAGAGCTGTCGTAGCGTCGCGCCCGCGCGGCGAAGACATCCTGCCTTACGCCCGCAGAAAGACACGCGGCCATGGTGTGCTGCGCCGTGCGGTGCGCGTCAGCGTACGCTTCCCAGGCGGAACGGCGCACTTCCCGGTCCACGCTACTCGTCAGCGCATCGATGTTTCCGTGACCCAGCTTGACGTCTCCGACCTGCCCGAGGTCGAGGTCGGTGTTGACCAGGGTGGGGTGAATCGTGCGCGCCGCCGCGAAAGGACCGCGCACCAGGCCGAGCAGCTCCTCGACCTCGGCACTGCGCACGTGAGACCGCTGGCGTTCCAGATTGCGAAAGACCTGTGCGTACGAACGCAGTTCCGCAGACGCCGCCCAGGAATTCAGGGTCCCTGCGCTCAGCGAGAGCAATTCGGGCTCGGCAAAGGCCCCTGCGGCGGCCAGCAGGCTCTGCAGGCTGGCCGCCCGCTCGCGCCGGGCGCTGGCAGTCACGTCAAGCGCGTCCACCGAAGCGGCCATGCTGGCGTAGGTGAACAACCGAGCGACACGCAACGCCAGCGCCTCCTGGGCCGCGAAGAAACGCGCGACCGTTTCGGCGTCGGCCAGCTGACCGGCAAAAGCGCGCAAAGAGGGCAATTCCTGTTGCACCTGAGCGAATTCCTGCTCCCAGGCGTCGGAGGTGGCGAAGAGACGTTCGAGGTTCCAGGTCGTGCGCACGTCAAGCTCCGCGCGCTTTGGCAGGACAGTGGTCATGGCGGCTTATCTTAACGCGATCGACGATCGACGGCGACCGACGAAGGGTCTGTCCGCGGCGGTCAAGGCAGGTCTCCGCTCGGTTGACGCAGGAAACGCAAGACGGCCTCGTTGAATTCGGCGGGTGCGTCCCACATCACCACGTGCCCGGCCCGTTCCAGCAGCACGTGTTCGCCGTGAACCAGTTGCGAGCAGAGTTCCAGCCCCAGTGAGGGTGGCACCAGCAAGTCACGTCCGCCGGAGATCACCAGGGTCTCCGCCTGCACCTGAGACAGCAATTCGCTCGTATTGTCGCTGAGCAGTTCGCGCCCGGCACGGTAGAGATTGAACAGCCCGGCGCGCAGTGCGTCGGTCGTCACGACGGGCACGAAGTCGAGGTGACCATTGACGGCGACGCGTGGAAGCTGCAGCGCCATGCGCCACCATTGACCGCGCAGCAGCCCGGTCGTGGCCGCCAGGATCAATTTGTCGACCCGCTCGGGAAAGCGGGCCGCCAGGTGCAGACAGATGTGGCCGCCCATCGAGTGTCCCAGCACGTGAGCCCGTTCAATGTGTGCATGCTCCATCCAGCGCGCGATGATGGCGGCACTGTGCGCCAGCGGCACCGGACGCTGACGCCGCGCGTACCCAAAACCGATCAGTTCCAGCCGGTACACCGTGTAATGTGTTTCAAAGGCGCTGAGATTGCGCCGCCACCAGCGACGCGAGCCTGACAGACCGTGCACCAGGATGAGCGGCGGGCCGCTGCCGCTCACCGTCGAGGTGATCTGACGGCCGTTCTCGGCGAAGAATTCGTAGGTGCGGCGGGCCACGCGCTTACGATAGCCAGAATCGGGCACGGGTTCTTGAAGGCAAGCTTGAGGCTTGCGGGCGCCTCACGCGAGGAGGCAGGTCATCTGCTGGGCGTGAGAAGCGGGGCACGGGCCACTTTCAAAAACAGTTCGTGCAGCCGTGTGTCGTGGGTCAGCTCGGGATGAAAGGAGCTGGCGAGCAGGGCGCCTTGCCGAACCAGCACGATCTGCCCCTGGTGGCGTGCCAGTACGTTCACTCGCGCGCCCACCGACTCGATCACCGGCGCGCGGATAAACACTGCCGGGAAACTCGACTCGAGGCCCTCGATCTGCAGCGACTCCTCGAAAGAATCGACCTGACGTCCGAACGCGTTGCGGCGCACCGTCATGTCAAGCAGGTCAAGGCTGGGCTGCGTGCCGAACTGGGGCGGTACTCCCCGAATGTCGCGTGCCAGCAGAATGGCGCCCGCGCAGGTTCCCCAGACGGCATGCCCCTGCGCGGCAAACGCACGCAACGGTTCGCGCAGTCCGTAGTCGAGCATCAGCTTGCCCATGGTGGTGGATTCTCCGCCCGGAATGATCAATCCCGACAGACCCTGCAGGTCAGTTGGGAGGCGCACCTCCCGCACGCTCGCGCCAAGCTGTTCGAGCAACCTGCGGTGTTCACGAAAGGCGCCCTGCAGCGCCAGTACTCCGATGTTCATATGTTCTCCGTGGAGCGTGCGTTCCTGATCCGGTGCGGCCCTGAGGGTTGGGCGACGCAAGACGAGCCGCGCCGACCGGAGTGAGGAAGTCAACAGAGGTGAAGTGGCACAAAGCATGCAGCGGTCAGTTCAAGCTGACCGCTGAGGCTCGGGCCGCTTTACCAGCCGCGTGACGCGAGCTTCTCCTCGGGCAGCAGATGGTCGAGGTTGATTCCCACCATCGGT
Source organism: Deinococcus peraridilitoris DSM 19664 (assembly GCF_000317835.1). NCBI lineage: Bacteria > Thermotogati > Deinococcota > Deinococci > Deinococcales > Deinococcaceae > Deinococcus > Deinococcus peraridilitoris. Next base: position 3,721,706 of record NC_019793.1, on the reverse strand, counting down.
TCGCCGAGGTTCTCGCTCACCTCGGCCAGCACGTCGGGGTTATTGAAGTGCGTCACGGCCTTCACGATCGCGCGTGCGCGCTTCTCCGGGTCACCGCTTTTGAAAATTCCGCTGCCGACGAACACGCCGTCGAGGCCGAGCTGCATCATCAGCGCGGCGTCGGCAGGCGTGGCCACACCGCCGGCGGCGAAATTCACGACCGGCAGCTTGCCGTGCTCGTGCACGAAACGCACCAGGTCGTACGGCGCCTGCAAATCGCGCGCCACTGTCATGAGTTCCTCAACCGGACGGGCCTGAATGGCCCGGATCTCACCCAGCACGGTCCGGGCGTGGCGAACGGCTTCGACGACATTTCCCGTGCCGGCCTCTCCTTTGGTCCGGATCATGCTGGCCCCCTCGCCTACACGTCGCAGTGCTTCGCCGAGGTTCTTGGCACCGCAGACGAAGGGCACCTTGAAGGGAGCCTTGTCGATGTGGTAACTCTCGTCGGCCGGGGTGAGCACTTCGGATTCGTCGATAAAGTCCACGCCGATGGCCTGCAGAATCTGCGCTTCCACGAAGTGCCCGATGCGCACCTTGGCCATGACCGGAATGCTCACGGCCTCGATGATGCCTTTGATCATCTCAGGGTCGCTCATGCGCGCCACACCACCCTGCACGCGAATATCGGCGGGAACCCGTTCGAGGGCCATCACGGCAGTCGCTCCGGCCGCTTCCGCGATGCGGGCCTGATCAGGGGTGACCACGTCCATGATCACGCCGTTCTTGAACATTTCCGCGAAGCCGGTCTTTACACGAGAAGTACCTGTATCCATGAAACCAGCATAAGACGCAACTGGCCCCCTGCGTAGGGCCAGTTTTGCAAATATGAAGGGACCAGTTTTCCCTGTGGAAGTTGACCGGCGGCGCTAGGCCCGCCCGGAGCGGTCCGGGGAGGGGGCGGTGATGGCGCGCAGACGCGCGAGCAGTTCGGCGGGCCGAAAGGGCTTGGTCAGGTACGCCTCGCCCAATTCGAGGCCACGCTCGGTGCTGGCCTGGTCGTGCAGCCCGGTCAGAAACAGAATGCGAGGCGACTGCGGAAGCTCACGCAATCGCTCGGCGGTATCAAAACCGCTCCAGGGACTCATCACGACGTCGAGAATCGCCACATCGAACGTGTGCGTGCGCGCGAGTGCCAGCGCCCGAGGACCGTCAGGCGCCGCGTCGACCGCGTAGCCATTGATTTGCAAGGTAAGACAGAGCAACTCGAGAAGTTGAGGCTCGTCATCAACGACGAGCACCCGGCCTAAAGGGGGCACGCCCTCATGGTAACAAACCGATGGGATCAACGGGCGTATTATCGATGCGCACCTCGAAGTGCAGGTGCGGCCCGGTGCATACACCCGTGCACCCGACGTATCCCAGCAGTTGACCCCGTTCCACGCGCTGACCGCTGGTGACGGCCGTACGGCTCATGTGGCCGTAGATGAGCATCGCGTTGCCACTGCCGACCCAGACATTGAGCCCGTAATCACCGTGTCCGCTCTGATGAATGACCCCGGCCGTCGCGGCGTAGATGGGCGTACCATACGGTGCCGCGAGATCGATGCCACCATGAAAAAACTGCTGGTGAAACTCGATGTCGCGCTCGCCGAAACGTGAGGTCAGGCGAAAATTCCGCATGGGCCACGACACGTCACCACCGTGAAAGGCGGCACGGCGCAGTACCCCGGTAGGGGTGCGCAGGGCGCTGTCCTGCAACTCGGATGTGACAGCTTTTTCATTCTCTGCCTGCGCCAGGGCGGCCGCTTTTTCCTGTGCCCGGCGAGCCAGGTCCTGCTGGTAGCGAGCCTGACGGTCGTATTTTTCCTGCAGGGCCACCCGCTCGGGACTCCTGAGCCACCGCTGATAGCGCTCGAAACGGGCCTGCGCTTCGTATTTGGCCTGCAGACGTCGGCGCTCGACGCCCTTTTGGTAGGCGACATAACGCTCATAGCGAGCGAGCGCTTCACGCCGACGCTCGTTTTCCTGCGCGCGCTCGCGCCGCTCCAGCAGTTCGTTCATATGGCGGGTGGCCTGGACCCCGGGCAACAGCACATAGTCACCCACGCCGACTTCGGTGGGCGAATTGATGGCATTGACGCGCGCGACCTCGACCACGTCCGCGCCGTAGTATCTGCTCAACTGCAGCAGGTCCTGACCGTCCTTGAGGCGCACCACCAGCCCCTGGGACATGCTGGGCACAAATATTTCCTCGCCAATGCTCAGATCATCGAGGCTCTGGCGTTCCAGGTTGGCGCTGACAAGCGCGAGGCTCGACATTTGAAACCGGCGCGCGATTTTCTCGAGGGTGTCGCCCGCTCGCGCCCGGTAGACCTGGACTCCCGGTGGCAGGCGGCGCGCTTGTGGCCCGCTGCGCAGCGGCACACGCAGCACGGCGCCGGCGGGCTGGGGCCGGTCAGGATCGACGCCAAGTTCCGCCGCGCCCACGCCGTAGGCTGCTGCCACGTCACGCGCACGCTCACCCTGTTGCAAGGTGACGTGCACCACGCCGCGTTCGTTGGAAGATTCTGGTTGCAGCCGAAAGGTCAGCGCGGGGCTGCTCAGATCGAGCGGGGGCAAAAGTGAAATTTCTGCACTCGCACTGCTGAGGCTGCACGCCAGCGCGAGTGCAGCCAGGCCCCGAGGCCGAAATAAAGAAGAAACCACCGAGTCATCATAAACCTTAATTTATGAGTAACCGATGTAAAGATGGACACAAGTGACTCATAAAAGCGAGAAAACCGCTGAAAACCGGTCACCGCTTCACGATGACCGGTTCATGCACAACGCTTGCCGCGCTCTCAGCGCGCGGCAAGCGTTGCGAGAAATTCGGCGTTGTTGGCAGTCTTGCCCATGCGGCCCAGCATCATGTCCATCGCCTCGGCGGGGTCCATGTCGGAGATAACTTTACGCAGCAGCCAGGTCTTGTGCAGCACGTCCGGCTTGAGCAGCAGCTCCTCACGGCGGGTGCCGGACTTGAGGATGTCCATGGCCGGAAAGATGCGGCGCTCCTCGAGGCGGCGCGACAGCACCATTTCCATGTTGCCGGTCCCCTTGAACTCCTCGAAGATCACGTCATCCATGCGCGAACCGGTTTCCACCAGGGCAGTCGCGAGGATGGTCAGGCTCCCGCCGCCACGGATATTGCGGGCCGCACCCAGAAACCGCTTGGGCCAATGCAGGGCGTTTGAATCGAGCCCCCCCGACAGCGTCCGGCCCGTGGGCGGCGTGACCAGGTTGTTGGCGCGCGCGAGGCGGGTGATCGAGTCCAGCAGAATCACCACGTGACCTCCTTCCTCCACGATGCGGCGTGCCCGCTCGTGCACGAACTCGGCCACCCGCACGTGGTTCTGGGGCGGCTCGTCAAACGTACTCGCCACCACTTGTGCGCCCTGCACGCTTTCCCGAAAGTCGGTGACTTCCTCGGGGCGTTCGTCGACCAGCAGCACGATCACCGTGATGTCCGGATAATTCTTGACGATGCTGTTGGCGATCTTTTTGAGCAGGGTCGTCTTGCCCGCTTTGGGAGGCGCGACGATCAGGCCGCGCTGCCCCAGGCCGATGGGCACCAGCAGATCGACCACCCGCAGGGCGTGCCCATCGTCCATCAGGGGATCTTCGAGAACCAGCTGACGGTCGGGAAAAGTCGGGGTCAGGTCGTCGAAACGCGGACGGGCAGCGGCTGCCTGTGGATCGAGGCCGTTGACCGCCTCCACGCGCTGCAGGGTACCGTAGCGTTCGTTGTCACGGGGGGGCCGGGCGCGTCCGATGACCTCGTCACCCGTGCGCAGCTGATACTGCTTGATCAGACCCGCCGAAACCAGCACGCTGCGCGACTCGACGGACAGCAGGTCGTCTTGCAGAAAGCCGTAGCCGTCGGCCGCAATTTCCAGGAAACCGCGCGCCAGCGCCTGGCCCTGGCTTTCGGCCTGGCGCTCCAGAATGGCCAAGGCCAGCGCGTCCTTTTTGAGCTTGCGGTAATTGTCGATGCCCAGCCCGGCGGCAATCAGGTGCAGTTCGGGCAGGATCTTCTGCTGCAGGTCCTGAAACTTCAGGCCTTCGTCGCGGCCTTCGGCCCGGCGCGATTCGTCGCGGCGCGTATGTTCATGGCGAGTCTGAGGGTCCATCATGTGCGTTTGTGTCCTTTGGCGCGGCCTTCAGGCTGCCTGGCTTGACGGTCGTGCGGAGCAGCTGAAATGCGGCGCCGGTGAGGGGATGTCGGAACGTTTGGGAGCGTCGTCTTCGAAATGGCCACCGTACGTGCTCGGGCGAGAAACGCCTGCGGGACGGTGGACGCGAACGGAGGCGCCCGCCTGCTCGGTGCCCCTTTACGTGCATTGTACGGTAAGCGGTGGCGTTGACGGGCGCAAAGATGCACTTTAGCATGTAGCGAGGTTCCGGCTCGCCAGAACCTCGCTCAGGCAGGCGACCGGAAGGACGAGTACGCGCGAAAGCCACCCTCAGCGAGTCGGGGACGGTGAAAGCCCGATGGCAGGCACGCGCCGAAGATCACCTTTCGCGCCGTCCGAGGAACCGCGCTGCGGCGCGCAGTAGAACGGACCGTTTCACTTCACGACAGAGAGTGCACGAGGCCCCGACCGGTCGGGGTGAAGTTGGGTGGTACCGCGTGAAGTGCAAGTCACGCCCCAGCAGCAGGCTGGGGCGTGTTGTTTTGTCGTTGCGAGATACGGAAGATTTTGGTTGAGAAGAGGAGCGGCATGAGTCAGAAAACAGCGGACACCAACGCCCCCAGAACGGGCGGAGCACTCTTTCAGGACGTGGCATCACAGCCGAACTTTCGCGAGCTTGAACGCGGCATTCTCGAATTCTGGAAGGAGCGTGACATCTTCGCGCGTTCCGTGCGTCAGGGGGGGCCGGAATTCGTGTTTTACGAGGGACCGCCCACCGCCAACGGACAGCCCGCGCTGCACCACGTGCTGGCGCGCTCGTTCAAAGACCTCTTTCCCCGCTTCCGCTCGATGCAGGGCTACCACGTCACCCGCAAGGGCGGCTGGGACACGCACGGTCTGCCCGTCGAGATCAGCGTCGAGAAGAAGCTGGGATTGCAGGGACGCAACCACGGCGCCTCGCGCGAGGAACTCGAAGAATTCAACCGGCTGTGCCGCGAGTCGGTCTGGACGACCATTCAGGACTGGAATTACTTCACCGAGCGCCTCGGTTACTGGGTCGACCTGGAAGGCGCCTACATCACTTACCGCAACGCCTACATCGAGTCGGTATGGAATCTGCTGCGCCGCCTGTGGGACCGGGGCCTGATCACGCAGGACTACAAGGTCGTGCCGCTCAGCCCTCGCATCTCGACGACCCTCTCCAAAGCGGAACTGGGCGAAGAAGACAGCTACAAGGAAGTCGACGACCCCAGCGTCTACGTGCGCTTTCCGCTCAAGCTCGACACCACGCCCAGCGCGGTCCGTGAGGCGCTCACTTCACAAGGCGTGGACCTCGAGGCACTCGACGGGCTCGCGCTGGTCGTGTGGACCACCACGCCGTGGACCCTGCCTTCCAATACCATGGCGGCCGTGAATCCGGAACTCACGTATGCGGTGTGCTCCTCTCCGGTCGGGCCGGTCATCGTGGCCGAGGAGGCCGTCGAGCGCCTGTCGTCGCTGCGCCCGAAAGAGGAGGCCCTGTCGGTACTGGCGACCCTCAGAGGACGGGACATGGAATTCTGGGGCTACAGCCAGCCTTTTCCCGACGTCGTGAAAGAGCTGGGGGTGGAGGGGCGCATGCACTTCGTGGCGCTCGCCGAGTTCGTGAGCGCTCAGGACGGCTCGGGTGTCGCGCACGAAGCGCCCGTCTATGGCGCCGAGGATCTGGAGCTGAGCCGCGCGTACGGAACGCCGATGGTCTTCGGCACCGACGACCACGGCATCATGCAGGTCACGCATGAGCGTGGGCAGTTCTTCAAGGACGCCGACAAGGGCCTGATCCGCGATCTCAAGGAACGCGGGCTGATGTACTGGGCGGGCACGTTCCGTCACCGTTACCCGTTTCACGACCGCACGGGTGACCCGATTCTGTATTTTGCCAAGCCATCGTGGTACGTCCGCACCCAGCAGATGGCCTCCAAGCTGGTCGAGCAGAACGAAAAGATCAACTGGGTGCCGGGCAACATCAAGCATGGCCGTTTCGGCAAATGGCTCGAAGGCAATGTTGACTGGGCCATCAGCCGCGAGCGCTACTGGGGTACGCCTCTCCCCTTCTGGGTCAGCGAGGACGGCAGCGATTACGTCTGTGTGTCGAGCGTGAAAGAACTTTCGGCGCTGGCCGGGCGCGACCTGAGCGAACTCGATCTGCACCGTCCTTACATCGACGACATCACCTTCGAGCGCGGTGGGCAGCTCTACCGGCGCGTTCCGGAGGTGCTTGACGTGTGGTTCGACTCGGGCAGCATGCCTTACGCGCAGTGGCATCTGCTGCTGGACGGCGGCGTGGCGACTTCGGGCGCCGCAGAGTTCGAACGGCATTTCCCGGCCGATTTCATCTGTGAGGCGATCGACCAGACGCGCGGCTGGTTTTACAGCCTGCACACCATCAGCACGCTGCTGTACGACTCGCCGGCCTACAAGAACGTGATCTGCCTGGGGCACATCGTCGACGAATTCGGCAAGAAGATGTCCAAATCCAAGGGCAACGTCGTGCAGCCCATTCCGCTGTTCGACGCATACGGTGCCGACAGCGTGCGCTGGTACATGTTCACCGCCTCTGAGCCAGGTGACCAGAAGCGCTTCTCGGAGCGTCTGGTGGGGGAAGCCCAGCGCAATTACGTCAACACGCTGTGGAACGTGTACAGCTTTTTCACGCTGTACGCCAACATCGACGCTCCGCGTCTGAACGAGGCGCCGCCGTTGCCCGAGCGTCCGGAAATCGACCGCTGGCTCGTGTCACGGTTGGAAGAAACGATTCGCGACGTGACAGCCTCGCTGGAGACGTATGACGCCCGGGGCGGCGCGCGGGCGCTGGAGCGTTTTGTCGAGGAGTTGTCCAACTGGTACGTGCGGCGCAACCGCCGCCGTTTCTGGCGCGGCGGTGAAAACCAGGAGCGCGCCGACTCGCTGGCCGCCTACGCGACGCTACACGAGGCGCTGGTGACCATCAGCAAACTGAGCGCCCCTTTCACGCCCTTCCTGGCGGATGCGCTGTACCGCAACCTGGCCTTGTCGCAAGGCGCCGGCGCACCGGAATCGGTGCATCTGTGCGACTGGCCAGTGTTTAACGCCGCACGCTTCGACGAGGGGCTGGTGCGTGAAATGGCCGCCGTGCTGAAAGTGGTGGATCTTGGCCGGGCCGTGCGCGGCCAGCACAACCTCAAGACCCGCCAGCCGCTGCAGCGGGTGCTGCTGCGTGCCCGGAGCGCCGACGAGACGGCAGCGCTGGGGCGTTTTCGTGAGCAGATCAGCGAAGAGTTGAACGTCAAGGAGGTCGAGCTGCTCGACCAGTACGCTTCCGTGGTGCGCTACACCCTGCGGCCCAACCTGCCGGTGGTGGGTAAGCAGTATGGAAAGCAGATTCCGCTGCTCAGGCAGGCACTGGCCGAAGCGGACAGCGCCGCGGTGGCGCGCTCGGTTCGCGACGGCCTGAATTTTACGGTGAACGCGGGTGAGGCGACTTTCGAACTCTCTCCTGACGGGGTCCTGGTCGACGCGCAGAGCCCGGAGGGACTTGCTGCAGCCGAGGACGCCGGATACCTGGTGGCGTTCGACACCGCCCTGACGCGCGCACTGGTCCTGGAGGGCCTGGCCCGCGATCTGGTGCGCGGTGTGCAGGACGCCCGGAAAAAAGCGGGGTTCGCGGTGTCGGACCGGATCGAGCTTTCACTGCAGCTGGAAGGCGATGCCCGCGAGGCCGCGCAGGCGTGGCGTGAGCTGATAGCCGCCGAGACACTGGCCGAGCAGTTGTCTTTGACGAACGAGCCGCCCGCTTCGTCGGAGTACACCTCGGAGGTCGAGGGCGGCAGCGCTCACCTTCGCCGAATCTGACGAATCGATGGCCAGCATTTCGCTGGTCATCGTTATGGGTCTCTAGTGATTATTTTCACGATAGATCGGGCTCGTGATTTATTTAGTCATTCGATTGTCGATCAATTGGCACTTGTTGTATCTACCTCAGTAACAACAAGCGGTCGATGGGGGGAGCTACCATGTAGGCATGCCCTGGAATCCCGACCTGTATCACCGCTTTCAGGAGGCACGTTCTGCGCCTTTCTTCGATCTGGTGGCGCTCGTGAAAGGCGAGCCGGTGCAAGCCGTTGATCTGGGCTGTGGTACCGGCGAGCTGACCTGCCGACTTGCCGACCAGTTGCCAGCAAGCCTCATCACCGGTCTGGACAGTTCTCCGGACATGCTGGCGCGCGCCTACACGCAGCGCCACGCCCGGGTCACCTTCCAACTCGGTCGCATCGAGGATTTCGCCGAACCGGCCGACCTGATTTTTTCAAATGCGGCCCTGCAGTGGCTTTCCGACCATCCAGCGTTGATCACCCGGTTATGGAAGCTGCTGCGACCGGGCGGCCAGCTGGCCGTGCAGGTCCCCTCGAACCACGACCATCCTTCACACCGGCTGCTCGCCGAGACAGCGCGGAAAGAGCCCTTTGCGGGCGCCCTGCATGGTTGGACCCGTCAGGGCAGCGCGCCGGTGGGACGTCAATCGCCCGTGCTCGGCATCGTCGAATACGCCGAACTGCTGTTCGGGCTGGGCGCCCGACAGATCACCGCGTTTGAAAAAATCTATCCGGTGGTGCTCGATGGCGCCGACGGCGTGCTCGACTGGGTCTCCGGAACGGCCCTCGTGCCGTACCTTGAGCGCCTGCCGATGGAACTCCAAGACCCGTTCCGTGAAGCCTACCGCGCGCGGCTGTGGCGCGAGTGGCCCGGCGGCCCGGTCTTTTATGCCTTCAAACGCACGCTGTTCTCAGCACACAAGCCGTAAGTGCGCGACGGCAGGCAGGGGCGCAAGGACCACTCCTGCCTGCCGCGCTCATCGCATCACATCTCAGCCGGCACGTCGATGCCCAGCCACCCGAGAGTGTCCACAAGCGCGAAGTGCATCCGTTCGACCAGGGCCAACCGGGCTTCTCGCAACCCGGCAGGGCTTGCCATCACGTTGGTGTCGAATTTGCCGTCGCTGTTTTTGTGGTTATACCAGGCATTGAACGCCCCCGCCAGATCCAGCGCGTACTGCGCAACCACGTGCGGCGAGTGCAGACGCACCGCCGATTCCAGCACGTCGTGTGAGCGGGCAATCACGCGCGCCAGCCCCGTCTCGAGGTCGGTAAGTTGTGACCAGTCGGCGGCCTGGGGCGAGAACCCGGCTTCACGCGCTTTCTGGACGATCTTGCCGGCGCGCACGGCTGCGTACTGAATGACGGGAGCGGTGTCGCCTTGCAAGGCGAGCGCCTGATCCCAGCGAAAGTCGATCTGACGTGTCGGCTCGCTCTTGAGCATCGCAAAGCGAAGCGCTCCGATACCGACCACCCGCGCAACCTCGGCAGCGTCGGCCAGCTCGCGCTCGCCCAGCACCGCGCGTGCACGGGCCTGGGCTTCTTCCAGCACTTCATCGACACTGAGCGTGATGCCTTTACGACCCGACATCGTCTGCCCTTCGAGCAGCACGGTGCCGTACGCCAGGTGAACGCTGCGCTCGGACTGCTCGTTGCATTCCGCCACTGCCAGCGCCGCCTTCACGATGGTCTGCGGGTGACTCTGGCGGTCGTCGATCACGTTGATGACCTCTGACGCATGTGCGAAACGGCGACTTTCCTCACCCGCCGGATGGGAGGTCCAAAGCGTCTTGCCGCTCGGCTGCGCTTCGAATTCACGGTACTTCAGGCCTTCGAACAGACCGTACTTCCAGAATTGCTGCGCAATATCTTTGGCGGTGTACGTTGCCGTGCCGTCACTGCGCTGCAACACCAGCATGGGGTCCTCGAGGCCCGGAATGAATTCGGACATGTCCATGACAAAAGCGCCGGCGTACTTGCCCTCGGTGGGGCGTGAGCAGTAAGGGCTCGCCTCCAGAATGTCCATGGCACGTTGCAAAAAACCGCTTCCCACGATGTCCGACTCCCACACCAGCAAGTCATACTCGGCACCCAGCGCGTAGCAGGTCTGCAGATTCGAGCGCAGCACATCCTCGACTTCGTCGCGCAGCTCGCCCGCTTCCAGCTGGTGCATCACCTCGCGGATACCGCCTTCGAGTTCCGCCTTCAGTGGATCGGCGTTCAGCTTCACGTAAAGTTCGCCCAGCCAGTGGTCGTATTTCTGAGGGCCCGAGTACGTCACCCCATAGTGGCGGCGCGCGAAGATCGACTCGGCCGCCTGGCGCCCCGTGTCATCGACGTAGTTCTGTACCTCGACCGGGTAACCGGCGGCCCGGAAGATGCGCGCCATGCTGTCGCCCAGCACCACGTTACGCAGGTGACCGACGTGCAGTTCCTTGTTGGGATTGACCGAGGTGTGCTCCACGATCACCTTGCCTGTTTTGCGCTCCGGCGTGACCGGCCCCTGCACCACGCCGCGCACGAACTCAGCGGCGTCGAGAAAAAAGTTCAGGTACGGACCGACCGCTTCAGCGCGGGCCACGGTGGCAGGAAGCTCCACGCTCGCCGCCAGCTGCTGGGCAATCTGCGCGGGGTTTTGCCGTAAAGCCTTGGCGAGGAGAAAGGCGGCGGGCGTGCCGTAATCGCCCGGCTTGTCGGGCGGGGTTTCCTGAATGACCGCCTCGATGCTCGCGCCGAGGTGCTGCGCGGCGGCCTCCACGGCAGTTTTGAGTTGCGCTTTTACGTCCATAGTGAGAAATCTTATCAAAGTCGTCTCGCTCTAACGGAGCACCAGTCCTTGGTGGCCGCGCTTGATCTCCCTGTCACGTTGCCGTCAGGTTAACCCGTCACAGTAGAAGCATGAAGAATATTCTTTCACTTCTCGGCATCACCGCGCTGCTGAGTTCTTGTGGTGCTGGAGTCTCCTCGAACGCCCAACTGGTTATCGACCGAAGCAGCGTTTCATTGCAAAGTGACTACACTGTCGACAAGGCAAACGTCCCCTCGAACTATCAACAGTTCATCGGTAGCAGCACGTATTCCGGACCGGTGATTTGCGACGACCGCGCGACGCCAATGAGACTGAGTTTCGGCTACTTCGGTGATATTCACTCGGTGGACGTCCTGCTGGAAGGGTCGGCTGGACAGAAAAATACCAGCATGACGAATATCCGCTCGACAGACTCCGGAAGCAACATTTCAATTTCCTTCCAGACCCCGGCCACCTCAGTACCTCTCTCGGTAGAAAAAACCCATCTCACATCACAGGCAATCGTCGTCGTACCCACAGCCAACGTGATCGGGGCCACCAGAGTGGTGATGGTCGCCAAAACTTCGACGGGTAGCCGTACCGGAGAATTGCTCACGAACTACATTCCGGTCGTAGATAACTGTCCTTCCTGATAAACGCCTGTTGCATCTGTTTGAGCAGCGCCTCTGGGCGCTGCTTCTCTATACCCGAGAAAAATTTAGGGCATTGTCACCCCTCGTCAGGTCTCTGCTCCAAGAATGGGGTATGTACAAGCCCTTGAGCTCTCTTTGCCTGGCCGGCCTCATCGCCGGTTGCAGCAGCACCACTCCCGACAACCGTCTCGAAGTCCGAAACGTCCGCGCGATCACCGAGTATCAGCTTGCCAACAATAATTTTGTCGGCTGCAACTCTGTGGAGGGGGCCAGCGGACCTGCGGCAACCCAGACCCAGGTGCGGGTCACCGTGGAAGCGCGGGGCGCGCTCAGTGCCCTGGAAGTTCGTCTCGAAGGCGAAACGAACGGAGTGCGCGACGAGAATTTCAGCATAAAAGTCGACAGCACGAACACGGACAACTTCCGGGCTTACGGCAACAATACCTACGCCGTCGTCTTCACCGCCGACTCCTCGACGAGTGGCGGAATGCTCCCGGCCAGTGTACCCCCGGTGGGCATTCAGGCCATCACGCCCACCCCCGTGGTCCGCAACATCAAACGTGTCACCGTAGAGCCTGCAAATCAGGTCAACGGCAACGGCCGCTTTACGGCACGCGTGCATGGTTATTCTGATCAGGGATCCCGCACGCTGACCGAGGCGATTTCAACCATCAACATTCCCGTGTATAGCGTGTGTACTCTGGTCGGTCCAAACCCCGATACCGGCGTCAATCTGCTCGATTACCCAGCCAGCTGACACGTGTGTCGACCTTGCTGCAGGTTGACTGAGTGCTTGGGTCTGCCTGGGCGTAAACATCACTCCTGGGTTCTCGGACGCGGCTTCAAAGGTACTCGGAAACACTGCCGAGAAACCGACCTGCCCCACAACGCTACCGAGGCAATGACAGTTGTCTGTGCGCCCACGCTGGCCGAGCGCCGCGACGTGTGAACCACGCTTCTGGCTCGTGATTTGTTACACTTGACGAAATGGCACACAACGACACGGCCTTGTATCAGCAGTGGATCGACTTGCTCGGGTGGATGCAGGATTATGCCCAGCAGCACGGGCTCTCTTACGAAAAGATTTCGGATTTTCCCGACTACATCTACCGCATGGAGCGGCCCTACGACCTGCCGACCACCGTGGCGAGCGCGGGCGTCGGGCACCCCGGCCAGCCCCTCTTGATTGCGGCCGTGTCGCCCCGGCACGTCCGGCTCAAGGGTGTGCAGCTGCGCCTGATGGGCGGCAGCAAGCACTGGCATTTGCACGCGGGTGACTCCGGCCTGCTGGAAGGCAAGCGGCCTTTTACGCGTGAGCGGCTCTTTGCCATTCTCGATGGCGCGTTGATGGGCGTGGCTGGCCGTTAGCACGGCAACAGCATGAACGGGAGGCAGCGGTCGGGCTGCCTCCCGTTCATTGCGTTCTGCCTGCCTTCAGCCGAGCCAGACAAAAGCGGTCATCGCGGCGAGCACCCCGAGGATGGCCCCGACCAGCACTTCCAGGTACGTGTGCCCCAGCAATACCCGCAATGGGCGCGGCGCGAAGCCCTCGCGCACGACTTCGCGCAACTCCTCTATCAGTTCGTTCAGCATCCGCGCCTGCATGCCGCTCGAATGGCGCACCCCGGTGGCGTCGTAGATCACGATCAGCGAAAAGACCACCGTAATCGCAAAGAGCGGACTGCCCGTCCCGGCGGTGAGCCCGATCCCGGTCGACAGGGCCGAGACCATGGCGGTGTGGCTGGAAGGCATGCCGCCCGTTTCCATGAATTTGTCGGGGCGCCAGCGGCGCTCAAAAAGCAGGATCAGCAGCACCTTGATCACCTGCGCACCCGTCGAGGCGAACACGGCAGTCCACAGCCACTTGTTATGAATCAGTTCCAGCATAAGTGATTCGCCTGGGTCGAGAGATTTCCGTGCACCGATGAGACAGGCAACGCACGGCGAGGACGCCCCTCGCAGTGTACCGGTTCACGGTGTGGCCTGCCGCAGCGCCGCGTGACGCTGGTAGTGCTGCAGCTCTGCCGCGCGGACGGTATTGGCCAGCAACTGCGCCACCGTAAGCGGCCCGACTCCGCCCGGTACGGGCGTCATGGCCGAGGCCACGGTGGCCACGTCCGGATGGACGTCGCCCACCAGCCGGTCGCGCTCCGGACCACGGACGCGGTTGATGCCGACGTCGACCACCACCGCGCCTTCCTGCACCATCTCAGGCGTGATCAGCCCGGCGCGCCCCACGGCCGCGAACAGCAGATCGGCCTGACGTGTCACCTGTGCGAGGTCAGGAGTTCGCGAGTGAGCAATGGTGACCGTCGCGTCGGCACGCAGCAGCAGCGCCGCAAGCGGTTTACCGACGATGTTGCTGCGGCCCACGATCACCGCGCGCCGACCGGCCGCGCTGATGCCGTAGTGTGCCAGCATCGCCATCACGCCGGCGGGCGTGCAGGGAGGCAGTCCCGGCAATCCACTCCAGAGCGAACCGACGTTGCTGGGATGAAAGCCGTCGACGTCCTTAAAGGGATCGATGGCGGCGATCACCGGCTCGGTGCTCACGTGGCGCGGCAGGGGAAGCTGCACCAGGATGCCGTGCGCGTGCTCGTCGTGGTTGAGCGTGCCGATCAGTTCGAGGAGCGCTTCTTCGGAAGTCTCTTCACCCAGAGCGTGAACCGTCGAGTGCAGGCCGATCTCACGCGCCTTCTTGTCTTTCAGCCGGACGTAGCTGACCGAGGCGGGATCCTCGCCCAGCCGAATGACGTGCAGGTGTGGCGTGGCCGAAAGGTCAGACAGGCGCGTCCGAGCGTCGGCCAGCAGGGCGTCGGCGGCGGGACCTCCACGCAGCTCGCGCGCGCTCACTCCGCGGTCTCTTCATCCGTCGGGCGTTCGTCACCCGGTGAGGGTCGGGAGTCTTGCGCTGGCAGCGCACGAACCAGGCTGGCGAGCACGCCGTTCACGAAGCGGCCCGACTCGTCTCCACCAAATTTGCGGGCGATGCGCACTGCCGATTCGATCACGGGCGGGGCGCTTTGGTTGCCGTACAGCAATTCCGAGGTTGCCAGCCGCAACACGTTGAGGTCGGTCTGCGCCATCTGGTTGAAGCTCCAGCCCTGAATGGTGCGGCGCAGCAGACCATCGACCTCGTCGCGGTGGTCGTTGTAGCCGTTGACCAGCGAACGGGCGAAGTCGAGCGCTTCAGGGCTAAGGGAGGCGTACGCGTCGTCACCCCCTCGCATGGCACCTTCGGCACGCTGCAGGGTGTCCTGGGTGGTGGACTGGCCCTGTGCCGACTCGAAAAGTACCCGGAACGCGAATTCACGGGAGGCGCGGCGGCTCGAATTGGGTGTGGCTTCACGGCGCCTGGTCATCAGGCACCCTTGGGGAGGTTCAGTCCCTGAACGCTGACGTTCACCGAACGCACCTTGAGGCCGGTCATCAGTTCGACGTTTTCGGTGATGGTGCGCTGCACGCTCTGCGACAGCGTCACCAGATTACGGCCATACTCCACGTTGACACCGATGTCGAACGTGACGCTGTCGCCTTCGCGGGTGACCTTGAGTGCCTTGGGGCGGCGCGCGGAGCGGTTGTTCCCCTTGAGCACCTCGCCTACCTTGATGGGCGCGTTGGCGACTTCCAGTCCCTCGACACGGTCAAGGGCCGTGCAGGCAATGTCATACAGCACGGTTTTGGCAATTTCAATTTCCACGGGTCCTCCTGGTCACCGCCAGTTCGGGCAGTTTCGAAATCGAGATGTTGGCCTGAGCGGGCGCTCGGCGCGCCCAGCGGGCAGGCTTCAGTCTAGCAACTGCACTCCGCGCTCGGAGAGCAGCGCGCCGAGCGCGTCTTCGTCGAGGACCGGGCGTTCGAGTTCACGGGCGCGCGCCAGCTTGCTGCCCGCGTCCTCGCCGGCGAGCACGAAGCTGGTCTTTTTGGTCACACTGCCCGACACCCGCGCACCGTGTCGTTCGAGGTGCTCGCGGATTTCCTCGCGGGGTCGGCTGAGGGTACCGGTGATGACAAAGGTCAGGCCGGCGAGCTGCGCTCCGGCACGCACCGAGGTCGACCGGGTGTTCACGCCCGCCGCCTCCAGCCTCGCCACGAGATCCTGCATTGCCGGGTCAGACAGGGCGCTGTGAACACTTCGCGCGATGGTTTCACCGAGTCCGGACACCCGCGCGAGTTCCTCCTGTGTGGCGCTCGCGATGGCGCTCAGGTCGGGAAAGGCCCGTTCGAGCGCCTGGGCGTTGCGCTCACCCACGAAGCTGATTCCCAGCGCGTTGATCAGGCGCGCGAGGGGGCGCGTCTTGCTTTCCTCGATCTGGGCAAGGATTTTGCCGGCGCTCTTTTCTCCGAGCCGTTCCAGCCCGGCCAGGGTCGCGAGGTCGAGGCGGTACAGGTCGGCGGCGTCGCGCGCCAGGCCCTGCTGCACCAGGATCTCGATGATGCGCTCGCCGAGGCCGCGAATGTCCATCGCGCCGCGCGAAACGTAATGGCGCAGACGCTCGTACACCTGTGCCGGACAGGCGGGATTGGGGCATACGGTCGCCGCACCTCCCTCGGCGCGAACGACTTCGTGGTGGCATTCGGGGCAATGGGAGGGGAACTCGAATGGCACGCTGGCGGCCCCGCGCGCTTCGGGCAACACCCGGATGATTTCCGGAATGATTCCACCCGACTTGTGAACCATCACACTGTCTCCCACGCGCAGGTCGAGCCGCTTGATGAAGTCCTCGTTGTGCAGGGTGGCCTTGCTGACGGTGGTACCCTCAATCAGCCGCGGCTCCAGGTGGGCCAGGGGATTCAGGCGACCGGTTCGCCCTACGCTGACGGTAATGTTGAGCACGCGGGTCTGGGCTTCCTCGGCCGGAAACTTGTAGGCGATGGCCCAGCGTGGGGCGCGCGACGTGAAACCGGCTTCGCCCTGCAGCTGCAGGTCATCGAGCTTGATCACCGTGCCGTCCGCGTCGAAGGGGAGCTGCGAACGCCGGGCCGTCACTTCATGATGAAATTGCGCAGCTTCCTGCCAGTTCGCTACGCGCCGGAAGTCAGGGCTGACCGGAAACCCGGCACTCTGGAGCCAGCCCAGCAGTTCGCTCTGGGTTGTGGCGTTCACACCGTCACGCTTGCCGACACCGTAGAAGTAGGCCTGCAGCCGCCGTGACGCGGTCACTCGCCAGTCTTTCTGGCGCAGCGCCCCGGCGGCCCCGTTGCGTGGGTTTTTCAGCAGTGGCAGCCCGGCCTCTTCGGCCTCCTCGTTGAGGCGCACGAATTCTTCGCGTGACAGGAAGACTTCACCGCGCACCTCGAGCTCGCCCGCGTGCCCGGGAAGCTCCCGGGGGATGCTGGCGATGGTCAGGACGTTGGGCGTCACGTCTTCGCCGACCTGACCGTTTCCACGCGTCGCGGCCCACTGCAGCTGGCCGTCACGGTAATAGAGGTTGACTGACAGCCCGTCGATTTTCAGTTCGCAGGCATAGGTGAAACCGGGCCGCTCACCGGCGGCGGAACGCACCGCCCCACTGAGCGCGCGGGCGAGACGTTCGTCGAACGCGGCGAGGTCCTCATCACTGAACGCGTTGTCGAGCGAGGTCATGGGCGTCGGGTGACGGATCGGCGCAAAAGTCGCGCCCGGCGCGCCGCCCACTTTCTGGGTGGGTGACTGGGGCAACACCCATTCGGGGTGCTCGGCTTCCAGTTGACGCAGCTCACGCGTGAGGGTGTCGTAGGCGGCGTCGCTGATTTCCGGATCGTCGAGTTCGTGGTAACGCCGATTGTGATACTCGATGAGAGAGACGAGTTCCGCGTAGCGAGCTTGCGTCATGGCGCCACAATACCAGCCGCGACGAGTCGGCTGCGCCCTGGATTCCTTGTTCCACGAGTAGTCGAAAAGCCTGAAAATCACGTCAGAAACGTGGGCCTGCGCTCTTAAGATTTCCTGTATACTCCTACAGGGTTCCCGACAATCGACGGTGCCAGGGTGCCGGGCTTGTCGAGGCAAGTCGAGCCGGTGACCATATGCGGTCGGGCAAGGCACTCCCAGGAGGAAATGCAATGAATAAGGTATTGACCCTCGGGCTTCTCGCCCTCGGCGTGGCCAGTGCACAACAACCCGTTCGCGTCGGTCTGGCATTCGACGCCGGCGGCAAATTCGACCGCTCGTTCAACCAGTCGGCCTACGAAGGCTCCCAGCGTGCCGTGAAGGACCTGGGCGTGCAGACCAAGGACTTCGAGCCGAGCGACCCCAGCCAAGTGCAGCAGGGCATCCGCTCATTCGCGCAGAACGGCTTTGACCTGACCATTGGCGTGGGCTTCGCCAACAACGCCTCGATCACCAGCGTCGCCAAGGAAAACCCCGATCTGGCCTTCGGCCTGATCGACGACGTGAGCGACGCGCCCAACGTGGCGAGCCTCGTCTTCAAGGAACAGGAAGGCAGCTACCTCGTGGGCTACCTCGCCGCGCTGAACAGCGCAACCGGGGTGATCGGCTTCGTCGGCGGGATGGACATCCCCTTGATTCACCGTTTCGAAGCGGGATACACCGCCGGCGCCAAGGCCGCCAACAAGGACATCCGCGTCGTTGCGCAGTACGTGGGCACCACGCCGGAAGCCTGGAACAACCCCTCCAAGGCCAAGGAAATCGCGGGCAGCATGAAGAACCGCGGCGCCGACGTGATTTTCGCGGCGGCAGGCGCGTCCGGCAACGGCGTGATCGATTATGTCAAGCAGACCCAGTGCCTCAAAGCCGCCCAACTGCCCAAGGGCACGACCTTCAAGAGCGACAACTTCAAGGGTGTCGCCAAGAGTGCCACCTACACCAAAGCCTGTGCGGGCAACAGCCGCCCAATGTTCTTTGTGGGCGTGGACAGCAACCAGAACTACCTGGGCGACTTCGACAAGAACCCCAAGACGCTCAACCACGGCCTGACCAGCATGCTCAAGCGTGTCGACAACGCCGTGTACTCGCTTATCAAGGACGTCAAGGACGGCACGTTCAAGCCCGGCGAACGCCGCCTGGGCCTGAAGGAAAACGGCGTCGGCTTTGCGATCGACCAGTACAACCAGGCGCTGATCAGCAAGGCCCAGCAGGACCGGGTGGCCAAGGTGCGCGCCGACATCATCGCTGGCAAGATCAGCGTTCCCACCCAACGCTGACCACCTAACGCTGACGCAGTACAGAAAGACGCCCGGCATGGTGCCGGGCGTCTTTCTGTGAATCGCCGTCAACCACGGGTCAGGCCGTCAGCATCACGGGAGGCTCCTGCGCGCCTGTGAAACGGCGCAACAGCCGCGGAACGAGCTCGGTAGCGGTCAGCACCAGCGCCACGTAGCGCAGCGCGTGGACAGCGCCAAGATGGCGCACTTCTGCGGGAAGTGCGCGGAAGGCGAAGTAGACAGCGAAGACCAGCAGCAGGCCCGCAACGACAAAGAGCAGCCGCGCGGGCCAGGTTTGTGGGGCGTTGAAGGACGGCTTGGCCAGCCAGAAGCCCGCGAGAATGCCCAGGGCAGTGGCGTAGACCGGCACGAACGCGGCTGCCACCACGGCGGCAAGCGCGACGCCCCAGGACCAGACTGGGGCGTCGCGCTCGGGGAGAGGCAGGCGTGAACCCACTGCGACCAGCACCGCGCCGACCAGCAATCCCACGAGCACGTCCAGGGGAAAGTGAACCCCCAGCACGACGCGTGAAAGCGCGATCAGCACGATCACCAGCCCTGTCAGTGCCCAGAACGCACGCGAGCGCAGCTGGGAAGCGGCCAATCCCCAGATGGTGGTCGAGACCAGCACGTGCCCGCTCGGCAACCCTGGCCCTCCCGCCGTCTGTTTGGCCGCCTCCGACGCCAGCGCAGCGTCCAGATGAAAGGGCCGCGGCGCGTCAAAGGCGTATTTGAGCCCATCGGTGACCAGGATGCTCGCTCCGAAGAAAATACCGACGGTCCGCCCTCCGCGCGGATTGATGAGCCAGTAGTACAGGCTGAGCAGCACGATGAACGCAAAGTCAGAGCCGAGGTTCGTCACGGCCAGCCAGAAGCTCTCGGCGCCGCCGAGCGCGGCGCGCATGATGTGGACTGTCTCCATGCCTCAGTGTGACAGATCGTGTCCTGGACCGACGCACAAATATGACGCTGCGGTCGCTCCTCGTACGAATCCTCGCCGGCCCGGACCATCCGTTCGAAACGGGCGAAAATCGGCCTCACGCCGCGCCCGCATACCGGGTGTCCTAAGATGAGTGTATGACGATCAACGCGCCAGCACAGTCTGGTCAGCCCTCACACCGCAGTCCGGACGCCATCGAGTTGCGCGGTATCACCAAGCGTTTTCCCCTGGTCTTGGCCAACGACAACATCAGCATGACGGTGAAGTGGGGCAGCGTCCACGCGCTGGTCGGTGAGAACGGAGCGGGCAAGAGTACGCTGATGAAGATCATTTATGGAATGCAGCCACCCACCAGCGGTGAAATCGCGGTGGACGGTCAGGTGGTCCATCTGCACGATCCCAAGGACGCCATCGCCCTCGGAATCGGCATGGTCCACCAGCACTTCATGCTGGTCGATCCGCTCACGGTGACCGAAAACGTCATTTTGGGCGCCGAACCCACCCGTGGCACCTCCATCAACTTTGCAGCGGCGCGTAAAAAGGTCGCCGAGCTGATCCGGCGATTCAACTTTGCCCTCGATCCCGATGACCGGATCGAGGATCTGCCCGTGGGCCTGCAACAGAAAGTGGAAATTCTCAAGACGCTCTACCGCGGCGCGCGCATTCTGATTCTGGACGAGCCGACGGCGGTGTTGACGCCCAGCGAAACCGACGAGCTGTTCGACTTTCTCAAAAACCAGTACGCCCGGGAAGGCAACGCCGTGATTTTCATCAGCCACAAGCTGCAGGAGGTACTGCACATCAGCGATGAAATCAGCGTGATCCGCGACGGCAGGATGATCGGCACTGTGCCCACCGAGGGTGCCACGCCGCAACGGTTGGCGCGCATGATGGTGGGCCGGGACGTGGTGCTGAGCGTTGCCAAGCAACCGGCGCGCCCGCAGGAAGTGGCCCTGGAAGTGCGTGACCTGGTCGTGCAGAACGAGAGTAAAACGAACGTGGTCGATTCGGTGAGCTTCGACGTACGCGCCGGCGAAATCGTGGGTATTGCCGGGGTGGAGGGCAACGGTCAGAGCCAGCTGGTCGAGGCGATCACCGGACTGCACCCGGTGGCCGGGGGGACCGTTCGCTACCTGGGACGCACGCTGTCCACCGTGAATGCCCGATCGGTGAGCGAGGCCGGGGTGGCGCACATTCCCGAGGACCGCAACGAACGTGGCCTGGTGCTCGACATGTCAACTGCTGAGAACCTGATTCTGGGCCTGCACGACGAAAAACCGTTTGCCGGCCCCCTGGGCTTGCTGAACCTGGAGAAAATCCAGAAAAACGCGCTCGACCTGGCTTCACAGTACGACGTGCGGCCGCGCTCGACGACGCTGCCGGCCGGGCGCTACTCGGGCGGCAATGCCCAGAAACTGATCGTGGCGCGCGAGATGCAGAAAAACCCAAAAATTCTGCTGGCCAGTCAGCCCACCCGAGGTGTCGACATCGGCGCCATCGAGTTTATTCACAAGCAGATCGTGGCAGCCCGCGACGAGGGGCTCGCGGTGCTGCTGGTCAGTGCCGACCTGGGAGAAGTCATGAACCTCGCCGACCGGATTCTGGTGATGTTCGAAGGGAAAATTGTGGGCGAAGTTCCGGCCGGCGAAGCCACCGAAGAGCGGCTCGGACTGATGATGGCCGGTGTCAATTCCGGACCGGCCGACTGACGGGTGACGGCGTGCCCGGGACCGCAGGCACCTTCGACTTCCGCAGCCTGTGATTCAGGGCAGGCGGCGCAGCTTGGAGAGGTAAAATCCGTCGAGGCCGCCGACGGCCAGGGTCCGGACGCCAAACTTGTCCTGGACGCTGGGAACGGCAATCGACAGGCCACTCGCTTCAAATTCCGGATGCCGCTGAAGGAAGACACGCAGCACGCCTGGTCCTTCATGCTCCATCACCGAGCAGACACTGTAGAGCAGCGAACCACCCGGGCGCACGAGGCTCGCGGCGCTCTGGAGCAGCTGTGCCTGCAACGCGGCCATCTCCTCGACAGCCTGCGGGGTGAGGCGAAGTTTGATTTCCGGATGGGCCCGCAGGGTACCACTGCCGGTGCAGGGAGCGTCGAGCAAGACGAAGTCCGCGCCCTCGATCCGTGGGGCTTCTCGGAGATCGGCGTCGAGAAATTCGGCCTGTAACCGCAGTCGGCTCAGGTTCTCCCGCGCCGCCTTGTGCTTGCGGGCATCGACGTCGACGCTGGTGACATGCGCACCCCGGGCGGCCAGCATGGCGGCCTTGACGCCCGCACCCCCGGCGAGATCCAGCACCCGCTCGCCGCGGACGTCGCCGAGCGCCTCGACGGCTGCAAAGGACGCGGGGTTGATCGGTTGCGCCTCGCCGCGCACAAAGGCGCTCGAGGCACGCAAGGGCTTCGCCAAGGTCACGCGGTACACGTCGCCAAAGCCCGGTTCGACTGCCGCGCCCTCGCTTTCGAGGTCGCGCACGCCCTGACCTGTCAGCCACAACCACAGCGGTGAGGGCTGCAAGAAATCGCGCATGACCGCTTCGGCCCCTTCACCGTAGGCATTCTCGAAGGCCGTGATCAGCCAGCCGGGCAGGCTCAGTTCGGTTTCGGCGCTGGGTGTGGGTGCGCTCACCCGGCGGAGCACCGCGTTGACCAGGCCGGACAGGCGGCCGAAATCCCGCTTGGCCAGATTGACGTATTCATTGACGACCGCGTGCCCGGGTGTCTCGAGAATCAGCTTTTCAAAAGCGCCCGCCAGCAGGAGCGCTTTGACCTTGTTCTGGGTATTCGAGCGCAGCAGCGGCTGCAACGCGCGCTCGAGCGTCAGGTGATAGCGCAGGCTGCCATACACGATATGCGTGGCGAGGCCCGCGTCGCGCGTGCTGAGGCGCGCTTTCGAGAGGGCTTCGTCCAGGGTGGGTGCGGCAAACCGCTCACCGATCAGAACCTGCGCCAGCACCCGGACAGCCAGTGCGCGAGCTGGGTTGAAGGAGGAAACAGCGTCGTCCGTCACAGTACCGAACAGTGTAGAGGACGAGACCGGGCTTGCGTCGCCCCGGACCCGTTGTACGCAACGCGAGGGCTCCGCACGCTTGTATCAGACACAGAGGCGCCCAGTCAGGGCGCCTCTGTGTGGTATCAACTGGCCTGGACCGCTCGGAGCGAGGGTCAGTCGCGCCGTCCGCCGGCCATGCCGAGGAAGTACACCAGCTGCGCCAGTGCGATAGCAAAGGCGGCGACGTAGGTCAGTGCAGCGGCGGTCAGCACGCTGCGCGCTCCGCCTACCTCGTTTGCCGAGAGGTAGCTGCGCTGATAGAGACTTGCGAGCGCTCGACGGCTGGCATCGAACTCGACCGGAAGGGTCACCAGATGAAACAGCACTGCGGCTGCGAAGGCAATGATTCCCAGCCAGAAGAGCCCGGCCACGTTCAGGAACAGGCCGGCCAGAATGAGCAGCGGGCCGAAGTTGGCACCCAGCTGCAGTGCAGGAAGCATGCGCGCGCGCAGCACCAGTGCCGGATATCCGATCTTGTCCTGAATGGCGTGGCCAACTTCGTGAGCGGCGACCGCAGCGGCGGCCAGGCTGGGCACGTCGTAATTCGTCTCGGAAAGACGTACGACTTTTTTAAGCGGATCGTAGTGGTCGGTCAACTGACCGGGCACCCGCTCGACCGGCACGTGCGCCAGGCCGTTTTCGTCGAGAATCAGCCGGGCCACGTCTGCCCCGGTCAGGTTGCGGGCATTGCGAATCTTCGAAAACCGGCCATACGTGTTGGAAAGGTACGCCTGTACGAGCATGGACACGCCGAACAGGAGAATCATCAGCAGGTAGTAGCTCATTGTCGGTCCTCCATACATATCTTAGCGTAGTGCTATCAAGTTTCATGAGAAAGCGCTCAACAGGGTGCCGGGCAGTTGCCCGGCACCCTGTTGAGCGGCAATTACTGGGTTTTGTAAGAAGCGATGGTAAAACGCACGGCCGTGCGTTCTTCTTCTTCCAGATCGAGTTTGACAAAGGCCGGCTGAGTCTGCAGGTCGAGTTGGTCGGGCACGATATAGCCCCGCGCGATGGCGATGGCCTTGACCGCCTGATTGACCGCCGCCGGTCCGATGGCCTGAACTTCTACTTCACCCTGAGTGCGAAGTAGGGCGGCAATCGCCCCGGCAACGGCATTAGGGCGGGACTTGCCGGACACGCGCAACGTTTCCACGAACAACCTCCGAGACGATGAAAAGCCCGATGACCGTTTCAGTGTAAGGCGCAGACTTTCATAAAGTCAACATATTTTCTCATAAAACCAATCTTTGCCCGAGAACCACTTCATACACGCTTGAGTCTTTTACCCACCAGCCTGGCCCATTTGAGCGCACAAGGCAGAAATCGCTGTCCTGGACAACGTTCTCGCCATTTTCGCGCGGTGTGCAGGGCCAGCTCCTGCTGTGAACTTTTGAGTGGAATTTGAGGGTGACTACCTAGGGTAAAGACAGTCCAACTCAAGGAGAATCCCCATGAACTGCAAACTCTCTGTCGTGGTGCTGTCCACTACCCTTCTTCTGGCATCCTGCGGCCAGCAATCGAACAAACAGGTCGCGGCGCAAGACAGCGCTGCCCGCGCGGATACGCTTTCGAACAAGGGTGGCAAGAAAAAAATCGTGGAGCCGACCCCTACCACGCCCCCGCCAAGCGAGTGCATGGCACTGTATTCCTCGCCCAGCGCGAACACCGCCACCACCAACGCGGTGATCGATCCGAGCATCGACTACAACGGTGAGGTGGGCACGCTGATCTTGTCCTTCAACTTCGACGATGCCGTCTCCCCCGCCGTCGACTTCGTGAGCAGCAAACTGAACATCAAGCTCGGCGACGGCCTCGGCGCGTTTGGCGAACTGCCGATGATCGCCCTTCAGGCACCCATCACGCGCGAGCTCGTCGATACCCTCAAGACCAACCTGCAGCAATACGGCCTGCTCTCGATCTACCAGGACCGTCCGCTGCAATACTTCCTGGACCAGAGCATCGCCTACATCAAGGCCGACGCCGCCCGCACCGCCTTCAAGACGACCGGTAAGGGCGTCGGTGTGGCCGTGATCGACTCGGGCATCGACGGCACACACGGCGACTTCCCCAACCTCGTCAAGAACATCAAGATCGCCGCCCCCATTATCGCGCCGGGCCTTGCCGGGGCCCTTTACGTCGATACGCCCAACTCTGACCTGACAAGCGGACACGGCACGCACGTCGCGAGTACAATCGCGGGCAGCGGCACGCAATCGGGCGGCAAGTACAAGGGTGTCGCGCCCGGCGCGAGCCTGGTTGGCGTGGGCGCGGGCGACGCGATCAGCATTCTGTACGCGCTGCAGGGCTTTGACTACGTCTTCCGGCCCGACGTTCGCGAAACCTACAACGTGCGCATCATCAGCAACTCCTGGGGGACCTCGGGCAGCAATTTCGCACCGTTCAACCCGATCAGCATCGCCTCGAAGCGCGCATACGACTTCGGAATGATCGTCAACTTCGCGGCCGGCAACAGCGGCCCCCGCGAAAACACCCTCAATCCCTACAGTGCCAGCCCCTGCGTGATCAGCGTGGGCGCCGGACACGCGAAGAACACCCTCACCGCCACCAACCCGCGCGTCCGCAAGGGTGTTCCGGGGGAACTGGCGAACTTCTCCAGCCGCGGCATTCCCGGCGACCAGTATCACCACCCCGACATCGTGCTGCCCGGCGTGAACATCGTTGCCGCGCGCGCCATTTCGGGTCCGATCGTCGATCCCTACCTGGGCATGGACGGCACCTCGCCCGAGCCGATGTACTCCTCGATCTCGGGCACCAGCATGGCCACACCGCATATGAGCGGTGTGACCGCGCTGATGCTGGAGGTGAACCCCAGCCTGAACCTCGACGGCGTGCTCGCGGCCGTGACCAGCACTGCCGATCCGATGTTCACCGTCACCGGTGAGCGCCGCCAGCTTGAGGTGTGGGAAGTTGGTGCCGGATACGCCAACGCCTACGCGGCAGTCGAGAAGGCCGCCAGCACCGCCGGAAGCCGTACCACCGTGCAGAGCTCCGCGCTCGACAGCTGGAGCGGCACCGTCGGCACCACCGTGGACGGCACCCCCGTGGCAGGCGAGGACAACCACAACGTGACCGTTCCCTCGGGCGCCTCTGCCCTGAAAATCAAGACCGACTGGGGCAACCCCGCCTACGACCTTGACCTGTACGTGTACGATCCGGCCGGCAAGCTGATCGCTTCCAGCGCACAGGGAGCGAGCGTCTCGGAAGAAGTGGTGATTCCCACCCCGGCTGAAGGCACCTACCGCGTGCAACTCAAGGGCTGGCTCAACCCCACGACCCAGTACAAAGGCAGCGCCGAACTCGAGAAGATCGTCGCGCTTCAGTAAGGCTGGAACAAGGCAAGAGGGACCCGATCGGGTCCCTCTTGCTTTTGACCACGCGGCTGGAAACGGGGCAGCGTGGTCAAAACAGTCTCTGCCTGGTTACTTGGCGGTGATGTTTTTGCCGTCCTGTGGTTTGACGCCGTGCTCCGTCCACAGCCGAAGGGTCTCCCAGGCGATATCGTGCTCGCGCTTGGAGAAATGGCAGTGCCCGGAGTTGGTCACGCTGGCCTGCTGCCAGGGCAAAGGGTCGACGGTCTGCTGCACCAGATTGTCCAGATTTTCCGCCGCCGAGACGGTGCGCCGAAAGATCGCCGCATGCTCGTAGGGCACCAGTGGGTCGATGGTGTTGTGCACGCTGAGCACCTTGGCCGTGAACCGTCCCATCGGTGAATAGTTGGCGCGGAGATAGTCGGCGGCCCGCGCATCAGCCTGCAGGCGCTCAACTCCGGAGTTGACGCGCGCTTCCAAACCCGCAAAGCGCGGGTCTCGGCTCTGGTACCGCTTGCCGACATTGCTGTAGGCGTTTCCACCGGTGGTGGCCAGCGAGTCGGTTAGACCGTAAGCGCTTCCTGCCAGCGCAGTGACAAACGAGACCGGATCGGGATGGGCGCCCGCAAAACCCGCCACCGCGCCCACGAGTTGCGCCTCCGGACCAGTGGCGTTTCTGGCTGCTGAGGCGAACAGATTCCCGACGGATTTCTGCACGGCCTCGACCGTCAGGCCCGGATGGGGTTCGAGGATGTTCCCGCTGCCTGGCAAGGCGTAGGGCGTGTTGCGCGTAAGGACGTCATAGATCAGCCGAAAGTCTGTCAGGTACCGCTGTTCCTCATACCAGCCGCCCGTGACGCCGCACAGCGACAGCGCACCCACGAACGCGTTCGGAAACTTCTCGACGAGGCCCACCACGATGTTGCCGCCCATCGAGTGACCGACCGCGTAGGCCCGCACCGAGCCCAGGGTATCCATAAACGCTTTCAGACGCGCGGTACGCTCGATCCCACTGTTCACGGCGTACCCGGTCTTGCGGTAAGCGGAGGCCGCAACGGCGTATCCCTGGTTGAGCGGTGTGTTCAGGAAAGCGCTCTCCACGGTTTGCGCCGGGTCCGGCTCGCTAGACGTGGGCTGCACATAACCGTGCGCATACAGCAGGGTGCTCTTGTTCCAGACAGCGGGCAATTTGGCCGCGAACGCCACACCATCGAGCTTGCCCGACAGGGTGATGCGGCCGTCGGCGGCACGCTGAACTCGGATGTCGCTGGCACCAGGAAATACCCGGGCCTGCTCACCGAGCGGCAGTTCGGCAGCGGGGCTCGCACCCGCCTGCGCGCAGGAGACGGAAGCGCCCGCAAGCAGGGCGCCGGAAAGCATCATGATCAGGGGTCGATTCACACCAGCCTCGATTCCGGCGGACAGCCCGGGCTGCCCGCGTCATGCGTTGTCATCCGGCAAATTGTACTGCATCCAAAATTCCAAATGGGGTGCAGGTCAGTACTGCGCCAAGCGCCGGAAGAACTCGGCGCCGAAGCGAATGCCGTTCTGAAAGTCTTCCAGGCGGATATTTTCATTGGGTGCGTGGACCCGACCACCCAGGTTCCCGATGCCCATGGCCACCACCGGCATTCCCAGGTATTCGATAAAGGGATGCATCGGACCACTGCCCCCGCTCGACGGGTGCAGTACCGGTTCGGCTCCGTACACGTCGCGTGCTGTTGCGACGGCCAGTTGTACCAGTGGATGGGTCAGGTCCGAGCGGGCGGGTTCTTCGTGCGATTCGAGTTCAACCACCTCGACATCGGCCAGGCCGATGCGCGCGAGATGCTCGCGCACCAGTTGCGCAACCCGCGAAGGCGACTGGTCGGGCACCAGACGAAAATCCAGTTTGGCAAACGCCGTTGCCGGCAATACGGTCTTGCTCCCCGCATCACCGTAACCGCCATGCACGCCGTTGATGTTCAGGACCGGCTCAAGGGCCAGACGCCGGTAGAATTCCGCGCCACTCGCATTCCCCAGAAACCCGGTGATGCCGTAAGTTTCCTGCAGGGCGGACGACTCATCCGGAATGCGCGACACCGCACCCAGGTCGGCCTCCGACGCAGGACGCACGTCGTCATGAAAGCCCTCGATCGTCACCCGGCCTTGCTCGTCGCGCATCGACGAGAGCGCCCGCGCCAGCTGGTAAAGCGGATTGTCCACGACCGCGCCGAATTGCGAATGCAAGTCGGACTGCGCCACCCGGGCGCGCAGCTCCAGGCACAAGATGCCCTTGAGCCCCGCGTACAGGACCGGGCGACCGGCCGGATCGATGGTGCCGAATTCCCACCAGCAGAAGTCAGCGCGCAGCTCATCGGCGTGCTCACGCACGATCCTGGCCAAGCTGGGGCTGCCGATCTCCTCTTCACCCTCGATCAACCAGCGCACCCGAAAGGGCAGCTCACCATCGCAGGACGCCTTCAGTGCCCGCAGGGCGCCGAGCCGTGAAATCAGTTCACCTTTGTCATCGCTCGCACCGCGTCCGTAAAGTCGGCCCGCCCGCTCGGTCAGTTCGAAGGGCGGGCTGTCCCACAGTTCCAGCGGCGTCTCCGGCTGCACGTCGTAGTGGTTGTAGAGCAGCACGGTACGCGCGCCCTGGCCTGCCTCGGCAATCAGCACCGGGGCCACCTGGCCCTCATAGCGCTTGACGGTAAAACCCTCAGCCTCCAGCAGCACCGTTACCGCGTCCGCCGTCTCGGGCAGCTGACGGCCCTGCGCACTCACACTTTGCAGTTTGACCAGATCCGCCAGGTCACGGCGGGCCCGCTCGAAAGTTTCAGAAAGATCGGATGTGAACATGACGGGAGCGTACCATGCGCGCCGAAGAGCTGCGGCATGAACACCAGGGCGCCCGGACCGGCCCTGGGCAGACGTGTCTCGCTGCACACGCTGGCCCTTTGTATTACACTTGCGCGCATGTCCGCCCCGCAAGAATCGTCCGCTCGTCCGTTTCCCACGGTGTTGATCGCCGGCGTGGGCCTGATCGGCGGCAGCGTCGCCCTGCGCGTCAAGAACCTGTTGCTGGCCGACCGCGTGATCGGCCTTGACCAGAACGCGCAGGTGCTCAACAACGCCATCGCCCTGGGCGTGATCGACGAGGCACAGCTCGATCCCGGCCCGTGGCTCGAACAGGTCGACCTGGTCGTGCTCGCGGCGCCGGTCAGCGCGCTGCCCGAACTGGGACGCCGCATCGCCCGCTTTACCCGCAAGGACGCGCTGTTCACCGACGTGGGCAGCGTCAAGGGCCCGGTCAGCGAGCAATTGCAGGACCTGCCGAATTTCGTGCCCGGTCATCCGATGGCGGGCAGCGAACGGGCGGGTGTCGAGCACGCCAGCGGGCTGCTGCTGCAGAACGCCGTGTGGGTCCTCACTCCCACCGAGAACACGCCGCTGCCCGCGCTGGGCAGGATTCGCGGCTTTGTAGAAAGTCTCGGTGCCGCGCCGGTAGTGATGCCGCCACACGCGCACGACCAGCTGGTGGCGACCATCTCGCACCTTCCCTACCTCACCAGCCTGGCACTCACCCACATGGTCGCGCGTGACGAACGGCTGGCCCTGCTGGCTGCGGGCGGCTTCCGAGACCTGACCCGGGTAGCAAGCGGCGATCCGCGTATGAGCCGTGACATGATCGTCGAGAACCGTGCAGCGCTCCGCGACGCACTGTCACGCTTTCGCCGGGAACTCGACCACCTGGAAGCCCAGCTCGGCGCTCCCGAGGAGCTGCTCGAAGCGGCCCGGGAAAGCAAACGCACCCGCGACAGCCTGCCGATCGTGCGTCGCAGTTTGCTGCCCCCCCGACACGACCTGCTGGTCGCGGTCGAGGACAAGGCGGGGGAGCTCGGGCGCATCACGCAGATCGTGGGCTTCGCAGGCATCAACATCAAGGACATCGAGGTGCTGGCAATCCGCGAGCAGGGCGGCAGCGTCCGTCTGGGATTCGAGATGCCCGAAGAGGTGGAGAAGGCGCGCGAACTGCTGGAACGCGAAGGCTACACGACACGCAGTCGCGTGTAAGTCAACCAGTTGCCAGCGGCGCGGGCAGTGCCGGGAGCGCCCGCCTGCCCGCGCCGCGCGCGATTTCCGTCATGGGTGTTCAGCTTCCCGGGCGCACGGTCAGATCCGTCAGGTGGGCGTCGCGTGGCAGCAGCAGTGCGGCGCGAATCGTACTGGCTACGCTGTCGGGACGAATGTAGGCCTCTGCCACAAACTCGCCGCCCTCCTGGTTCCGGACCTTGCGCTGCATGTCGGTGGCCGTGCGCCCGGGGTACACGGTGGTTACCCGCACCCCGTGAGGTGCTTCCTCACCACGCAGGGCGTCGGCCAGCGCGCGCAAGCCAAACTTGCTCGCTGCGTAGCTGCCCCAGCCCGGATTGGCGGTGAGGCCTGCCCCCGAGTTCACGAACAGCACGTGGCCACGCGCGGCGCGCAAGGCGGGCAGCAGCAGCCGGGTCAGTTCGGCCGGGGCCACCAGATTGATGGTCAGGGTCCGTTGCCATTCATCCAGTGAGGCTGCTTCGACGGTGGCCAGGTCCACCACGCCGGCATTGTGAATCAAGGCATCGAGACGGTCGATGCCGTGTACCGCGTCGGCCAGCGAAGCCGGCTGGTCGAGGTGCAGCGCCAGCACGCGGGCTTCAGGGAAACGCTCGGCGAGATCGGCCAGCTTGGCCCCGTCACGCCCGGCCAGAATGAGGTGATAGTCCGACGCGAGGCACTCGGCCAGAGCACTGCCAATGCCTCCGGTGGCGCCGGTGATCAGGGCGGTCTTGCGGTGCTCGGTCATCGTTTTCGAGTTTAGCGCCCTGCATGAGCGCCGCGACAGAGCCACTTCAAGAGAGCAGGTTGCCGCCCGTTTCGGTACCGGACGGGCCTGGCCAGGGCGGAGCGAAATCCGCGAGGCGCGAGCCGCCCAAGTCGGTCAACACCCGGTGCGCAGCGCCAACCCGCGAAACCGGCCCCAGGCCCACCACCTGAAAGCCTCCGGACAATGCAGCCTGCACTCCGGCGGGCGCGTCTTCAAAGACGACACACTGACGTGGGGGGAAACCGAGACGCCCCGCGACCCAAACAAAAACGTCCGGTGCTGGCTTGAGGTTCGCCACGACCGAAGCGTCGGCAACGACATCAAAGGCGCTTTGTAGCGCAAGCATTTCAAGCACGATGGTGACGTTGCGACTCGATGAGGCGAGGCCGGTGGGCACCCCGTGCAGGCGGGCCTCGCTGAGCAACTCACGTACGCCCGGAAGCGCGTGGTCGGGTCCGAAGTCCGAACGTGTGAGGGCTTCCAGGAAATAGTCCTGCTTGCGCCTCATCCATGCCTGCTCTTCCGTCTCGCTCAGCGTCCGTGCGCCCAGCAAGACCCCGAGCGCTTCACGGCGCGAGCGCCCCAGCAGCCGGTCATTGTCGGGGCGGGAGAACACAATGCCCTCCTCGTCGGCGAGGCGCTGCCACGATTGGTAGTGATATTCCACCGTATCGGCAATAACGCCGTCCATATCGAAAATCAGGGCGAAGGCATCGCCTGCGGGTCTGCGGGTCATCGTGCCCAGCATGCCACGCAGCGCCCCGGTCCTTCTCTTCTTCTCGCCTCCACCTCATGCAGCCCAGGACCCACGCTCTAGCATGCAACCATGCTGCAATTCGTATTCGGCCGGGTGTGCCTCACCGTGGCGTTTGCCACCGCACCGCTGGCGCTGGCTCAGGTCAACGAGCGCGCCAGCGTCGAGCAGGTCGTGCGCGAAATGGAAGCCACCATCTCGCGCGGGGATGGGCCGGCTTACCTGCGGCTGGTGGATCTGCGCGAGCCGGTGTTCGCCGCTGAGCACCGCAACTTCGTGCGGGACTGGCAAAGCAAGCCACCGAAGTCCCTGACCATCACTGCGAGCAACATCGCGGTCGAGGACGCAGTTGCGTACGCCGACCTTCGCTGGGCGTGGCGGCGGGAGGAGACTGCCCGCTCCGCCACGTTCGCCGCGGAGTTTCGAAAGGTTAACGGGGCGTGGCGTTATGCGGGGGAACGCTGGAATGAAGTGCAGGTCGGCGGTGCACGGGTCCTGTGGCAAGACCAGCAGGAAGCCACCGCCCGAGCCATGGCCTCTGAGCTGGGCGCGCTCCAGTCACAGGTTGCGCGTGAACTGGGCTTTCCGGCAGCGCCACAACCGGTGCTCAAGCTGTATTCGTCTTCCGAAGCGCTCTCCGCGAGCGTGCAGCTGTCGCTGCAGCCTGTCGCGGGCTGGAACGAACCGGGCGAGGCCGTCAAGCTGGCGCGGCCCGGTTGGCCCGGGTCGCGCAGCACCCTGCTGCACGAACTCACGCACCATGCCGTCTTCGAGCGCTATGGCGCGGGTCAGGCGCGCCTCCCGTGGTGGCTGCACGAAGGAATCGCCCAGTATGTCGCGTCGACAGGCTGGCCCGCAACGCAGCGTGAGACGTACCTGCAACGTTCGGCCAACTGGCAGAAGCGCGGAGAGCTGCCTGAATTTTCGCGTCTGGCGGTCTTCGAGTCGACACCTGACGCCTTATGGGGTTATGTCTACGCGCAAGGGTACGCCTTTGTGCGCTTCGCCGTAGAACTGCATGGCATGGGCGCCCTGACCGACTTCATGGAGCGTGTTGCGCGTGGAGCAGACCTCGGTGAGGCCAGCACCGCCTCTTTTGGGAAGAGCTTCGAGGCCATGGACGAGGCATTTCGCCTGTGGCTGAAAGACGGTGCGGAGCGTACCTGACCCGAATTTGGACTGCGAAGCGCCCGCTCTGTTAGGAGCGGGCGCTTTCGGGTTGACGCTCAGGGGCAGGTGTTGGCAGGGCTGGCGCTGTTGAAGGTGCTGGCTACCGCAGGGGTGAAGGTAGCGAAGTCGGCGCCGTTGTCGGGCGTGTTCTGGCAGCGTCCCGCCTTGCGAAGGGCGGACGCGGTGGCGCTCAGGGCGGGCGCGGGCGCGGCGCCCAGGAAGTTGTTGCTGGCGCCGTACCCGACAAAATCGGCGACATTGGCGTCACCCGCGCAGGTCGCGCCGCAGGTGAGGGCGGTGGTGGTCTTGACGAGTGCGACTTTGCCTGCACTCGCGGCCATAGCAATGCTACCGGTCGCGTCCGCAGCAGGCAGGCTCTCGGTGCCGCCCGCTCCGGCAGCTTGCTGGATCAGGTAGTATCCGCCGGGCGCGACGATGCCGCCGAGGTTGGTCTTCTGCCACGTGGAGCCAGACGCAGAAGCGTACTGCACCGACCACCCCTCAAGCGAGACCGGGGTGCTTCCCAGATTGTGGAGCTCGATGAAATCGTTCTTGAGGGTGGCGCCGGAGTTGCCACCGCCGCCGTAGACCTGGCTGATCACGACCTTGCCGTCGTTCGAGGAAGGCGCCGGACTGACGGTAATCGTGGCGCTGTGGCTGGATACCGCGCCGCTGACATCGGAGGCCGTCGCGGTGATGTTGTAGGTGCCAGCGCTGGCATAAACGTGCACTGCACTCGTGGTGCCGCTTTGCAGGGTGTCGATCTGCCCGTCGCCCCAGTTGATCTCCAGGGACTGGAGACTGCTGCCACGGCCCGGCTCGGCAGCGACCTGCAATTCGACATCCTGACCGGCCTGGGCACGGACCGGCGCCGTGACGCTGACGTAGGGTTGGGCAGCCCGCAGCGGGTCTGCGTTCAGCTGCAGACCAACCACGACCGGGTCGTGGTCGCTCGAGCGGTACGGCGTCGCGGCAAAGCGGTCGTCCGTTTTGAACTCGAGGTTGTAGTCGAGCACGATCGGCTCGTCGCTGTTGATGTGCCACTCGGTGATGCCGCTGACCTGGGGTGACAGGCTGGCCGTCGACAGGGCGTGGTCGAGGTAGCCGCTCTGGCCGTCGAACACGTACGAGTAGCGCTCTTCGGCCGGAACGCGCAGGTTGAGGCTCTCGAAGCCCGCGCCCTGCAGTGTCCTGATGGGGTCCTCGGCACCGTAGGCGTTCAAATCACCGATCATCAGCACATCGGTGTCGCCGCTCTCCGCGCGCAGCTTTTCCGCGAACTCCACCAGGGCCTGTGCTTGCTGTACGCGCTTCGCGTTCCAGCAACCCTGTCCCAGATCCGCGTTTTCACCGCTTGCCGTGCCGCAACCCTTGCTCTTGAAGTGGTTTACGGCCACGGTGAAGACACCGTGGCCGCCGACGTGTTGAAAGGTCTGGGCGAGGGTCGGCCGGTCGAGCACGCTGCTGCTGTCGGTCTTGTACCGTCCGATCAGGTTGACCTTGCCCGGCTTGTAGATGATGGCCTGTTTGATGGCGTCCGTGCCGAGGGTACCGGTCAGGAGGGCACGGTAGATTTCGCTGCCATAGGCCGCGTTGAGGGCAGCGACGAGGTTTTGCAGGGCCACGTCACCGTTGTTCTGCATTTCGATCAGCCCCAGCACATCGGCGTCGATGGCCGTGATGGCGGCCACGATCTTGGCCTGCTGCCGCTCGAACTCGGCCGCGTTGTTCGCGCCGCGCTGGCCGAAATCCGTGAAATAGTTCAGCACGTTGAAACTGGCGACCTTGAGGCTGCCCCCGACGTCCTTGGGGCGCGCGGTGCGCTTGTTGGCGTTGACGAACTGCGGCTCGGCAGTGGGCTGGATGCGGTACTGGTCGAAGGCAAAGCTCAGGATGCCGGACAGCTTCTTGACAGTGTCACCGACGCGGCGGGTGCCGCTCGACGACGGGTCGCTGAGATAAGGCGTGGGCACCGGATTTGAAGCGGTGCTGCCGTCGTCGAGAATGATCCGGCGCAGTTTGTTCTGCTCCAGGGTCGATTCCGTGTTGCCGTTGGTGGGATTGAACAGGCGTCCGTCGGCCGACAGCGAGAGTTCCCCGAAGCGGCCGAGCGCGAACACTTCGGTCACCGTGAGCGTCTGCTCGAAATGCACGGCCATGCCCTCGAAGGCTTCGAGCTGTGCACGCGAAGCAACAGGAAGGTTGATTTTGGTCGACTGCACCCAGTAGCCCGACGCGCAGACTTCCAGGTTGCTCACCTTGTCGATCTGCGTCTGGGAGTCGGTCTGGTTGGCGCCCTTGAACTCGCTCACGGTTCCGCTGAGCTTGACGAAGTCGCCTGCCTTCACCGCCTGCTTGCCGAATACGAAAATTCCGTCGGAAGTCGCCCGGTTGCCGTCTCCCAGGTAATCCTGAACAAAAAAGCCGCCAAGTTTCTCGAATACCCCCACCACGACGCCCTGAACGGTGACAGGTTGTCCTACCAGCGGACTTGTGGCACCGGGTCCCTGCACGGTGTAAATAGGGGTAGCAGGCGTCGCGAGCAGACAAGCTGGGGCAGCTTTGGAATCCTTGTCCGCTTTCTGTGCCTGAACGGTCTGAGATTGAGCCGCAGCACTTGCCGAAGCTGACTTCGGAGAAACCTGCTGCCCGCAGGCAGTCAACAACATCACCAACGTGAGTGCTTGGGTATATTTCATAGTTCTTGAGAAAGGCTATACATCTATGGTCAGGAAATGGTTGCGAATTACTTAGAACTTTTTAATTTTATCCACATAATTTGCCCACTTATGCGGAGACTGGGCGAACTGCAGCCAGGCTGCACCCCCGCCCTGCAGTTGCCGTAACGGTCCACCATCCTCAGCCGAACGAATTGTCCTCAGGTGGTCATCGCATTTCAGGTCGCTCGGGCCTGACTGATTTTTGACGCCACCTGAAGGATGGCGGAATTCAGCAGGCCTGGCCTTCAGCTTAAACTGCAGCCGTACCTGAAATGGGCCATTTGCCCAAAGGAGGAAACGATGTCGTCATTTGGCATTTACATGTTGGGATTCATTATTCTCGTCGCCGGCCTGGCTTACGGGGCAAGCGTCGCCGGACTGAGCCAGACATGGATTATGGTCGGCGCGATCGTGTTGGTCGGGCTTGGAATTATCATGGGCGTATCGAATACCAAGCGCCGCGACCCGCCTGGCGGCCCGCAGCCCTGACCGACCGGACGATTCCCAGAGCATGACAAAAGAGGACCACCGCCACGGGTGGTCCTCCTCACGTGCTCGCCTGTTGTACAGAAACTACAGGCTCGACAGGGCTTCGCGCATCAATTCCAGGCCGACCCCGGCCTCATTACGCGTCAGGATGAGCGGCGGGCTGATGCGGATCGTGCTCTCGCCGCAATCGAGGTTCAATAGTCCACGCTGAAACATCGCCATGCTGGCCCGGTCACGCAGTGCCCCATCGGCACGACCATTCGTGCCGACGAACTCCAGTCCGATGAAAAGGCCTTTGCCACGCACGTCGCCGAGAAAGCCGAACTCGTGTTGCATCGCGCGCAGTTCGCCCAGCACGAAATCCCCGACGTTGGCGGCATTGTGCATCAGGCTCTCGCCACAGCCAGGGTGGCGCACGTGACCTTCGAGCAAGTCCAGGGTCGCCAGCGCGGCTGCGGCCGCGACCGGATTGCCGCCGAAGGTGCTCCCGTGGCTGCCCACCGGCCAGGTCATGACACTTTCGCGTGCCAACATGCACGAGATGGGCATACCGCTGGCCAGGCCCTTGGCCATCGTGATGATGTCGGGCTGCACGTCACCGCCCTCGAAAAAGTGCTGGTAAGACAGGAATTTCCCACTGCGTCCCATCCCGGCCTGCACCTCGTCGTAGATCAACAGGATGCCGTGGCGGTCGCACAGGGCGCGCAGCTTGGGCAGAAAGTCGGCTGGCGGCACGATGTACCCACCTTCGCCCTGCAGCGGCTCCACGATAATGGCGGCAACCTCGTCAGCCGGGATCACGGTCTGAAACAGCGTGTCTTCCAGATAGGACAGCACCGCGTCCGCGCAGGTTTCTGGCGTGCTGCCCAAGGGTGGACGAAACGGGTTGGGGTAGGGAATGTGGCTGACGTTGGGCAGCAGGGGACCAAAGCCACGCTTGTACTTGGTCTTGCTGCCGGTCAGCGTAATGGCGCCGTAGGTGCGGCCGTGGAATGAACCCAGCGTGGAGATGATGTGACTGCGGCCAGTGTGGTTGCGCGCCAGCTTCACCGCGGCCTCGACGGCCTCGGCGCCGCTGTTGCCGAAAAAGGCCCGCCAGGGCTCACCTGGACGCGCGACGTGCGCAATCAGACGTTCGGCAAGGCAGGTGGTGACCTCCTGGGGATAGTCGGTGAGGCAGACGTGCATAAACCGCTGGGCCTGCTCTGTGATGGCTGCCACCACATGCGGATGGTTGTAGCCCGTGGTGCTCACGGCAATACCTGCCATAAAGTCGAGCATGGTGTTGCCGTCAACGTCGGTCAGCCAGACACCCTCGCCAAAGTCGGGCACGAACGGGTACGGGCGCATGTAGCTGGTCGACAACCGCACACGGTCGCGCGCGAGCAGTTCTGCAGCCTTGGGGCCGGGAAGCGGGGTATTGATCACAGGGCGGCGAATCGAGGTGAAGGTCATGCGGGCTCCTTTGCCAGGGCTTTCAGCGATTGGCGTTCAGCGCAAGTGTGTTGGCAGCAGTGGGGTTCTGGTTCGGCGCCCGGTCCACTGCAGTCGGGCAGATTCATTCCTTGCTATGGGGCACGAGGGTCAGTCATCGCCGCTGTGCAGCGGGGTATCGAGCATGCCGTCCGGCGCGGTGTCGGTCACGGTGTTCGCGGCCGCCTGACCCACTCCATAAGCCGCCCACTTGTCCTCGCGACTGTTGAGGCGGTGCTGGGTCGCTCCGGGCCGGTGGCGCGACTCGCTGAACTCCTTGGGCTCGATGCTGATCCGCTCACCCTCCATCAGACCGTAAATGCCGCTCTGACCGGGCTCCTGGCGAACCCAGTCCTGCGGCACGGCCATGTCAGGACCGGTATAGTCGGTCGGCTCACTGTAGGCGGCGATATAGCCCTCGAAGTTGCGCAAAATCAGCTTGTCGCCACCTTGCGCCAGGACGTAGTTGGGCATCACCGGAATCTTGCCGCCACCGCCGGGCGCGTCGACCACGTAAGTGGGAATGCTGTAGCCGCTGGTGTGCCCACGCAGACTCTCCATGATTTCCAGGCCCTTGGCGACGGTCGTGCGCAGGTGTCCGGCGCCGTGCACGAGGTCGCACTGGTAGATGTAGTAGGGGCGAACGCGAATCTTGACCAACTCGCGCATCAGCTTCTGCATGATGACCGCGTGGTCGTTCACCCCGCGCAGCAACACCGCCTGGTTGCCCAGCGGCACACCGGCGCGCGTCAGGCGGTCGCAGGCCTCAGCGACTTCCGGGGTGATCTCGCGCGGGTGGTTGATGTGAATGTTCATCCACAGCGGGTGGTGCGCGGCCAGCACGTCGCACAGTTCCTGCGTCACCCGCATGGGCATGAACACCGGCACGCGCGTGCCAATGCGAATGATCTCGATGTGCTCGATCTTGCGCAACTCGGAGAGCAGCCCGGAGAGCACCTTGGGCGCCAGCGTCAGGGGATCGCCGCCCGAGAGCAGCACGTCACGCACCTGTGGTGTGCGCCGCAGGTAGTCGAGCTGCGCCTGATACTCGGCAGGTTTGAAGGTCTCGCTGGGGTCGCCCACGATACGGCTGCGTGTGCAATAGCGGCAATAACTCGCGCATTGGGTGGTCACCAGCATCAGCACCCGGTCCGGGTAGCGGTGAACCAGGCCGGGCACCGGGCTGTGGCGGTCCTCGGCCAGGGAGTCTTCCATCATGCTGGTGAAAGGAGTCAGCTCGTGGTGCGTTGGGATGACCTGGCGCCGAATCGGGCAGGTGGGGTCGGTCCGGTCCATCAGGGACGCGAAATACGGGGTGATGTCCAGCCGGAAGATTCCCTCGGCGCTGATGCCACGCCGCTCGGACTCGGTCAGTTCGAGGATGGCTTCGAGTTCTTCAAGGGAGTTGATGCGGTTCTTCAGTTGCCACTTCCAGTCATACCACAGCTCGTCGGGCACCTCCCTCCAGGTGTCTGCGCGGTGATTGCGGGGAAGCATCTGTTGTGAACGGGTGGTGGCCTGCGGGTGCAGCGGCATAAGCGCTCCTCTCAATGAACGGTCGTTGGTGGGCGAACGCGATCCGCAAGCGCGCCACCAGTTCGAACGGTTGTTAGGTTTAGTCTAGAAAGAAACCGGGAACACTTTGAATGGGCTTTTCACGGCCGCGCGGCGGTTTCGTGAAGCAGCAGCCCAGAATTATGAGTCGCCGACTTTACGTTTGATAAGATGCCGGCATGAAGCTTGATCCGACCGATCTCAAGATCCTCACCGAACTTCAGCAGGACGCACGGCTTTCGATGCGCGAGCTTGGACGGCGGGTCGACCTGTCAGCCCCGGCGGTCACCGAGCGCGTGCGTCGGCTGGAAGACGCGGGAGTCATTCTGGGGTACGGTGCGCGGGTCGCTCCTGAGCCCCTCGGCCGACCGATCACCGCTTTTATCGGGGTACAGGACAGCGGGCAGCGTGACCCGCAGCTGGTGCGCTGGTCGGAGAAGCGCGACGGGGTCCTGGAGGTCCACAGTGTCACGGGTGGCAACAGCTGCATCATCAAGGTGGCCGTCGAGCACGTCCAGGCCCTCGACGCGCTGCTGGGCGAACTGATCCAGATGGGCTTCACCTGCTCGACCAGCATCGTGCTGTCCACGCCCCTTCACGGCAAGAAACTGCTTCCCCCGCGCGAGATGATCAAAGGGTAGACCTGGCATCCATAGCGCAGGAAAAGCCGGTAAGTGTCGAGTGGTTCGACGCGAACGCCGTGATCTGCACGGTCAGGCGCGATGTCGGCCCCGGGTAAAGCCGGGGCTCCAACGATTCGCCCGGCCGCTCACCGCAGCTTGGTGCTGCCACCTCTGCGGAGCGTCACTGCGGTGGTCGTCAACCTGATGACGACAATGGTGTGGGGGCGAACACCACTGCGGCAAATGTAAAGTGATGTGCGCCGCGCGCAAGCGTCTGCAAAGTGCGTTCGAGGAGTTCTTGACGCATGGCAAGACACGGTCGCCGCGCAAAAAACGCGTGTTAGGCTCAGAAAAACCTTGATGTTTCGAGCGCATTTCGGCGTTCAAAAGGAGATCTATGAGCCTGATTGCGGGTCTGTTGCCCTTTACCCACGAAGCGTACTTTGATTTCAGTTGCCCTGAGGTGGCCGAACGACAGCGCGAGGCATTTCGCTACGTGCGTCAAACCTACCTGGGCCGTTCCTTTCCACTGATCCTGGGGGGTGAGCGCGTCGAGCTGACCGACACCTTCGCCGTGACCAACCCCGCGCAGAACGCCGAGGTGGTGTGGCGTTTTCCAAAAGCGCAGCGTGAGCACCTGGAGCGCGCCGTTTCGGCAGCGGCCGAAGCATACGAAACCTGGCGATTTTCAGATCCTCTGCAGCGCGCCACGATCCTGAAACGCGCCGGTCAGTTGCTGCGCGCGCGGCGCATGGAACTGAACGCCGTCATGACACTCGAAAATGGCAAGAACTGGACAGAAGCCGACGGCGAGGTGGCCGAGAGCGTCGACCACTTCGAGATCTTCGCCCGTGAAGCGCTGAAGTGGGCCCAGCCCAAACCGGTCGAGCCCATGCCCGACGAACACGTCACGATGATCTACGAGCCCATCGGGGTCGTGGCGGTCATCTCACCCTGGAATTTCCCAAGTGCCATTCCACTGGGCATGGCCCTCGGTGCCATCGCCGCCGGAAATACCGTGGTGCTCAAACCCGCGTCCGAGGCACCCCTGAGTGCCTGGCTGCTGCTCGAAATTCTGGAGCAGGCCGGCTTGCCGAAAGGGGTAGTCAATTTCCTGACCGGCGAGGACGACCAGATGGGCGATCCGCTGGTGGACCATCCCCGGGTCCGCATGGTGGCCTTTACGGGGAGCAAGGAAATCGGGATGCGCATTTACGAGCGTGCGTCACGGGTGCAGCCGGGGCAGATCTGGCTCAAGCGGGTGATGGCCGAGATGGGCGGCAAGGACGCCACGGTCGTCTGCGCCGACGCCGATCTCGATGCCGCCGCGACGGGCATCGTGCAGGCCGCGTTCGGGTACGCCGGGCAGAAGTGCAGCGCCTGCTCGCGGGCCATTGTCGAGGACAGCGTGTACGACGAGGTGCTCGCCAAAGTCGTGGAGCGCGCCGCCCAGTTGCGGGTCGGTCCGGGTGAAGAGGCCTTCGAGGTCGGTCCGGTCATCGAGATGCGCCAGGGAGAACGCCTGCTGCGTGCCATCGAGGAGGGCAAGCAGCAGGCGAAACTGGTGCTGGGGGGTGAGCGGGTTCAAGTCGAAGACTGTGACGGCGCATTTATCCAGCCCACAATTTTCAGCGAGGTTCCACGCGACTCGCGACTGTTTCGTGAGGAGCTGTTCGGACCTGTGCTGGCCTTCACACGCGCCCGCGACTGGCAGCACGCCCTGGAACTGGCCAACGATTCGGAATTTGGCCTGACGGGCAGTTTCTACAGCCGGGACCCGCACAAGCTTGACGAAGCACGCCGACGCTTTCACGTCGGCAACCTGTACCTGAACCGCAAATGTACGGGCGCGCTCAGCGGTACCCACGCCTTTGGCGGTTATAACCTGAGCGGCACGGGCGCCAAGGTTGGAGGGCCGGACTACCTGTTCTGGTTCCTGCAGTCCAAGACCATCGCCCAGAAATACTGAGGACGACGCGTGCTTTTTCTTTTCCTTTACGGAGCGAATCACGTCGCTCGGCCATTCCGTGGGGCGGGCCACCGGTGAGCAGCGTGTTTCACCGCTCGGCCAAGACCTATCCGGTGGCCGTTCGTGGTCAGGGTGTGTATTTGTGGGACGCTTCAGGCAAGCGCTATCTGGACGGCGCGTCGGGCGCCCTGGTCGCCAACATCGGTCATGGGCACCCGGGCATCGCCGACGCGCTGGGCCGGCAGGCCCGCGCGTTGCCTTTCGTCCACGGCAGCCAGTTCACCAGCGAGATCTACGAACGCTACGCCGCGCGCCTCGCGGGCCTGCTCCCCCAGGACGGTTACCGCTTCTGGGCCGTGTCAGGCGGCTCGGAAGCGGTCGAAAGTGCCATCAAGCTCGCCCGCCAGTACCACACCGAACGGGGCGAAAGCGGCCGCTACCGAATCGTGACACGCAAACCCAGCTACCACGGTGCCAGCCTGGGTGCGCTGGCCGCCTCCGGAATGGGTGCACGGCGCGCGCTGTACCGACCACTCCTGAACGAGGACGCCTTCCCGAAGATTCCGCGCCCTGACCCCAGGGTCGATGGTGAGCAGGATGCGCGGCAGCTCGAGACGCTGCTGTTACAGCTGGGGCCTGAGTCGGTCGCGGCTTTCATCGCCGAACCGGTGGTTGGGGCCTCCGACGCGGCCCTCTCCCCTGCTGCGGGGTACTACCAGGAGGTGCAGCGCATTTGTGCACGCCACGGCGTGCTGTTCATCGCCGACGAGGTGATGTGCGGCCTCGGGCGGGCAGGCTCGATGTTCGCGCTATCCCAGTGGCACGTCACCCCGGACCTGCTGGTGCTTGGCAAAGGGCTTGCCGCCGGGTACGCGCCGCTGGCCGGGGTGCTGGCCGCACCCCACGTCCATGCGGCGGTGATGGAGGGCTCGGGCGCTTTCAAGCACGGGTTCACGTACGCCGGACACCCGATCAGCCTGGCGGCAGGTGACGCGGTGCTCGAAGTCATCGAACAGCAGAATCTGGTAGAACGCAGCCGGTGTGCTGGTGACGCGCTGCTGGCGGGATTGCGCGACCTTGCGCAGGATTTTTCACAGATTCTGGAGGTCCGCGGCCGGGGCCTGATGCTGGGCCTGGTCCTGGGCGACCCTGACACCCGGGAAGCCTACGACGATCCCGGTCTGGCCGAGCGGCTCGGCCGAGCGGCCTTCGCGCATGGTCTGATCACGTACCCTGGAAGTGGCGCGCTCGATGGCCGGCGCGGTGACCACCTGCTGCTGGGGCCACCGCTCAACGCGACCGACCGTGAGCTGGACGAGCTGCTGTCGCTGCTGCGCGTCGCCTGCACTGAAACCCTGACGGGGCGGACTCACCCGGCCTGAGCACGCGCTTGGCTCCGCCTGCCGATGGCAGGACACGAAGTGCCGGTCTGGCGTTCGGGCGCCACGCCCGGATTGCGCGCGTCCGGCGCCCGGCCTGGGCGAACTCTGGCGGAACCCAGGCACCGTAACGCTCGTAATGGGCAGCAAGCAGGTGGGTACTTTGCATCCGTGACCCTGCTCCTCGCCTGCCGTCCGAGTTTCTATTCCGAAAGGAGCCCCAAGCGACATGCCGTTACTGATCATCATCGCCCTGATCGCCCTGGCGCTGCTGGTACGCCGATCTTCACGCGACGAGAGACTCCCGGGGCCGATTGTAGCCGCCCTCCTCATGACCGCCCTGGCGATTCTCACGGCCAACTTCTGGCTGGTCAACATGGCCGCCCTCGTGACGCTGATCTGGATTCTTTCGGTGCTGAGCGGCCCCAGGGAAAGCAGGGCACGGCGGGGGCACCAACGCGAAAACGAACGTCTGGGCACTCAGCGCGGCGCGTGCCTGGATAACACGTGCCTGGATAAACGGTCAGCTCAAAGGAGGGACACCCGGCCGGCGGCGGGTCGGGTGGTGCCTGGACAGGCGGACGACGCACTAAGCAAGAGTATCGAGGAGCTGCTGTCGCGCACGGCCGCTGATCTGCCAGTTGAGGCCGTCATCGCGGTTCGTGAGTTTCAGCGCGTCGTCGAGGAGACCGGCGCCTATCTGAATTCACGGGCCCTGGAGGACGGCGAGTACGCTCGTCTGCTTCACCAGGCGGTAAGGCAATATCTGCCGGACACGGTGAACGCGTATCTTCGACTGCCCGGCGCGGCGACCGATGCGGTCGTGCTGGAAGGCGGCCAAACCGGACGGGAGTTGCTGATGGGGCAGCTGACGATGCTGCAGGAGGCAGTGCGAGGCGTTCTGGAAGACGCTGCGCGCTCCGAAAGCCTGTCGCTGCTGGCCCACCAGCGTTTTCTGGAGCAAAGGCTGCAACGCCGCCCGCGTGACTTCGAGCTGTGACCGCCTGGCGCGGCGGTCGCCTGCCGGTCTGCGGCTTTGCACGGTCGGCGCGATACGGGCGGGTCAGCGTCCCTGCTCGCGCGCTGCCAGTCGGCGCCGTTCGCGTCTCACCAGACGGACAAACTGGGCCAAACGCGGCGCCCGGTTCCAACGGCGGCGGTCCCCGGCCACACGCCAGATCCATTCGACGCCCATTCGGCGCGTCCAGCCCGGCGCGAGTTGAGCGGTTCCCGCCAGCACGTCGAGTGTCCCACCCACGCCGATCATCACGGGCACGTTCATGATCAGGCCCCAATACTGATTGAAGATTTCCTGCCGGGCTGCGCCCATCGCGGTCAGCAGCAGGTCAGGCTGCGCGTCGCGCACCAGTTCAGCGATCCGCTGGTCCTCGGCGGCGGCGAAAAAACCGTGGTGAGCACCGACAACCGTCACACCCCAGCGCTGGACGGCCTGCTGAGCGGCCAGTTCTGGAACACCGGGCTGACCGCCCAGCAAAAAGACCCGTAAACTCGCGCCGTGCCGCGCCATCAGCTCGAAGGCGATGTCGATGCCGGGAGCGCGCCCGGGCAGTGTCTCGCCGAGCAGCTGTCGGGCGGCCCACACGATCCCCACACCATCAGCCGTCACAAGGTCCGCCGAACGGATTGCCTGAGCCAGCGCTTCATTGTGCTGCGACTGCACCACGATCTCCGGATTGAGGGTGACGACCGTGCGAGGCGTCCGTGACTCGGCCGTGATCCAGGCCGAGGTGGTCTCCACTGCGCCGGACAAATCCAGCGGATCCAGTGGCAGGCTCAGCAGTTCCAACCGCCTGCTCACGGCGCTCCCACAGCCGGAGCACGGTTGGCGTCCTCGAAGGCGTAGACCGGGTGCCCTTCGTGCTCTTCGGTGCTCGCAAGTCGCGGAACGGCCGACGAGTGCGAGATCAGCGACGCGACAGCAAGGTCCTCGAACAGGCCGAGCTTCATCAGCAGGGCGCCGCTGGCACTTTGGGCCAACGCTTCCAGGGGATCGG
This sequence comes from Deinococcus peraridilitoris DSM 19664, assembly GCF_000317835.1. Classification (NCBI taxonomy): domain Bacteria; kingdom Thermotogati; phylum Deinococcota; class Deinococci; order Deinococcales; family Deinococcaceae; genus Deinococcus; species Deinococcus peraridilitoris. The sequence continues at coordinate 3,676,755 of NC_019793.1, read as the reverse complement.
CATACGCACGCAGCAGGGCCTGCGACAGGCGCACCCGCTCACGCACCTCGACTGGGGCCAGCTTCTCGATCCGGCGGGACAGGAAACCCGCGCAGACGATATCTTCGATGGCTTCCTCGCCGCGCATGCCAGCGCATACCAGGCTGATCTCCTCGGTTGCCAGCCGAAGGGCCACCTCGGTCACGGCGCGCGCATTGTAAAAGCTGCCCAGCAGCACGTGGCGTGCACCCACGACCTGCGCCAGAGCGCGTGGGCCATTCTCGGTGGTCAAAACGACATCGCGCTCGAAGCGTGCACGACGCAGGTCGTCAGGCGAGGCGCTGTAATTGAAACCTTCGGGCGGCAGGCCGTCACGTTCGCCGGCCACCAGCAGTGATCGGGCACTGCCAAAGGCCCGGGCAGCCCGCAGGCTGGGAGTCACGAACAAGCCGGTCTTTTCCAGCACGATCGGCGCGGCCGTGGTGGCGCGCAGGACGTCGACGAGAATCACAACGTCCGGGTACTCGCGTCCTGGCAATAAATCTACTCTGAGCCGCATCTTCCTCCCACAACGCCGCACTCGCAGGTTCGGCGCTCGTCCGGCGTGAATTCTATCATGGAGTGAAACGTGCATTACACTGCGTTTATGGCGCACCCTGGCACGGATACTGACCGCATGCAGAGCGGCTTCATGCACGATCTGCCGCCGGACGCGCGCGCTGCCCTGCTGGCCAGTGCGCGCCGCGTCAATTTCGACCGTGGCGGCCTTTTATATCACACAGAAGACTCTGCCGAAACGGTATACGTGCTGCAGGGCGGTCGGGTGCGGCTTTACCGCATCGGTTCGGGTGCCCGCGAGGTAACGGTCGCCGTGCACCAGGGCGGGGAACTCTTCGGAACCGCCGGGCTGCACGGCGAAAGCAGCTACGGCCAGTATGCCGAAGCGCTCGAGAGCGGCGAGGCCCTGGCCATCGGCGGCACCACTTTGCGCGAGCTGCTGCGGGCTCAGCCGGCGTTGGGTGTGGCGCTGAGCGCGCAGCTCACCCGGCAGACCCGGGCGTTGCAAGAACGCCTCTCAAGCCTCGTCTTTCTGGAAGTGTCGCAGCGCCTCGCGGGTGCGCTGCTCACCATGGCAGAGTTGAACAGCGCCGGAGAGGGAGGCAAGAAAGCCCTCAAGGGCCGCGTGTCGCATCAGGATCTGGCCTATCTGGTGGGCTCCACCCGGGAAACCATCACCAAGCTGCTGGGCGAATTCAAGGAACGCGGTCTGCTCGATCTCGGCTACCGCCGCATCGTAGTGCTCGACGAAGCCGGCCTGCGTGACGTGGCCGAGCATCCGATTCACGGCCTATGACCTGTCCTGTGACCACCCGACGAAGCATCGCACAAGCGTACGCGGCCGGGGAGCTGAGTGACTTCTTCGGCTGCTCCCCCGCCGATCTGAATTCAACCAGGACGGCCCGCCGTGATGTGGACCGCGCCGGCCTGAGTGAGGCCCTCCGCGCTTACCACCGCGACCTGGGCACGCTCGACCGGAGTGTCGAGACACAACTGGCGCGGCTGGCCCATCCGAATTCACGGGTGGTGGTGACCGGTCAACAGGCGGGCCTGCTGACCGGTCCGGCCTACAGCGTCCATAAGGGCGCCGACGCGGTCTTGCGGGCCCGTTCACTCGATCAGGACGAGGCGCCGGTGGTCGCGGTCTACTGGATCGCCAGTCAGGATCACGACGCCGCCGAGGTCGCCTCGACGACCCTGCTCGATATGAATGAAGCCCTGCACCACCTGACGCTCGATCTTCCTTTGGGCGTGCCGGTGGGCCGCATTCCCTGGCGTGAGGAATGGACACATGAGGTGGAGGCGCTGCTCGAGCGCTTCGCCGCTCCCGAAGCCCACCGCCTCTGGCTGGGCGCGGTCCTGCGCGCTGCCATGCGCGAGGGCAGTTACGCTGATGTCTTTGCGCGGCTGGTGCATTCGCTGCTGGGAGAGTTCGGCCTGCTGGTGCTCGATCCGCTGCACCCGGCGCTGACGGCCCTGTTTGCGCCCGCCCTCGCACGTGAACTCGACCGGCCGCGCGAAGGGCCACAGCGCATCGAGGAGGCCGCGCGCGCCCTGGAAGCGCGCGGCTATGTGGCGCAATTGCGCCGGCCCGAGGGCGCCACCAACCTGTTTCTGGAAGGTGAAGACGGGCAGCGGCGGCTGCTGCGCTGGGACGGACGTTTTTTCGAAGCGGACCGCCGGTACGATCGTCAGCAACTGCAGCGGATTCTGGAGAGCAATCCCGGCCGCATCACACCTGCCGCCGGACTTCGTCCGATTCTGCAAGACAGTATCCTGCCCACTGCCGCTTTTGTGGTCGGGCCGGGCGAGATCGCCTACTGTGCCGAACTGCGGGGAGTCTACGATTTGCATGGCGTGCCCCAACCGGTGCTGTTGCCTCGTCTGAGCGTCACCTGGCTCGAACCGCCCGTCGTCCGCCTGCTGCAGCGCTTCGGACTGACGGCAGCTGCGTTTCAGGCGGCGCCCCACGACGCGCTGGGCAGCGCACTGGCGCGTGAACGGGGTGCTGCTGCCCTCGCTGAGGATCGTCTGGGCATTCTGGAGCGCGAATTCAGTCAGCTCATGCAGGAAATCGGCAACCTCGACCCGACGCTCAGCGGCGCCGTGCAACGCACGCGGGAACGGACACTCACCCGCCTGATAAGGCTGCAGTCCCAGGCGCGGCGAGCGTTGATCGACGCCGAACAGACACGCGAAGGTCAGGTCGGGCGTCTATACGCACACCTGCTGCCGCGCGGCGTCGCTCAGGAACGCGAGATGAACTTTCTGACCTATCTGCTCAAGCACGGTCGTGCTCCGCTCAAACGGCTCATGACGCTGGCGCCCGGCTGGACTGGCCCGGTGGAGATCTGAGAGCACGGCGGTGAGGCCGGTCGCCTTGACGAGAGAGCAACGCGAAACCGGCCCTCAGAACCAGGCGCCTGAAGCCAAAGCAAATGGGCCAGTCACGCACTCCCGGGGCGTGCTTTCGGACGCCGCCTGAAAAAATCCTCTACTATTCAGTTCAGTGGCGAGCGTGCGTCAATCCCTTCCCCGAAACGTGATGACCCGGCTCGAATCGAGCCGGGTGGTCATTTATGGCTTGCTGGCGGGAGCGCTGGTCGGGCTCATGGGCAGCGGGCTGCGCGTGGTGCTCGACCAGCTTGTCAGTGCCCTGGCGTTCGTGACGCGCTTCCGGCCACCGGGCACACCGGGTGAAGGTGGGCTGCTGATGGCCTTTGGGGAAGCGGCGCCGCTGGGCCTGCTGGCCCTGCCGGTCCTGGCAACCCTGGCCGCGCTGCTGAGGCCCGGTATGCGTCATGATCCCCTGGAAGAAGCCGTGCGCCAGTATCACGACGACCGGCACCTGCCGGACACCGCAGCGGACGGGCGCAGCCTGGTGGCCAGTACGCTGGCTTACCTGTCGGGTGTGGCCGTCGGGCGTGACGGGCCCTTTACTGCCCTGGGGAACCTCAGCGCCAGGCTGCTTACCCGGATGGCCCGCCTGAGCCGGACAGAAGCGCGCACTCTCGCGCTGAGCTGCGTTGGGGCCGCGCTGGGCCTGGTGCTGCACGCTCCACTCGCGGCGGCCGTGCTGATCGTGGAAGTGCTGTACCGGCGCTTCGAATTCGAGTTCGAGGTGCTGCTTCCAGCCGTGCTGGCGAGCGTGGCGGCCTACGCAGTCTATGGTGCGCTTCACGGCTTCTCACCGTTGCTGGTGACTTCCGTCATGCAGTTCCCCGGACTCGCGCAGGTACCGATGTACGCGCTGCTGGCCCTGGTCGTCAGTCTGGCGGCCTGGCTGGTGACACAGGCGCGTGAAGCGCTGCCAGGGCTGGAGCAGCACCACTGGTGGCATACGGCAAGCGTCACGGTGTTTGCCTCGCTGGCTGCGGTGCTGGCTTACTTCGTGCCGGAAACTGTTGGAGACGGCGCCGGCTGGCTGCAGGTGGCCCTAAGGGGGTTCCAGGATATTGAGAGCTTGTGGCAGGGACTGTTGCGGCTGTTGCTGCTGGTGGGCGTAGCGTGGCTCGCCCTGGGAGGCACCGTGCTCAGTGCGGTGAGCGCCGGGGGCTTGCTGGGTGTGGGCGTCTCATCGCTGCTTCCAGCGCTGGGACTTGACCCTGCCGTGGGTGGACTGGTGGGCGCTGCAGCCTTTCTGACCACCTCGCACAACGTTCCGGTGGCAGCGACCCTGCTGCTGGCCACCTGGGGCGGCGACGCACTGCTGCCCGCGTTGCTCGCGGGCACCCTGCTGGCCCACGCCCTCAGCGGTGAGGCCAGCATCGTGCGACCACAGGTGCGCAGCCACGCATTCAGCCCGGTTCACGCCCAGGCAGCGGTGATGCCGGACACTGAAAACGCAAATATGCCACCCGAGGAGCGCCCGGCGCTGGATAAGGCTCCTGTCGAAGAGCAACTCTACCGGGTTCCCCTGCCGGACGGATGGCAGGGGTTGGGCGCCGACGACGTGGTCTGGCCGGTGGGCGTGCAATACGTCGCGCTCGTTCGCGGGGGCGACGTGCGCGTCGCGGAGCCCATGCAGATCTTTCAGGAAAACGATGAGCTGGTGCTGCTGGCCTCGCCGGACCAGTTCGAGGGTTTCGCGGCCACCCTCTCCTCGCTGCGTGCCCGCTAACGCACGGCGAGACAGGCCACCGTCAGGTAGGATGTCCCGGTGCACGCCTGGAGACAACGCCGCGCGTCCGAGTGGGCAGACCGCAATTACCGATTCGGAGTGCTGAACGGCTGGCTGGTATTCATCGGCGACGGCTTTCTCAATGCCTCGGTGGTCCTGGCCGGCTTCGCCAGCCGTCTGGGCGCCTCAAACGCCGTGATCGGCCTTTTGCCTGCTATTCAGGCGGGTGGCTGGATGCTGCCGCAGATTCTGGTGGCCGCGCGCATCCGGCAGCATCCCTACAAACTCCCGGTCTACCGCAGTGCCGCCACCATCCGGGTGATCAGCTACCTGTGGATGATCGCGTCGAGCGCGCTGCTGATCGACTATCCGGGCGTTCTGCTGACCAGCTTCATTTTGGGCATGGTCATAAATGCTCTGGCGTCGGGCGTTTCGGGTCTGCCGTTTCTGGAAGTGGTCTCGAAGACCATTCCCAGCGAACGCCGGACGGCGTTCTTTGGCGTACGTAACCTCGTCGGGGGTATTCTGGCGTTTCTGGCCGGCTTGGCAGTACGGGAAATTCTCGCTTCACCGATTCCCTTTCCGTACAATTACACGGTCATTTTTACCCTGGCGACGGTGGCGTTTACCCTGGGGTACGGGGTCTTTGGCCGGATACAGGAACCCCCTGACCCGCCCCAGCCGCCCAGCAACCTCCGGGCGGAGCTGCGCGCCATTCCCCTGACCTTGCGCGAGGACCGCGACTTCCGCGCGTTTCTGAGCGTGCGGCTGCTGCTGGCCTTTGCGAGCCTCTCCGAACCATTTTATGCGGTGTTCGCCTTGCGCGAGCTGGGAATGCCTACCAGCATGCTGGGAGTGTTTCTGATGGTCCTGGCGGGCACGGCGCCCTTGTCGAACATCGTCTGGACCCGACTGGCGCAGGGACACGGATCACGCCGGATTATCCGCGCGTCGGCAGCCTGCGCGCTGCTCGCTCCGCTGCTCGCCTTGACCCTGTCGAGTTGGTGGCCGGGAGCCTACCTGCTGGTCTTCGTCGCGACCAGCGTGGCCGCGCAAGGCTTCAACCTGGGGCATACCAACCATCTGCTCAACCTGGCGCCACCTCATGCGCGCGGACGCTACATCGGGACACTCAACACCATCGTGGGAGTAGCGCTGTTCGCTCCGGTGCTGGGCGGCTTGCTGGCCGACACCCTGGGATACCGGGCCGTGTTCGCGGTCAGCATTACCCTGTACGCCCTTGCGTGGTGGTGGTCGAACCGCCTGAGACGTGACGCATGAAAGGCCAGTTTCCCCGCCGTTGGGCTGCCTGAACGCGGCGACCGCTGTCATGAGCACCTTTTCGGTCGACCTCGGCACACCGAAGCCGAACGGGAGCGCTCGGGACTTTACGAGAACTCACAATGCCCGTTTGGCCTCGACAGTGAGGGAAACGAAATGCGCGATTCCCTGCTGATCTCCCTGCTGATCCTGCTGTCCATCGCTCCCGCTTTCGCCCGAATGAACCACAGTGGCACCAGCCATGCCGCGCCCGCCCCCAGAACGCCTCCGCAAGCACGACGGGCATGACTGAGCTCGGCAGGCTGAGTGGCAAAGGCGGGCAGCACAAGTCGTTTCACCTTCACGCTGCCGCGGAAGAAGGGCGCCTATGGCACGGAGCGGCAAACGACGCCCGGACGACCTGCCGTGCCAGCGCCCGCACTCAGTTCGGCGGCAGGGCCTTCCAGAATCCTTCACCCCACATGGGTACGGTGCGGCCAAGCAGGCGCGTGAAGCCTCGCCGGATGAACCACAGGGCCAACCCGTATCCGGCAGCACTGGCCAGGTAGGCCAGCGGAATCATCACTGCTGTCGCACTGGCCAGCTGGGAATTGAAGGTCTGGGTGCCGAACGGAGCGCTCACCATGGCGCTTTTCACAATGATGTTGGTGCTGGCCACCAGCAGCGCTTTGAGTTGCAGCGCGACCGTGGCGCGCCGGGTGGCGTCATACATACCAGGAGTGGCAAGCAGCGTCCGCAATTGCATTTCCTGCCTTGGGGTGCCTGGTAGGAGTGCCACCTGTAGAATCGAAGTGAACAACGGCCTACGAAGCCAGAGCGATCCAGAAGTAACCATCAGCAGGAACAACGACCCAGACGAGTCTTTTATGGCAAAAGCGACGCCGCTGAGCGGCCAGAACGCCAGTGCGCCGCTCATCAGGGCGCTGGCGGCGGCCAGGGTGGTGACGGTGTTCACGCGCCGGGCCAGCAGCACGGACAGCAGCAGGTACGTGACCGGCACAAGGCTGGCGGTCAGGTAGGCGGCAACGGGGCCGACCAGCATACCAAGTCCCTGGTCGGTGAAGGGCAGCACCGGACGGAGACAGGCCAACGGCACGATCAGGGTGAACACGACGTCCATGACGTAGTTCGCCCAGCTGGGACGGGAGCGCGGCGCAGGACGGGTCACATCTGGAATCCTCGCGGCACGATGGAGTGTATTGTATCGTTCCCAGTGGCCCAGCCGCCAAGGAACGCTCCCGCTTGCGGTGCGGCATGGCCGGTCACGCGGAGGGGCACACAAAAAGTGGAATACACGGTGATGGCTGATCTCCCGGAAACGCGCTCCGAGAGATCAGCCATCACCGCAGACGGGCTTTATTTCTTGTACAGCCGGTAGATGGTGCCAGTGTAATCGTCCGAAATCAGCAGGCTGCCGTCGGGCATGTCGGCCATGTCCACCGGGCGACCCCAGCATTTGTCCTGGACCTCGGAGCAGTTTTTTCTGCCGGGGTTCATGGTATCGGTGACCCAGCCCGTGACCAGGTCACGCTGTGCGCCGATGGTGCCTCCGTTCACGGGGAAGTAGGACACCTTGTAGCCGACGTACGTCGAGCAGTTCCAGCAGCCGTGCAAACCGACCGTCATGACATTTCTGAATTCTGCGGGTCCGTTGCGCCAGAAGGTCAGCCCCAGCGGCGCTTCGTGGGCCCCCAGTCCCTTGGTGGCGCGTTCGGCGGTGGCGCAGTTGAACTTCTTGCCATCGGCGTTGTTTTCGAAGTCGTTGAGGTAGGGCATGTTGTTCACCCCAGCGCGCGGATCGGCGTTGCAGTAGGGCCAGCCGTAATCGGCGCCCGGCTTGACTTTTACGATCAAGTCCGGCGGATTTTTGTCGACGTACGACTGAATCAGCGCGCCGTCGTCAGGCTTGCCGTCGCCGGTACAGTCGATTCCTTTCGGACAGCGCACGTCGTCGCGGTTCATGACGGCGATCCATAAGTCGTTCGAATTTGGCGCAAAGGCCAGCCCTTCGGCGTTGCGCACGCCACGGGCGTATGGCTGCGCATTGGCGGCGATCTTTTGCCCGAGCGCCGCAGCATTGAATTCATAGATGGCACCGCGCTCGACGCCGCTGCCACCCTCCATTGCCGGCCGGTCGATTTTGGGGTCGGCGTTGGTCTCCGAGGCCACGGAAACATACAGCTTGCTCCCGTCCGGGCTGATCACGATGTTCTTGAGGTAGTGGGCGTACGATCCGCGGAGATCCTCGGAACTTCCGGTGGGCAGACCCTCCACCACGGTCTGCGCCGCTGAAGCCTGGATCATGCCGTTGGTGTAGGCGTAGCGAACGACCTTGTCGTGCACCGCCACATACAGGTAAGTGGTGCCGGCGACCGTGGCGAACACCATGTCGTGTGGCATCACCAGGCCTGAGACGAACACATTTTGCTGAGCGGCCTGTCCTGGCTTGACCACAAGCCGGACGATGGTGCCCGCGCCAGGCTGTGAAACCAGTACGTCGCCGTTGGGAGCGACGGCCATGAAGCGCGCACCAGCCACACGGGCGACCACCTGGATGCTGAAGCCGCTCGGGACGGTCAGGCGCCGACTGGCACTGACCTTGGCGTCTCCCATGCCGCCTGGAACTTCCAGATTGACTTGCTGCATCCCCTGCGGGGAATTGGGCAAGGACCCTCCCGAATTCTGGTCGCCACTGCTTCCGCATGCTCCCAGACCTAGAAGCAGCGTCAGACCGATTGTCAACGTTCCAAAAAACTGACGTGAATGTAACATGAAAACCCTCCAGGACGCATCGTCCTGGTCTCAGAATCGTGAATGGCCATGAGTTTCCCGTGGCAGGTACGTGCAGGGCGCTTCAGTTGCCCTCCACCATTTTCCAATGAGGGCAATGTGCAGGCGACACGTGGCTTCGGTCATCGGTGGCCTGGCCAAAGAGGTGACCTGGCCAAAGAGGTGGCCTGGCCAAAGAACCGACACCGTTCGCGGTTTCGGGCAATACACTCAGTGACCGAGAATCTGTGACAGAAACAGTTTGGAACGTTCGTGCTTCGGATAATTGTAAAACTGCTCCGGGGTCGCTTCCTCGACGATGTTGCCCTGATCGAAGAAGACCACCCGGTCAGCCACTTCCTTTGCAAAGCCCATTTCGTGGGTGACGACCAGCATGGTGATGCCGCTCTGCGCGAGCTCTTTCATCACGTCGAGCACTTCCTTGATCATCTCCGGGTCAAGCGCACTAGTGGGCTCGTCGAAAAGCATCACTTTCGGCTGCATCGCCAGCGCGCGCGCAATTGCCACCCGCTGCTGCTGACCGCCGGAGAGCTGTGCCGGAAACTTGTGCGCCTGCTCTGGAATACCGACGCGTTCGAGCAGTTCCATGGCAGTCTTTTCGGCTTTGGTCTTGCTCCAGCGACGCACTTTCATCGGCGCGAGGGTGATGTTGTGCAGCACGCTGAGGTGCGGAAACAGGTTGAAGGACTGAAAGACCATCCCGACTTCACGGCGAATGGCGTCGAGGTTGCTGCCGTCTTTCAGCTCGATGCCGTTTACGATGATCTGTCCGCTGTTGTGAGGCTCGAGGCGGTTGAGCGTACGGATAAAGGTGCTCTTGCCGCTGCCCGAGGGGCCGATGATCACCACGACTTCACCGGTTTTGACTGTCATGTCGACACCGCGCAGGGCGTGGAACTCGCCGAAATACTTGTGGACGCCGCGCGCCACGATAATGTCTTCGCCGTGCTTCTTCACGTTGAGCGAAGTGTACAGCGAAACGCCTCTGTTTCATGCATTTGCCGCCACGACCACCAAAATACCGGGGGGCTTGTGCTACCCTTCATCAAGATATTTCACCTGCACAAAGGACAGCCATGCTCTGTCGGAAAGGTCTGCAATGAAAAAAGGAATCCTGGCTGGAACGCTCGTGTTGGGCGCGCTCGCCGTCGCGTACGCGCAAGGCAGCAACTTCATCACCATCGGTACCGGCGGAACCACGGGAGTGTACTTCCCAGTGGGAACCGGCATGGCCAAACTGGTCAACGACTCGAACTCTGGCCTGCGTGCCAACGCCCGCTCGACGGGTGGCAGCGTCTTCAACGTGAACGCCCTCAGCACCGGCGAACTGCAGATGGCCATCGCTCAGAACGACGTGGTCTTTTACGCCTACCGTGGAACAGGGCTCGCCGCCTTTGAAGGCAAGGCCAACACCAAGCTGCGCTCGGTCGCCGCGCTCTATCCGGAGCTGGTTCACATCGTCGCACGCAAGGACGCCAACATCCGCTCGGTCGCCGACCTCAAGGGCAAGCGCGTCATCGTTGGTGACGTCGGCTCGGGCACCGAGCAGAACGCCCGCCAGATTCTCGAAGCCTATGGTCTGCAGTTCAGCGACCTCGGCCAGACCGTGCGCGTGAATCCCACCCAGGGCGCCCAGCTGCTGCAGGACGGACGCGCCGACGCGCTGTTCTACACCGTCGGCCTGGGCGCATCGGCAATTCAGCAGATCGCGCTGACCACGTCCGTGAACCTCGTGCCGGTGGCCGGCAACAACGCCACCACGCTGCTCAAGAAGTACCCCTTCTACGTGCGCTTCAACATCCCCGGCAAGAACTACCGTGGTGTCGATGCCACCGTGCCCACCGTGGCCGTGCAGGCGACGCTCGTCACCTCGACGGACGAAAGCGAAGACGCCGTGTACAAGGCAACCAAGGCCATCTTCGAGAACGAAGCTAGCCTGAAGGCCATTCACCCCAACCTGTCGAACAACTTCAGCTACGAAAAAGCCGTGAAAGGACTGCCTGCCCCGCTGCACCCCGGCGCACAGAAGTTCTTCCGGGAAAAGGGTGCCGTTCGCTGATTCACGCTGAGGGTGACGCGTCCGGTGCTGCCCCGCTCCCCTGAGGAACGGCGCACCCGCGTTCCCGACCCACTTGACAGGCCAGCGTTCCAGAGAGCACGCTGGCCTGTCTGCTGTGTCCGGCGCCTGGGCTTGCCCGCCCGGTGCCCTGTGGCGCGGCGTCAAGCAGGCACATTATCAAGAGGAGCAAGAATGGCGGACAAAGACGAACATCAGGCGGCCCAGGAACTGCTGGAGCAGACAGAGCTCGGCGGACGCCGTGTCACCGGCAAGACTCGCCTGCTCGCGGGTGTCCTTGCGGTAGCCTGGAGCCTGTTTCAGTTGTACTCGACATACGTCGGGAACATGGAGCCCATTTTGCTGCGCGCGGCCCACCTCGCGTTTGCGTTCTCGCTGGCCTTTCTGGTCTATCCGTTCAGCAAGCGCAGCTCGCGGGAACGCGTTCCATGGGCCGACTGGCTGCTTGGCGTCGCGGCGGTGCTGGGCACGCTGTATATCGTGGTGGCTTTTCAGGACATCCTGTTGCGAGGTGGGGTGCCCAACCGTCTCGATGTCTGGACGGGAACGGTCACCATCGTACTGCTGCTGGCAGCCTCGTGGCGGGCGCTGGGCCCAGCCCTCCCCATCATCGCCATGGCCCTGATGGTCTATGCGGCCACGGGACCTCGCGGTCTTCTTCCGTTCGAGTTGCCGCGCATGCTGCAGCTGCACGCGGGTGCGAAGTGGGACCAGCTGGTTGCTCAGCTGTATCTGTCTACAGAAGGCATTTTCGGGACGCCGCTGGGCGTCAGCGCCACCTTCGTGTTTCTGTTCGTATTGTTCGGCGCGTTTCTCGACAAAGCCGGCGCGGGCAACTTCTTCATTCAGCTCGCCTACAGCCTGCTGGGCAATTTCCGTGGAGGTCCGGCGAAGGCGGCCGTGGTGTCCTCTGCCCTCACGGGCGTGGTGAGCGGTTCGAGCGTATCGAACGTCGTCACGACCGGCACGTTCACCATCCCGCTTATGAAGCGCATCGGGTACAGTCCTGAAAAAGCGGGCGGTATCGAGGTCGCCAGTTCCAGCAACGGTCAGCTGATGCCCCCGGTAATGGGGGCGGCGGCCTTCATCATGGCGAACTTCCTGAATATCTCGTACACCAGCCTGATTCTGGCGGCGGCCGTTCCGGCAGTGCTGGCCTACGCTGCGCTGTTCGTGACCGTGCACATCGAGGCCCTGAAGCTGGGCCTCAAAGGGGTGCCGCGCAGCGAACTGCCGCCGCTGGCGCCCGTACTGCGGGCTGGCGCTCACTACTTCATTCCGATCATCTACCTGATCTACGCGCTTGCCATTCAGCAGATCACCCCCGAGCGCGCGGCGCTCAACACCATCGGCGTGATGGTGCTGCTGTTGATCATTCAGGAACTCGTGCGTGCCGCCCGTCGTGGTGACGGTCTCGGACTTGGCGCACGAAGCGCCGGAACCATGATCGTGCAGAGCCTGGAAACCGGTGCGCGCAACATGGTCGGCATTGCACTGGCCACTGCTGCTGCGGGCATTATCGTCGGCATGGTGACCATCACCGGGATCGGCTTCGGTTTGACGGACATCGTTCAAGCCGTCTCGGGGGGAAACCTGATCGTCGTGCTGATCATGGCGCAGCTGATCAGTCTGCTGCTCGGCATGGGTTTGCCCACCACGGCCAACTACATCGTGATGGCCAGCCTGATCGTGCCAGTGATTTCGAATCTGGCGCAGGCCTCCGGATACAACGTGCCGCCGCTCGCCGTGCACATGTTCGTGTTTTACTTCGGCATCATGGCTGATAGCACGCCTCCCGTAGCGCTTGCCGGGTACGCCGCGGCTGCCATCGGCAAGGGAAATCCCTTCCGGACCGGCGTACAGGGCTTCATTTACGAGCTGCGCACGGCCCTGCTGGCTTACATGCTGTTCTTCAACCCGAAACTGCTGCTGATCGGCGTCTCTTCTTTCGGCGAAGGGGCCTGGATTGCCTTCTCCGCCTTTGTCGGGCTGGTCGCGTTCTCAGCAGCGACCCTGGGCTTTCTGCACAAGCCCAGCAATATCCTGGAGCGTCTCATCCTGTTGGCCGCCGCGTTGCTGCTGATCACGCCCGGCCTGGTCACCGACGTGGCCGGCTTCACGCTGATCGGGCTGGTCTACACCTGGCAGAAGCTGCGCCCGGCTGTGCCTGCCCGTCCTGCCGTCTGAAGGCGATGATCGAGCTCCCAGAAGGCCCCGACCCCCGGTCGGGGCCTTCCTTCATGCGTGCGGCCCGCCCTGGGGTGCGCCGGATGACCGTTTCATGGCATCATTCACCGCATGACCCGCGTCACCATCGAAAGCGCCGAACTCCGGTTGCTGGAGTTGCCCCTCAAGTTCCGCTTCGAGACTTCTTTTGGCGTTCAGACCAAACGCACCATCCTCCTGCTGACCCTGCGGGGCGGCGGCATGGAAGGATACGGCGAAGGCGTGATGGAGCGTCTACCCTCCTACCGCGAAGAAGTGGTGCCAGGGGCGGAGTACCTGGTGCGCGAGGTGTTCCTGCCGAAGGTGCTGGGGCAGTCGTTCGCGAACCCGGCCCAGCTGGAAGCGGCACTTGCTCCATTTCGGGGAAACCGCATGGCAAAAGCCATCGTCGAGATGGCCTTCTGGGATCTGTGGGCCCGGTGCCTGGGTGTGCCGCTGCAGAGCCTGCTGGGCGGCACACGCGAGCGGGTCCCGGTAGGCGTCTCGCTCGGCATCCAGCCGAGCATCGAGACGACCGTGGACGTGGTGGAGCGGCATATCGCGCAGCAGTACAAGCGCATCAAACTCAAGATCAAACCCGGCTGGGACGTGGAGCCCGTCCGGGCCGTGCGCGAGGCATTCCCCGACCTGACCATGACCGTGGACGCCAACAGCGCCTACAGCCTCAGCGACGCCCGCACCTTTGCGCAGCTCGACGAACTGGGACTCGATTACATCGAACAGCCGCTGGCGTATGACGATCTGCACGACCATGCCAAACTTCAGTCGCTGATCCGCACGCCACTGTGTCTGGACGAAAGCATCCTGAGTGCCCAGGATGCCCGCAAGGCGCTCACCACCGATGCCGGGCGGGTTCTGAACGTCAAACCTGCCCGTTGTGGAGGCCTCACCGAATCCGTGCGCATTCACGCGGTCGCGCAGAGCTTTGGGGTGCCACTCTGGATGGGTGGCATGCTCGAAGCGGGCGTGGGTCGGGCGCACAACATTCACGTGGCGAGCCTGCCTGGCTTCACCAAGCCTGGGGACGTGTCCAGTGCCAGCCGCTACTGGGAGCACGACATCGTCCATGAAGCCCTGGAAGCCGATCAAGGGGAGATGCCGGTTCCGGCGGGAGCGGGCACGGGTGTCACGCTCAATCATGACGTGCTGAAGCGCGTCACGGTGCGCAGCGAAGATTTTCGCCCGTCCTGAAAGGCCCGGCAGTCGTGAGCCACACCTTGCCAGAAGCGGCGCTGTCAGTGCGCGAATTGCGCGGCGCCAGCGAAGCCATACAGGTCGAGGAGCTGCAGCTGGCCACCTGGGGACGCCACGAGCGCGACGTGGTGCCGCGCGGCATCCTGGTGGCCCTGCAGCTGCAGGGGGGCCTGCTGGCCGGCGCGTTTCACGGGACCGAAATGATCGGCTTCGTGCTGGGCTTTCCCACCCGTGATCCGGCGGTACAGCATTCACACATGCTGGCCGTCACGCCAGGGCAGCGCAAGAGCGGCGCTGCCCTGGCGCTCAAGTCGTTTCAGCGCACGTGGTGCCTTGAGCGCGGCATCACGCGGGTCGTGTGGACCTTCGACCCATTGCGCGGACTGAATGCCAACTTCAACCTGTGCAAGCTCGGCGCGGTGATCCGCCACTACTACCCTGACTTGTACGGCCCGATGTCGGGCATCAACGCGGGTGTGCCGTCCGACCGTGTGCTTGCCGAATGGGAATTACGCTCAGCGTCGGTGGAGTCGGCACTGTCGGGCCAGCTTCCCGTTGTGAACGCGCAAGAACTGCCCCTGATCAATCCAGCTGCTCCAACAGCGTTCATGACGCATTTGAGCGCTCCACGACTGGGTTTTCAGATTCCGCCAGATTACGGAGAATTGCTCACACAGGAGCTCGCGCTCGCGCAGGAATGGCGTCGGCATGGCCGTGACGCGCTGCAGTGCTACTTTGCTGCCGGATACGCCATTCGCGGCTTCTGCCGCACGCCTCGGAACCTGTATGTCCTTGAGCGTGAAGTGCCGCCGACTCCGGCGTCCTGACGGTCCTGCCGCGCTGCCCGGGGGTGCCGCACGCTGCAGCACGTTATCCACCACCGCCGCGTTGGACTGCACCATGCGTCAAATTCCACACGGCAGGCTGCAGCACTGTTGCAGCCTGCCCGCGTCGGATAAACGGGTCGCCGAGCCCGTCAGCGGCTCGACAGCCGCAGCCGTGTTTCCAGGATGTTGGTAAAGAAGGTCAGTACCGTCGTCAAAGCCAGGTAGACCACTGCCAGCGTGGTGAGGGTCGGGATGGGCAGGAAGGTCTCGCTGGAAATCCGTGAGGCAATCGTCGTGACTTCGGGCAGGGCAATCACGAAAGCCAGCGACGAGTCCTTCAGAAGAGCGATCAGGTTGTTCACCAGGGGTGGCAGCACGATCCGCAGTGCCTGCGGCATCACCACGAACGACATGGTCGTGAGGCTCCCAAGGCCCAACGAGCGGGCAGCCTCGTTCTGGCCACGCGGCACTGCCTGCACACCCGCACGAATGACCTCGGCGTTGTACGCACCCACGTTGACCGCGAGTGCCAGCACGGCCGAGTAGAACTCGTTGAGCTGAAAATCCAGACCGACAGCCTTCAGAATCTGCGGCAGGGCGTTATAGACGAACAGCAGCTGCACCAGCAGGGGTGTTCCACGGATGATCCACACCACAAAACTCGCGGGCGCGCGGGCAATCCACAACCGCGAGAGCCGCATCAGGCCCAGCAGGACGCCGATGGCCAATCCGATCGCGCCCGCGACGATGGTGAGGGTCAACGTCACGCGCGCGCCTTCGACGAACAGATCGGCCCGTGATCCGATCGGCTCCGGGACGTAGCGCAACACGATGGCCAGCAGGTAGAAAAACCCGTAGAAGACTACGGCGAAACCCAGCACATACATCAGGTTGTTGACCAGATTGTTGGGCGTCTTCTTCTGCCGTTTGCCGAACTGGCCGTCCCATTCCTGCGAGAACTCCGACAGGGCCGAAAAAATCAGAATCGGCAGGATCAGCAGCAGGAACGGATTAAGCAGCAAAAACAGCCCGGCCAACAGCACCCAGGCGGCCAGAATCTGCAGGCCCGTCATTTTCCGCTGCAACGGCGAGATCAGCCAGCCACTGCCGGGAATCACGACATTCATGAATTGGGCCGGCCAGAAACGCGAGCGGTCAGTCATGAGAAGAATCATAGAGGGCGTGAGGCCAGAAATGCCGCCGCACGCCCTGCCCGCTTGCCTTTTTACTTACAGGTTACTTACAGGCGACGTTTTGCTTGAAATACTGGGTGCTCAGCTTGCCGTAGGTGCCGTTCTTCTGCACGGCCGCCAGCGCGTCGTTCAGACCCTTGAGCAAGGTGCTGTTTTCCTTCTGAACGGCCATGGCAATTTTTTCCTGGAACAGCAGGTCACCGACCTGCATCCGCCCGCCTGCCGCCTGCGCGGCTTCCAGGCCCACAAATTTATCACTCACCCACGCGTCGACACGCCCGGCCATCAGCGCCTGCTGGGCGTCGCTGTCTTTAGGGTAGGTCTTGACGTCTTTCAGGCCCGAAAGCTTGCGTACATTCTCGGCGTAGGTGGAGCCGACCTGCACGGCCACCGACTTGCCAGCCAGGTCAGCGGCCTTCTGTGCGCCGCCCTTTTGTGCCACGATCGCGCCGCCCGTGCAGTAATGCGGATTGGTGAAGTTCACTGCCTTGGCGCGCTCCGGGGTAATTCCGTGCGACGCGATCACGAAGTCATAGCGTCCCTGGTTCAGTCCAATCAGCAGCGAATCGAACGGTTGGGTCACCCAGCGTACCTTGACGCCCAGTTCCTTGGCGACCGCCTCGCCCAGATCCACCTCGAAGCCGGTGAGCTTTTTTCCTTCGAAGTAGTTGAAGGGTTTGAAGGCCCCTTCGGTCGCGATGATGATGGTACCCGACTTCTTGATTTCGGCGAGCGTGCGTGCGGAAGCCGTCGCCGTCGCCAGCACGGCGAGGACCAGCACGGTGTTGGTAAGTCGTTTTTTCATAGAGTCCTCCTGTGGCAGCGTGAAGCTGCCGCGAACGTCACGTGACGCAATGGTCGATTCGGTTCAATCTACCTTACGGTAAAGGGGTGGTAAAGCGCGCGCCCATCAAGCCATATCCAGGCGAGCGCCCAGGTATTACAGATTGTGACTGCACTGCGACAGGAATAAAAAAGGGCCGGATGCTCCGGCCCTTTTTTGGGTTCGCGCTCAGTCGTCGGCTGAAATACCGCCGACCATCGTATCAACGGGCGCGTCACGCCGGGCCAGGGCGTTTTCGGTCTGGTAATCGAACGCGTGCAGCTTGCTGCGGTCGACCACCAAGTCGACCGTGTCACCGGGTTCGATGCGGGCGTGTCCTTCGACTTTGGCGGTCAGGGTCTGCCCGCCAACTTCCACGATCAGGTCGGTCTGGGCGCCCAGAGGCTCCACCACCAAGACCTTGCCGCGCATGACGTCGCCGCCCTGCGCCTGGGCGGTGATACCCTGCACACCGACGTGCTCGGGCCGGATGCCCATCCACACCTGCTTGCCTTCATAAGACCGCAGGCTGTCCACCAGGGCGCCGCCCGGTGCGAGGCGCGCACCGCCGACCTCGAACTGGCCACCTTGCACGGTCGCGGTCAGGAAGTTCATGGAGGGACTGCCGATGAAGCCGGCCACGAACTTGGTCTTGGGATAGTCGTACAGGTTAAGGGGCGTGTCGACCTGCTGAATCACGCCGTCACGCATCACCACGATGCGCGAACCCATGGTCATGGCTTCGACCTGGTCGTGCGTCACGTAGATGACGGTAGTAGCGAGGCGGCGGTGCAGCTGGCTGATCTGCGAACGCATCTCGACGCGCAGCTTGGCGTCGAGGTTGGACAGCGGCTCGTCCATGAGGAACACTTTCGGCTCGCGCACGATGGCGCGCCCGAGGGCGACGCGCTGACGCTGACCACCGGAGAGTTCCTTGGGCTTGCGGGCCAGCAGGTGCTCGATCTGCAGGATGCGGGCCGCGTCACGCACACGCTTGTCGATCTCCGCCTTGGGGGTCTTGCGCAGACGCAGACCGAAGGCCATGTTCTCGTACACGTTCATGTGCGGATACAAGGCGTAATTCTGGAAGACCATCGCAATGTCGCGGTCTTTGGGCGGCATGTCATTGACTACTTTGTCGCCGATGCGCAGCGTGCCGTCCGAAATCTCCTCGAGACCCGCGATCATGCGCAGGGTGGTGGACTTGCCGCAACCCGAGGGCCCGACGAAGACCATGAACTCCTTGTCCTGAATGTGCAGGTTGAAGTCCTGAACCGCCACTGTCTTGCCATAGCGCTTGTACACGTTCTGCAAAATCACTTCAGCCATAAGGTCACCGCCCCATCTCTCACCCGTGAGCTTCCTCGGGCGACCGGGGTTGATACGAGAATCCTGGGTTTACGCCAATACCATTCGAACATCTGTACTTTAACACACCCGTCATAAACTGATGCGCTCAATGTGTACGAATCTGAATTTGCGGTGAAGATGTGCGGGCTGCGGAACCGAAATTCCATGAAGCCCTGCTGTGCTCGTGCAGGGTGCCTCGCGGCTGGCGCGCGTACTGGGGATCAGCACGCTGGTGGTCGGGCTGACCGTGGTATCGTCGGGCACCTCCGCACCCGAGCTGATCGTGAGCCTGCTGGCAGCGCTGGGTGGACAAAGCGATGTCGCGGTGAGCAACGTCGTCGGCTCGAATGTCGGTAACATCGCCCTGGTGCTGGCCGTCGCAGCCGTGATTTTCCGCCGCGTGTGCACGCCCGGCTGGTCATACAGAAAACTCCCCGGATGGTCGCGGCCACCGTTTCTGCTGTTGCTGCTCGCGCCGCTCGGACTGAAGTGCGCTGACGGCGCGATCCTGCTTGGCGGGCTGGTCGCCTACCTGATATTTCTGTTCTGCACCGCGCGCTCAACCAGAACTGGCGGAAGAACTGGCTGGAGATCCGCCCGGTGATGACGCAGAGCCCAGCGCCCGCTTCCTGTACGCACTCGCCGTGCTGGCGATCTGGATATCGCTGTCCGAGCGGGCCACCTCGGTCCTGGCCGCCGTGCGGCGTCTGACGGACATCGCCGCCCGTAACGCGGTCGGGGCGAACATCTTCAACGTGCTGAGCATCCTGGAAATCACAGCGCCGATTCAGCCGATTGATGTCTCCCCTTCGCTCTACCGCCTCGAGTTTCCGCCCGTAACGCGCTCCGGCACAAACCAAAAGGTGGTGAACGTCGTTCACCACCTTTTCCATTCGGAACTGTCCGAACCCCGCGATTCGGTCAGGCCTGCGCGCCCACCTGCATGCGGAAGATGAACTTGGTCACTTCGGCTTTCAGGGTATCGATCATCTCGTTGAACATCTTGGTGGCCTCGAACTTGTACTCGGTGAACGGGTCACGCTGACCATAACCCCGCAGGCCAATGCCCTGACGCAGGACGTCCATGCCGTGCAGGTGTTCTTTCCAGTACTGATCTACCACCTGCAGCAGCACGTAACGCGATACGCCGGTGAGGAGTGCCTTGCCGAGCTCATTCTCGCGCTGTTCGAGCGCTTCGGCCGAAGCTTCCAGCACGCGCGCGTGCGCGTCGGCAACACTCATGGCCCGCAGGCCCTCGAAATCGAAGGACTCGAAAGCAGGAATGGCGTCGGAGAGTGCGCCTCGTAGCCCGTCCAGGTCCCAGTCGTCGGGATTCTGGTCGGCAGGGGCGAAGGTGTCGAGCTGCAATTCGACGAAGTCACCGATCATGCCCTCGACGCTTTCCTCGACATCAGCGTCGGGACCCAGCAACACCTCACGGCGCTGTGCGTACACCACTTCACGCTGTTTGCTCATGACGTTGTCGAACTCGAGAAGCTGCTTGCGGGTGCTGAAGTTGCGGTCCTCAACGCGGGCCTGGGCGCGCTCGATGGCCCCGGTCACCATGCGTGCCTCGATGGGTTGTGCGTCGTCCATGCCCAGACGGTCCATCATGGCGACGACGCGCTCGTTGGCAAAGAGGCGCATCAGTTCGTCTTCAAAGGACACGTAAAAGCGGCTGGAGCCCGGATCGCCCTGACGTCCGGCGCGGCCGCGCAGCTGGTTGTCGATGCGGCGTGACTCGTGACGCTCGGTGCCGATGATGTGCAGACCGCCTGCCTCACGCACTTTCACCCGGTCTGCTTCGACGGCGTCACGCATCTGCTCGGCCTCACGCACGAACTGCTCGGTCACCCCGGGCAACGCACGCGCTACTTCGTAGACTTCGGGATTCTTGCGCATGAGGGCCTTGACGAACTCCTCGGCCTCCGGGGCAAAGCGCGAGATGCCCAGTTTGTCGAGACGCTCGCCCAGCATGTACTCGGCGTTGCCGCCCAACATGATGTCGGTGCCACGTCCAGCCATGTTGGTGGCAATGGTGACCGCCCCGCTGCGTCCAGCCTGCGCCACAATCGAGGCTTCGAGCGCCTCGTACTTGGCGTTCAGCACGTTATGCTTGATCCCCGCCGCCGTGAGCAGACGCGACAGCTGCTCGGAGGAATCGATGCTGGCCGTGCCCACCAGAATCGGGCGGCCGGTGGCATGCAGCTCCACGATTTCCTTCACGGCCGCCGCGAACTTGCCGTTCTTTGTGCGGTAGATGATGTCCTCGGCGTCCTTGCGGATCACCGGCAAATTGGTGGGAATCACCAGCACGTCGGCGCCGTAGATGTCCAGAAATTCCTTTTCCTCGGTCTTGGCCGTGCCGGTCATACCCGAAAACTTGCTGTACAGCCGGAAAAAGTTCTGGTAGGTGATGGTAGCGAGCGTCTGGTTCTCGTTTTCGATCTTGACGCCTTCTTTGGCTTCGATGGCCTGATGAAGCCCTTCGCCGTACCGGCGCCCTGGCATGGAGCGGCCGGTGAATTCATCGATGATGACCACTTCGCCCTGCTCGGTGACGATGTAGTCGGTATCGCGGTGGTACATCTCCTTGGCGCGCAGGGCCTGCACGATCATGTGCGCCTTTTCCATGTTTTCGGGTGAGTACAGATCGTCCACCGAAAGCAGCTTCTCGATGCGCGTGATGCCGTTCTCGGTCAGGTGGACGTTCTTGGACTTCTCGTCGAGGGTGTAATCACCGGTCGGCTCGGGACGTACGCCCGGCTCGGCGGGTTCACCTTTGGCGAGTCGCTTGACCAGCTTGGCCATCACGAAGTACTGGTCGGTGGCCTTTTCGGCGGCACCCGAGATGATAAGCGGCGTGCGGGCCTCGTCGATCAGAATCGAATCGACCTCGTCTACGATGGCGTAGTTGAGCGGATAATCGGCGCGCAGCACCAGCTGTTCGGGAGACTGGGCCATGTTGTCACGCAGATAATCGAAGCCGAGTTCGGAGTTGGTGACGTAGGTGATGTCGCAGCTGTAGGCGGCTTTGCGCTCGTGCGGCTGCAGGTTGTGCTGAATCACCCCGACCGTGAGCCCGAGGGTGCGGTACACCAGCCCCATTTCCTCGGCGCCGACCCGAACCAGATAGTCGTTGACGGTGACAAGGTGCGCGCCGCGACCTTCCAGGGCATTGAGCGCCAGCGCGAGCGTGGCGACCAGCGTCTTGCCTTCGCCGGTTTTCATTTCGGCAATGCGCCCGCCGTGCAGCGCCGCCCCGCCGATCAGCTGGGTATCGTAGTGGCGCTTGCCGATGGCGCGCCGCGAGGCCTCGCGGATCATGGCAAAGGCCGGGACCATGACGTCATCGAGCGTCTTCTCCCCGCTCTGGACCTGCTGACGCAAGCCCATGAAGGCGGCCGCGAGGTCCTCGATCTGCTGCACCTCGCCTTCCATGGCGTTGACGGCGTCGACCACGCCGCGGCGAATTTTCGCCACGTCGCGTTGATTGTTATCGAACATGCGGTTGAGCAACCTGAACATTGCTGCCCAATATACCGCGAAACCCTGAGGCGTGAGTGCGAGAGACTGAGATTTGATGAGTGATAGATTCGACACCCGCCCACAAGACGGAGCCTCAAAGAGAAGCGAGCGGAAGGTAAGCCGTCGCGCCGATACTCAGGGGGCTGGCCGGACGCCCGGCCAGCACTGCGGCAGCGCCCGCCAGCGCGATCATCGCACCATTGTCCGTATTCAGGCCCGGAGGCGGAAAGTAGGTCCGAAGACCTGAGGTGGCAAACGCCTCGCGCAGCGCCGCGTTGGCAGCCACTCCGCCCGACACCACCAGCGTATCGCGGCCCAAGTGCCGGGCGGCCCGCACACTTGTTTTCAGCAGCGAACGCACGGCCACCGCCTGAAAGCTCGCGGCCAGGTCTTCGGGAGTCGCTCCCGCTTTGCTGGCCAGGAGCGCCGCAGTTTTCAGACCGCTGAAGCTGAATTCGAAGCCTTTCTGACCCTGCAACGGCTCGGAAAACGCTACGGCATTCGGATTGCCCCGTCGGGCCGCCTCGGCAATGGCCGGACCACCGGGAAACCCCAGGCCCGCCAGGCGGGCCACCTTGTCAAACGCCTCGCCAGCCGCGTCATCGCGGGTCGCGCCTACCAGGCGGTATTCGCCTGCCCGGGGCACGTCGAACAGGTGAGTATGACCACCTGACACCACCAGCGCCAGATACGGCGGCTCAAGTTCGGCTTCCGAAGCGGCGGCGTAGATGTGCCCCTCCAGATGATGCACCGCATAAAACGGTCTGTCCAGCGCCTGCGCGGCACCCTTGGCATACATCAGCCCCACCAGCAGCGCGCCGATGAGCCCGGGACCGTGGGTAGCGGCCAGCACATCCACCTGCGACAGCGTGACCCCCGCCGCCGCCAGCGCTCCCGACACCACACCGTCGATGCGTTCGACGTGCTCCCGAGACGCCAGCTCCGGCATGACGCCGCCGTAGCGTGAGTGCACTTCCTGTGTCCAGATCAGGTTGGAGAGAATCTCGGGCCGCCCCCCTTCGAGGCGCACGAGACCCACACCCGTATCGTCACAGGACGTGTCAATGCCGAGAATCAACATGCGCGCAGCATAGCGCCGCGCAAAACCACGCAAGGTGATGACGCAAGGTGATGACAGAGCCGACCGCAAGGAGTACCCTGAGGTACACCACGACGAATCAAGCGTGGCGACCGAGTGCGTCGCCCTGGCTCCAGCCCCACCGTTTGACCGCTCCGTCGTTCGCCCCCTCATCAATGTTCGTCCAGCCCTGCGCCACACAGAAAGGAGGCCACTCCTGCCCAGCAACTGTCCGCGCGGCGTACCTTCACTCCTCCCGGCCTTTCGGCAGATGACCTGCAAACGAGGTAGACGATGCTACAGCACATTCTGGTGACCACGGACGGCACGGCGCTGTGCAACAGCGCACTCGATCAGGCCAGAGAGCTCGCGTTGCGACTCGATTGCCACCTGACCATTCTGCACGTGATTCCGGACCTCGAGGTCCCGGTGGGCGCAGCCGACGGCTTGCCTTTCAATTACGTCGACGAATGCGATCGCCACCGCGACGCCTGTCAGAACATTATTCAGAGCGCCCTGCAGCGTGCTGCGGGAACGCAGGCAGATGGCATCGTCCGGGAGGCCAGCGGCCGGACCATCGCTCAGGTGATCGTTGAGGAAGCCGACGCGCTCAACGTCGATCTCATCGTGATGAGCACCCACTGCCGCACGGGCATTTCGCGCCTGCTGACGGGCAGTGTTGCCGAAACCGTGCTGCACCACGCCCGTCAGCCTGTCCTGCTGACGCACGAGCCCTCACGGACAACGCGATCGAAGAGCAGCCGCAGTCGTCAGTCCGACTCCCCATCCCCTGCTCGCACGTCATAGCGTCCATCTGCGAGCGGGAAGTGCCTGGCTGGCCACCCGCCCGGCACACTACCCAGGAGCATGATGGTCAACCTGACAGGTCCTCAGGTCTTCTCGGGCCGGTCTGCAGGCGAGAATCAATTGCCACGAAAGTGGAAGAACAGCAAAATCGCGATTCCGGCGAACACGCGGTACACCGCAAATCCCTTGAAGTCGTGGCGGGAAATGTAGCGAAGCAACCAGCCGATCGCCAGCAGGGCGACAATAAAAGACACGACGAGACCGATGGCCACCACTCCCCATCCTTGCGTGGCCACCTCGTCGCGGTGTTTGAGCAGGGAGTAGAGCGACGCCGCTCCCAAGGTCGGCATCGAAAGGTAGAAGCTGAATTCCGTCGCGGCGGGTCTGGACAGGCCCGTCAGCATTCCCCCGATAATGGTGCTCGCCGAACGTGAAACCCCCGGCACCAGCGCCAGCAGCTGAATCACTCCGATGGTCAGGGCCTGCATGGGCCTCACCTGCTCGACACTGACGGCCTCGCTGCGTTGTGGGCGCGACTCTACCAGCCACATCACCACCCCACCGACGATCAGGGAACTCGCCACCACCGTCGGCTTGAACAGATACTGCGAGATCAGGTCGCCCAGCAAAAAGCCGACCAGCGCTGCGGGCAGAAATGCCAGCAGCACCCCCAGCCAAAAGCGGCGCGTGCCGGTATTCGTGCGCACCTCGCGCGCCTGACGCAACAGCTGCTGACGGTAAAACCACACGACCGACAGCACCGCTCCCAGCTGGATGATAATTTCGAATGCGCCCTGGGTGTCGAATCTCAGCAGTTCGGACGTCACGATGAGGTGCCCCGTCGAGGATATCGGCAGGAATTCCGTGATGCCTTCCACGACTCCCGAGATGGCGGCGGCGAGGTATTCGTTCATCCCGAGAAGCCTACAGGAAAAGGTGAAAACCGAACGAAGGACGCGCGTCCCGCTGTGAAGTACCGTAAATCCATGAACATTCCAGCAGGATTTGGTTCCGAAGAGTGGTTCACGGTTCTCAATGGACCGGGTCGCGCCGGCCTGGCGGTCATCGCGGCCAGTCCCAGCGGCATTACCGGGCTGCTCGCCGAAGCAGGCGCGATGGCCGATGTGATCCGTGAGGCCATGCGCGCCCCCGAGACTCCCCTGATGGGGGCGCTCGTTCAGGCGTACGGCCACACCAGCCGCGACGAGTACAAGGCGCTGCGTGAAGCCGCCGGGGAGGATGCCCAGCAGCCCCGAGACCTCGCCCGGGTCAAGGAACAGGCGCTGGAGGGCGTGCGCCGGGCACTGTGGACCGTGACCACCAAGGGGACGCCCGAGGACGTCGTGGCCTACAAGAAACTGTTACTCGACGTGGCGCAGC
Source organism: Deinococcus peraridilitoris DSM 19664 (assembly GCF_000317835.1). NCBI lineage: Bacteria > Thermotogati > Deinococcota > Deinococci > Deinococcales > Deinococcaceae > Deinococcus > Deinococcus peraridilitoris. The sequence goes on along the minus strand of NC_019793.1, from coordinate 3,651,544 downwards.
GGGTGGCAGGCGCGGCCAAAGAAGGTGGGTTCCTGGGCATCGGCGGCGTGCAGGTGAGCGAGGCCGAGAAGGCGGCCATCGCAGAACTGCGTCAACTTCTGGGCACCTGAAACCAATCCCGCGGGCGCGGCCCGCCCCGTGATTGCCGAAGGCATCGAGACCGAGGAGGAACTGACCGAACTTCGGGAACTCGGGTGTGATATTGCGCAGGGCTATTACTTTGCCCGGCCCGTGCCCGCGGCGCAGGTACGCTTTCCGGCGTTGAGTGCCGTCAGAGAGTAAGCTGGCGCGCCCGCCTACTGTCTGAGATCGTCGCGACCCTGGTCGTCAGGGTCGTCAGGATGACCACGATCCTCAAACCGACTGCAAGTTGGCGAACCTCACGAGCAGCTTTTTCATTCCGGCCGAGTTGAAACTCACCGTCACTTCCTGCTTGTCACCGAAACCGGAAACGGCCAGCACCCGACCCTCGCCGAATTTGGGGTGCTTGACCCGTTCACCGCCCTTGTAGGCCATCCCGGCAGTCATGCTGCTGGTGTCCTTGCGGGCGGGCGGAGCAACGGGTACGGTCGGGCGGTACTGACGCCAGCTGGACTTCTTGTAATCGACTTCCTGCCCGAACTGGTCGACCGGCACAAATCCACCTTCCAGTTCCTCCAGAAAGCGCGAGTCTTCGGTGGTGGCGGTCTTGCCGTACATCATGCGGTTCTGCGCTGCCGTCAGGTACAAGCGGTCCATGGCTCGCGTGATGCCGACGTAGAACAGCCGCCGTTCCTCCTCGATGCCGCCTGCCTCGACCAGGCTGTTCTTGCTGGGCAGCAGGCCTTCTTCGGCACCGACGATGAACACCGCCGGGAACTCCAGGCCCTTGGCATTGTGCATGGTCATCAGGGTGACGGCGTCCTCGGGAACACCGTTGTTTTCCCGGCGGGTCTTGGCGTCGTCAACGCTGGCGAGCAGGGCCGCGTCGTCCAGAAAGTCCGCGATGGTGCCTCCTGAGCCGTGGGCTTCCTGTTCGCGCGACCATTCCTCGGCGGCAACCACCAGTTCCTCGAGGTTTTCCAACCGGACCTGTCCTTCGGTACCCTCAGCGCGAAGCATCTCGACGTATCCCGACCCCTCGATCAGCAGACGCAAAAATCCCTGGGGCGGATAGGCTTCTACGCCTTCCGAGAACGACGTCATCAGCGCAGCGAACTCGACGGCCTTGTTGGCGCCGCGTTCCAGCACTTCCTCGGCCTGCGCGCACGCCTCCAGAATGCTCACGCTCCGTGCGGCCGCCCACTCGGCCAGCTTGGCGAGCGCCTGATCGCCGATGCCACGCCGGGGCCGTCCGACAATACGCCGCAGCGCCACGTCGTCCCCGGGATTGATGGCGAGCCTCGCGTAAGCCAGGATGTCCTTGATCTCGCGTCGGTCATAAAACCCAACACCGCCCACGATTTTCGCGGGAATGTTCAGCCGCCGCAGGCTTTCCTCGAGCACCCGCGACTGCGCGTTGGTGCGGTACAAAATCGCGATCTGACCGAGGTTCAGTCCCTCGGCGTGCAGGCGGGTGATGCGATCGGCCACAAAGTCGGCTTCGCTGCGGTGGTCGATCGCCCGGTGAAACCGCACCGCCTCGCCGGATTGCTTGACCGGCCGCAGCGTCTTCTCGAGACGCTCGGTGTTGTTTTCGATCAGCTTGTTGGCGAGCGCCAGGACGCTCGCGCTGGAGCGGTAATTGTCCTCCAGACGGTAAATTCGTGCGTCACGGTAGTCCTTCTGGAAATCGAGAATGTTCTGAATGTCGGCACCGCGAAACTTGTAGATGCTCTGATCCGGGTCTCCAACCACCAGCAGGTTGCGGTCCCGGCTGGCAAGCAGCCTGGTGAGCTCGTACTGCGCGCGGTTGGTGTCCTGATACTCGTCGATGTGAATGAAGCGCGCCCGGTCCTGTATTTTGTTCAGCACCGCCGGCACTTCCTGGAACAGGTGCACGGTGAGCACGATCAGGTCGTTGAAATCGATGGCGCCGACGCCTTTCATACGCCCCTGATATCGGCGGTAGCCTTCGACGGCAGTCGCGCGCGGCAGACCTGCGATGAAGTCCTCCCCGCTGCGCGCCAGGTCGTCGGGAGTCCAGAGGTTACTCTTGGCCCGATCGATCACCGCGCGCAGCTGCCGGGGGTTGGCGTCCGGACCGACGCCCGGCAGATTGCCCATGATTTCCTTGAGCAGATCGAGCTGATCATCGTCGTCGTAGATCACGAAGCCACGCTTGAGGCCGATGTATTCCCCGTAAGCGCGCAGAATGCGCACTCCCGCCGAGTGGAAGGTACTCATCCAGAGTTCGCCGGCTCCTTCGATGAGGTGCCCGGCCCGCTCGCGCATCTCGGCGGCGGCCTTGTTGGTAAAGGTTACCGCGAGAATCTCCTCTGGCTCCACGCCGTGCTCCTGGATCAGGTGAGCGATGCGGTAGATCAGGGTGCGCGTCTTGCCGCTGCCGGCGCCCGCGACGACGAGGGCAGGACCCGTAAAGTGCGCCGCCGCTTCGGCCTGCGCAGGATTGAGTTGCGACAACAGGTCTTGAGCCGTCTTCACCCGAGGATTCTAGCGCCTGAAAGGTGACCGGTCCTGAGCACCTTCACGCACAAGCTGGCCTGGCACCACCTCACACCGACCACGTAGAGCGGGTCCGGTTAGAACGGGTATAGTGACGCCGTTTCGTACAGGAGGCTGACATGCACCAGAACCTTCCGGCCCGACCGGTTTCGACCTTTTCGATTGTGGCGCGCGACGAGCAGAGCGGCGACTTCGGCGTTGCGGTGGCCAGCAAGTTTCTGGCCGTTGGCGCGGTCGTGCCCTCGGCGCGGGCAGGCATAGGCGCCGTGGCGACCCAGTCGTACGCCAACTTGCGTTTCGGGCCGCAGGGACTGGCCCTGCTCGCCCAGGGCGCATCTCCTCAGGCGGTTCTGGAGGCGTTTCGCCGCACCGATTCACAGCTGGCTTCGCGGCAGTTCGGGCTGGTCGCGGCGAGCGGTGAAGCGCTCAGCTTCACGGGTGAGGACTGCCATCCGTGGGCGGGGGGACTGCAGGAGCACAATGTGGCCGTGCAGGGCAACCTGCTGGCCGGTCCGGAAGTCGTGCAGCAGATGCTGAATGCCTACCAGCAGGGCTGGGCACAACCTTTCGCGCACCGCCTGCTGGCGGCCCTGCAGGCAGGCGACCGGGCCGGTGGGGACCGTCGGGGCCGTCAGTCCGCTGCCCTGCTGGTGGTGGGCGAGGCCAAGGGCTACGGCGGCATGAGTGACGTCTGGATCGATTTGCGTGCTGACGATCATCCGGCGCCCACGGAAGAGCTTTCCCGGTTGCTGCACATTCACGAACTGCTTTTCAGCCGCCCGGTGGAAACCCGTCCGCTGGGCCCGGATGAAATCAAGTGGCTTCAGGCCTTGCTGAAGCGCGTCGGCTTTCGTGACGACTCCGCGTCTGGAGCGTGGGACGAACGGACGGAGGCGGGGCTGCGCGCCTTGTACGGCGCGGAAAACCTGGAAGAGCGCTGGGTTGCCGGAGGACTTGTCGACCCGGTCGCATGGAACTATTTCCGTTCCCGTTTCGATGCCCCGGATACCGACACGGGTCGGTCACCACTGTAAGAATTCCGTGAGAAACGTTTTCATAAAGTGAAATCATGGCAACATCCTGACGCTTGGCCTCGCTCCATCACGTCAGGATGTTGCAGGTCACCACCTCCACTTATGCCCCTACCTGTGCCCCGGACTTCTCACCAACGTCAGCAACTGGCGTTCTTATTCTTTGCTGTCGTGGTGCTGTGTGCGCTTGTATTCTTTGCAGCCCGCGCCTTGAACGACGGCTTTGGTAATTCGGAAGCCGTTACGCATCAGGCACGCACGCAGCTCGAAACGCCCCTGCGCCTGCAAAAGCTGATGCAGATGAGCATCATGCGCGTGCATCACTTCCATATTCGGGGGCATCACGACGAAGCAGCACACTTCGAACGCGAGCGGCAGGCCGTGGACAGCCTGTTTGCCGAAGCCTTTTCGGCACGCAACGGCCCGGATGTCCGGGACCTCGAAATGGCCCGGGGACATTGGAACGAAGCCGTCGAAAACGCGCGCAAAGTGCTCGCGCTTGTCGCTCCGACAAGCGTCCCGCTCGACCGGATTCACGCCGACATACAACAGATCGACATGGCAGTCATGATGGCCAGCGACGCCATCGGCCGCGTTCACGAACGCGATCGCGGTCAGATTTCCCGCCGTGCCGAGGAAGCTGCACACCACAACCGCTCGCTCGTCCGAATGGTCCTCGGCGCCTTCACATTGACCTTGCTGGCGGTCAGCGCCGCCGGCATCACGGTGTACCGCAGTCAGGTCGTCTTCAGGGAACTCTCGGCGCGAGACGGCCTGACCGGTCTGCTCAACCGGCGCGAATTTCACCGGCAACTGCAGCGGCAGTTGGCGCAGAATTCCCGCCCAGGCCATGCGTGCTCCCTGATCCTGCTGGACATCGATCACTTCAAGAGCGTCAATGACACGTACGGCCACCAATTCGGCGACACGGTACTGCAGCTGATTTCCCAATGCATCACTCGCGAGGTGCGCGGCGGTGACCTCGTCGCCCGATTCGGCGGCGAAGAGATCGTCGTGATTCTGCCTGGCGCCACCAGCAACGAAGCCGGCGTCATCGCCGGCCGAATCCACCGGGCCATCGCTTCGGCAGCCTGCACCGCACCCGATGGTTCGTGCGTGCGTTTGACGGTCAGCATCGGTATTGCGAGTTTCCCTGAGGATGCGCACACAGAGGACTCGCTGATTCGCGCCGCGGACCAGGCCATGTATGACGCCAAGTCACGAGGTCGCAATCAGGTGCGTCGCCACGCGGAGTGGGCCACGTTCTTGCACCCATCCTCCGGCGCGCTTTCCGGTCCGCTTCCCGAAACCTGACACCACGCGCGAGATCAGCAGAAACCGCTCGCCGCACCATCGGGCAGCCCCGACTGCGCTACAACGGGGAAACATGGGCGCCTGGCGCCTAGCGCAGCATCGTGCGATGAAGCCTCGCCAGCCGCTCGGTCAGCTGCAACAGCTGCTGACGGAGCCGTTCGCGTTCGCGCTCATACCGATCGAGTGGCCACTGAAGACCTATGGCGGCGACCAGCTCTCCCTGGAAGAAGAGCGGAGCGGCCAGGGCACACTGCCCCGGCACCCACTCCTCGACTGCGTGCGCGTAGCCCTCCTGGCGGACCCGCTCAAGCTCGGTGTCCCACTCGTCCTGAGTGGTGATCGTACCCGGCGTAAACGGGGTGAAGTTCAAGAGCTTCAGGTTGGCGTGGGCAAACAGCACTTTTCCTGCAGCCGTGGCGTTTGGGGGGAGATATACATCGGTCTGCACAAGCTGAGAATCGGCCTCTGGCACCCCTAACGAGCGGTCAATGCACACCACCCGGCCTTCCACCGGATTGCCACCCGACAATTCCAGCACGCACAGAAAGGCCAGCGAACGCGTCTGATCGGCGAGGCGCGCCAGTTCCTGGCGTGCCGGTGGCAACCATCCGAGCGAACGGTGCAACAGGCCGCTCAGTTCCAGCAGCTTCCACGACAGCCGGTAGCGCCCGGTGGGCGAGCGGCGCAAAAAGCCGTTTGCGCCGAGACTTTGCAGGTATTGGTGTGTAGAGCTGCGCGTGAGCGAGACGTGCAAGGCCAGTTCCCGGACCCCCCACTCCGGATGTTCGGGCGTGAAGGCACGGAGAATCTGGGCCGCTTTGTCGATGGTCTGCATGAGGTGCCGCACCCCGATCAGAAGTTGCGCCGGCGCAACTGCGCCCCCAGAAAGGCCGAGAGGGCCAGCGACAGGGGCGCCGCCTGTGGCAGCAGCAACAATCCGATCGCCACGGACAGCCCGACGGCTGGAATGGCGAGCAGCAGCATCCGGATCACGCTGACAAAACCCGGGCGGGCAGGCAGCGGCCAGTAGCGCCCATAGGCCCGTCCGAGAGCGAGACCGGCCGCCGTCAGCGCGAAACTTTCCAGGATGCCGCGCGGTGTCAGCACGGCGCTGCCCGGCGCCACGAGCGGTGCGAACAGATAGAGCGCGAACAGCACCAGGTTGAGGCCCAGCCAGAAGCGAACGACGGGCAGCACTCCCGGCGAGGCAAAGGATGGTTGCATGGCTCAGGATACAGGGCGGTGCATGTCATGGGCCTGCGCTGGCGGCCCGAGGACCATGAATTACCGTATTGCACTGGGCAAACGACTGTGAGTACAGTGTCGCAACGGACAAGTGAAGATTGGCACGAGAGAAGCGTGAGGTTGGACTTTTCCTTGTTTTCGTTCGTCAGGAGGTCGCATGAGCAATCAGGACGGTCGCACCATCGAACAGGCCAGCCGTGTCGGGTACTGGAAGGCGAACATCCGCCTCACCCTGATTCTGCTGGCCATCTGGTTTTTCGTGGCCTATGTGCTGGGCATCCTGCTGGCCCCCACGCTGAACGGGCTGGGCCGCATCGGCGGAGCGCCGCTGGGCTTTTGGATCGCACATCAGGGAGCCATCTACGTGTTCATCGCCCTCATCATCGTCTATGCCGTGCGCATGCGGCGTCTCGACCAGCAGTTCGGCGTGGAGGACTGACGTGAGTGACGTTCAACTGTGGACGTACGCGCTGGTGATTCTCAGTTTCAGTGTATACATCGGTATCGCGCTGTACACCCGTGTCAGCGACACCAAATCCTTTTACATCGCCGGGCAGGGCGTTCCCCCCTTGTGGAACGGTATGGCCATTGCTGCTGACTGGATGTCGGCAGCGTCCTTTCTGTCGATCACCGGCCTGATTGCCTTTATGGGATACGACGGCGCCGTCTATCTGATGGGCTGGACCGGGGGATACGTGCTGCTGGCCCTGCTGCTGGCGCCTTTCCTGCGCAAGTTCGGCAAGTTCACCGTGCCCGATTTTGTGGGTGACCGGTACAATTCGCAGTCCCTGCGGGCCCTGGCAGCGCTCACGGCCGTGCTGATCTCGTTCGTGTACGTGGCGGGGCAGATGCGCGGCGTGGGCGTGGTCTTTTCGCGCTTTCTGGACGTGCCGATCAACACCGGCGTGATCATTGGCGTATTCATCGTGTTTCTGTATGCGGGTCTGTCGGGCATGCGCGGCATCACCTGGACACAGGTGGCGCAGTACATGGTGCTGATCGTCGCCTTTCTGATCCCGTCCATCGCCATCAGCTTGCAGCTGAGCGGCAATCCGCTTCCTCAAATTGGCTTTCTGAACGTCATTCCGACGCTCAACCAGATTCAGCAGGACTTGGGATTCAGCGCCTACACAGCGCAGACCCGCACGACCCTGGACATTTTCTGCATCACGATGGCCCTGATGGTCGGCACCGCCGGGCTGCCGCACGTCATCACGCGTTTCTACACCACCCCGAACGTCACAGGGGCGCGTACCAGCGCCATCTACGCCATTCTTTTCATCGCGGCGCTCTACACCACCGTTCCGGCCCTGGCAGTTTTCGCCAAGACCAACCTGATCAATCAGGTGAACAACCGCCCCTACGCCGAGGTGCCCGCCTGGTTCAAGAACTGGGAAAGCACGCGCCTGCTGGTCTTCTCGGACAAGAACGGCGACGGCCTGATTCAGTACCGTCCGGGCAACGCCTTCCTGGCCCAGCGTGATGGACGCCCGGACTTCGCCCAGCCCAATCCGGACAGCCAGAACGAGCTGTATATCGACAACGACATCATGGTGCTTGCTACCCCCGAGGTCGCCAACCTCTCGCCTTTCATCATCGGTCTGGTGGCCGCCGGTGGCCTGGCCGCCGCGCTCTCGACCGCTTCAGGCCTGCTGATCACCGTCTCGGGGGCGGTCGCGCATGACCTGTATTACCGGGTCTTTTCACCGAACGCCTCGGAGCGCTCGCGTCTGCTCGCCGGACGGATCACGGTAGGACTGGCCGCCATTGCCGCCGGATACTTCGGCATCAATCCGCCCGGTTTCGTGGCGCAGGTGGTGGCACTCGCTTTCGGACTGGCCGCCGCGAGTTTCTTTCCGCTGCTGGTGCTGGGCATTTTCGACAAGCGCATGAACTGGCAGGGCGCCATGGCGGGCCTGATCGTAGGGCTCACCTTCACCATCATCTACATCGTGCACTTCACGCCCAGCCTGGGCGGCACCGGCGCGCCCGCCAACCTGTGGTTCGGCATCAGCACCCAGGGCATCGGCGTGATCGGCATGCTGCTCAACTTCATCACCGCCCTGATCGTCAGTCGCCTGACCCCCGCCCCCAACGCCGAGATTCAGGAACTGGTGGAAAGCGTCCGCTACCCGGCGGGAGCGGGAGCGGCCAGCGCGGCGCACTGACCCTTGTCCCGCAGGGAGGCCGCATATGCGGCCTCCCATTTGCTTTGGACCGTTCGCGCCCTCTCTGATAAGCCGAGCCCGTCCACTATGGCTGGACAGTTGTCTTGTATTCGGCCTGGGCGCACGCCACGCTCAAGACATGCAGGACACCGTCGTTCGCGCCCAGCGGGGCAACACCCGCACGGCCAAAGGCTGGATTCAGGAAGCCGCCAAGCGCATGCTGATGAACAATCTCGACCCGGAAGTCGCCGAAAAGCCTCAGGACCTGATCGTCTACGGTGGCCGGGGCAAGGCCGCACGCGACTGGCCGAGCTTCTGGCGCATCGTCGAGACGCTCGACCGGCTCGAGAACGACCAGACGCTGCTGGTGCAGTCCGGCAAGCCTGTGGCGGTCTTGAAAACCCACGAGCTCGCGCCACGCGTGCTGATCGCCAACTCGAACCTGGTGCCGCAATGGTCGAACTGGGAAGTCTTCGACCGACTGGAGAAAGCGGGCCTGATGATGTACGGGCAGATGACCGCGGGCTCGTGGATCTACATCGGCACCCAGGGCATTCTGCAGGGCACCTACGAAACCTTTGCCAGTGCGGCGCAGAAGCACTTCGGCGGCAGCCTGAAGGGCACCATCACGGTCACGGCGGGTCTGGGCGGCATGGGCGGCGCGCAGCCGCTCGCCGTGAAGTTGGCGGGGGGCGTGAGCATCAACATCGAGATCGATCCCACGCGCATACAGCGCCGGCTGGAAACGCGCTACCTCGACGAGGTGGCGAGCAGCCTCGACGACGCGCTGATGCGGGCCACTCAGGCCAAGCGCGAAGGACGCGCCCTGTCGGTTGGCCTGTGCGACAACGCCGCGCAGGTGCTTCCCGAACTGGTGGCGCGCGGCTTCACGCCCGACCTGGTCACCGACCAGACGAGTTCACACGACCCCATGTGGGGCTACCTCCCCCCGGCACGGGCCGACGAGGACCTGAACACGCTGCGAGACCGCAATCCCGACGAGTACCTGCGGCGAACCCGTGAAGCCATCGCCGGGCACGTGCAGGCCATTCTGGAGCTGCAGCGGCGCGGCGCGGTCGCCTTCGATTACGGCAACAACCTGCGCGAGCAGGCCCGGTTGGCAGGCGTCACGGACGCCTTCGACTACCCTGGTTTCGTGCCCGCCTTTATCCGTGATTCCTTCTGCGAAGGGCGCGGGCCCTTTCGCTGGGTGGCGCTCAGCGGCGACAGCGCCGACATCCGCGCGACCGACCGGGCGCTGCTGGAACTCTTTCCCGAAGACGCGCGGCTGCAGAACTGGCTCACCTACGCGGCCGACCAGATCGCCTTTCAGGGCCTGCCCGCCCGCATCTGCTGGCTCGGCTACCGCGAGCGCGACCGGGCCGGGCGGCTTTTCAACGAGATGGTGCGCGACGGTCGCCTCTCGGCGCCGGTGGTCATCGGGCGTGATCACCTCGACGCGGGGTCGGTCGCCAGTCCCTACCGTGAGACCGAGGCGATGCTGGACGGCTCGGACGCCGTGAGCGACTGGCCACTGCTGAACTTCGCGACCGGCGTGGCGTCGGGTGCGGCCTGGATGAGCTTTCATCACGGAGGCGGGGTCGGCATGGGATACAGCCAGCACTCGGGACTGGTGGCCGTCGCCGACGGCAGCGACGAGGCCGAGAAAAGACTGCAGCTGTGCCTCACCAACGACCCGGCGATGGGCGTGATCCGCCACGCCGACGCCGGGTACGGCAAGGCCGTCAGCGTGGCCCGCGAGCGGGGCCTCGACCTGCCCAGCCTCGAGCGGTCGGACTCCAGCGGAGGACATTGATGGCGCATCTCCCCTTCTCCGGCATCGCCTCCTTTGCGCGGGCGCCCATCGTTGAAAGCGGGGGCGAGTGGCGCTCGGACGTGGCCGTGCTGGGCGTGCCGTTTGACATCGCCCTCGGTTACCGGCCCGGAGCGCGCTTTGCTCCCCGGGCGATCCGGGAAGCCAGCCTGCGCTACGCCCTGACCGAAGAAGGCTTCTACGACCTCGAAAGTGGCCGCACACGCCTGGCGGGCCTGCGCCTGGCCGACGCCGGCGACGTGGAATTGCCCAGCCTGGAAACCGAACTCGCGCACGCCCGCATCGAGGAAGCGGCCCGGCAGCTCCGCGCGCGCTGCAGCCTCCCGGTGTTTCTGGGCGGCGACCACAGCGTGACGTACCCGCTGCTGCGCGCCTTTGACGACGTGCCGGATCTGCACGTGGTGCAGCTCGACGCGCACCTCGACTTCACCGACCTGCGCAACGACACCCGCCTCAGCAATTCCAGCCCCTTTCGCCGTGCCTGCGAGGACCTGCCCAACCTGACCCACATCACGACCCTGGGTCTGCGCGGGCTGCGCTTTGACCGGGAGGCGGTCGACGCTGCGCGGTCGCGCGGGCACCAGCTGGTCACGATGCGCCGCCTGACCGAGAACCTCGACGAGGTGCTCGCCGTCTTGCCCACGGAAAAGGCAGTCTACCTCTCGCTCGATGTGGACGCCTTCGACCCGAGCGTGCTGCCCGGAACCAGCAGCCCCGAGCCGGACGGGCTGACCTACGGTCTGGCCATGGGGCTCATTCGTGAGGTCGTGCGGCGCAACCACCTGCTGGCGTATGACGTTGTGGAACTCGCACCCAACCTCGACTCGTCGGGGCGCAGCAGCCTGCTCGCCGCGCGCCTGATCATGGAAACCCTGGTCGAGGCCCTCGATGCACGCTGACCTGCTGCTTACGAACATCTCGCAGCTGGCCACACCCAGGGCCATTCCACAGCGCGGCACCTCGCAGGGAGAGCTCGCGGTCGTTCGCGACGCGGCGTTGGCGGTGCGGGGCCAGCAGGTGTGCTGGGCCGGGCCGAGGTCGGACTGGCCCGGCGAGGCAGAGCGTGAGATCGATCTGGGCGGTCGGGCCGTGGTTCCGGGGCTGATCGATCCGCACACCCACGCGGTCTGGGCCGGTGACCGCCTGGCTGATTTCGAGGCGCGTGTCAAAGGTGAATCTTACGAGGCCATCCTGGCGCGCGGAGGCGGGATTCGCAGCACGGTGCGGGCCACCGCGGACGCCAGCATCGAGGAGCTTGTGACGCTGGCCCGGCCCCGTCTGCAGAGCCTCGTGCGCTCGGGCGCGACCACGGTCGAAATCAAATCCGGCTACGGCCTGAGCATCGAGGCAGAACTGCGCATGCTGCGCGCCATCCGCGAGCTGCAGCGTGAGGTGACCGCCTGGCTGGTGCCGACGCTGCTGATTCACGTGCCGCCCACCGAGGGGCGCGGGGCGTACCTGCGTGAAGTGCGCGAGGAGCTTATCCCGCTCGTGGCGCGTGAGCAGCTCGCCGTGGCGCTGGATGTCTTTGTGGAGCGCGAGGCCTTTAGCGTCCGGGAAGCCGAGGAGCTGCTCGATTGCGCCGTCCGGCACGGCCTGCGGGGCAAGCTGCACGCCGACCAGTTTCACCCCCTGGGTGGCACGGAGATGGCCGCCGCGCGGCGCGCCCTCTCGGTCGATCATCTGGAAGCGTCGGGAGATGAGCAGCTTGCGGCCCTGGCCGCTTCGGACACGGTCGCGACCCTGCTGCCCGGCGTGACCCTGCACCTGGGCTTGGCGGCGGGCCGGGCGCGCGCGCTTCTTGAGGCGGGTGCCATCGTGGCGCTGGGCACCGACCTGAATCCCGGGTCGAGCCCGCTGTTCTCAGCGCAGCTGGCGTTGGCATTGGGGGTGCGCCTGTGTGGTATGACACCCGCCGAGGCGCTCGTGGCGATGACTGCAAACGCCGCATACGCGCTCGATTTACACGACCGTGGCGTGCTCGCCGCGGGCAGGCGCGCGGACTTCCTGGTGCTGGAAAGCGGTAATTGGCGTGACATCACGTATACCCTCGGGGGAAACCCCGTGTCGGAAGTCTGGATTGGTGGGAGGAGAGCAGGATGAAGCTGGACCGGCAGTTGACGTTGCAGGAATTTATTGGGGTGGCCCGGGGCTCTGAGCAGGTGGAGCTCAGCGAAGCGGCCCGGGTGCGCATCGAAAAAGCGCGCGCCTTTGTCGAGACGCTCGTCGACGGTGAAGAGGCCGTATACGGCGTGAACACCGGCTTCGGCAAGTTCGCGACCGTGCGTGTGGCACGCCACCAGCTGGAAGAGTTACAGCGGAACCTGATCCTTTCGCACGCCATCGGGGTGGGTGAGGTGCTGCCCACCGAGGTGGTGCGCGGCATGATGATGCTGCGTGCGCAATCCCTGGCGCTGGGGCATTCCGGAATCCGCCTGGAAGTCGTGGAGCAGCTGCTGGCATTGCTGAACGCCCGGGTGCATCCGGTCGTTCCGGCGCAGGGCTCAGTGGGAGCGTCGGGCGATCTGGCGCCGCTGGCGCACCTGGCACTCGCGTTGATCGGCGAGGGCGAGGTGGAGTTCGGCGGTCAGGTGTGGCCCGCGCGCAGCGTGCTCGAACAGCTGAATCTCGCGCCCCTGGTGCTGCAGGCCAAAGAGGGCCTGGCGCTCATCAACGGCACGCAGCTGATGGGCAGCCTGCTGGCCCTCGCCGCGCATGACATGCGGCGGCTGCTGTCATGCGCCAATCTGGCGGCTGCCATGACGGTCGAGGCGCTGCGCGGCAGCCACAAACCTTTTGCCGAGGGTGTGGTTCGCCTGAGGCCGCATCCGGGCGCGCTGGAGGTGGCCGCCGAGATTCGCGCGCTGCTGAGGGGGTCCGAGATTGCCCCTTCCCACGCGACTTGCGGCCGGGTGCAGGACGCCTACTCGCTGCGTGCAGTTCCGCAGGTGCACGGCGCCAGCCTGGACGCCCTCACCAACACCCTGCGCGTGCTGGAGACCGAGTTCGCCTCTGTCACCGACAACCCGCTGATCTTTCCCGACGAGGGCGAGGTCGTCTCGGGCGGCAACTTTCACGGGCAGCCGCTGGCGCTCAGCGCCGACGCGCTCACGGTGGCCGTGGCCGAACTGGCGAGCATCAGCGAGCGGCGAATCGAGCAGCTGCTCAATCCCGCCCTCTCCGGGCTTCCCGCCTTCCTGACGCCGGAGGGTGGGCTGAATTCTGGTCTGATGATCGCGCAGTACACGGCGGCCGCCCTGGTGAGTGAAAACAAGGTGCTTTCGCACCCCGCGAGCGTGGACAGCATTCCGACCAGCGCCAACCAGGAAGACCACGTCAGCATGGGCGCGCACGCGGTCCGCAAACTGCGCACGGTGCTGGACAACAGCTTCACGGTGGTCGCCATCGAACTGCTGTGCGCGGCGCAGGCCCTGGAGTTCCAGCCACTGCGCGCGGGCAAAGGCGTGGACCGCGCCTACCGGGAAGTGCGCGAGCTGGTTGCTCCCCTGCAGCACGACCGCTACTACAAGCCCGACCTCGACCGGCTGCGTACGGCCATCCGCAGCGAAGGGTGGGCCGGTTTGGCGCCTGTGGCCTCATCGTGACGCGAGAAGGCAGGTAGGATACCCTCATGCGGCTTTCCTCGACGGACATCTACGCGTTTCAGGCACTGGGCTACCTGGGGCTGCAGGACCCGACCCGCTGGATCAGCAGCGACGAGATCAGCGAGAAAACCCGGGTGGCGCGTCCTTACCTGGTGCGTATTCTGGCAATGCTGTCCAGCAAGGGCGTCGTGAAATCCAAAAAGGGAATCGGCGGAGGGTACGCCCTGGCGCGCAAGCCGCACCTGATCAGTTTGTGCGAGGTGGTGCGCGCGGTGGACGGGCCAGTGGCTCCCCTGTCGTGCATCAGCCTCAACTGGCATGAGGAGTGCGTGGAGCAGGATCGCTGCCACGCGCGCAACACAGTGTACAAACGCATGCGTGACGCGATGCTCGGGGTGCTGCAGGAGTTCAGCGTGGCTGACCTCGTGCAGGACGCACGGGCCAAGGTGGATTACGGGCACTGCCTGACCCACCTGCTGCGTCCGAACGCGTGAATTCGGTTGGTTCGTTTGTAGGGCGCTCCTCACCGGAGCGCCCCATCGCTGGTGTTCAGGGTTACGCGGCGATTGACCAAGAGAGGGCGAACAGTCGACCGGGCGGGCTTTCAGAAGTCACTTAGACAATTGGCCTACCCTGAACCAAGTTGACCAATCTTGTCACTTTGTATAGTGTACAATTTCGGTCAGTTATTCGGATGCCGAAGGGAGGCGACTTGAACACCGAAACCACCACCCTCAAGTTCAACCAGATCAGCATCGTCACCATCACGACCCTGGCCGTGCTGACACAAACGCCCTGGTTGCTCGCCTGTCTGGCGGCCATTTTGCTGCTGGGCAGCTGGCGGGGCGAGATCGCGCTGTTCAAGCAGCTGTGGCAGCGCGGTCTGAGGCGCGCCCTCGGGGTCAAGCCACAAGTGGTCGAAGACGACCCGCGCGCGCACAACTTCGCGCAGACCGTCGGCGGAATCGTCCTTGCCCTCGCCGCGCTCGCCTCCTTTGCCGGTGCACCCCTGATCGGCACAGTTCTCGCCATCACGGTCATCGCGCTCGCGCTGCTCAACCTCACCACCCATATCTGCGTCGGTTGCCTGCTGTATTTCCAGTACAAGATGCTGCGCTTCCGTTTGCGTACCAGCCGCTGAGCCTTATTTCAATCCTGATTCGGAGCGTTCATGTCAGACATCGAAACCCTGAAAAAGCAAAAACCACCCTTTGAAATCCTGCGAGACATCTACCAATGGGCCGAAAGTGGTCAGGTGGACGCCGAACTCCTCGACCTCGCCAAGTGGTACGGCATCTATCCGCAGCGTCCCCAGGAAGACGGCTTCCTGATGATGCGCGTCAAGGTGCCCGGCGGCGCCTTCAGCGCCGAGACCCTGCGTACTGTCGCGGGAATCAGTGAGGACTTTGCGCGCGGCACCCTCGACGTCAGCGACCGTCAGGCCTTTCAGTTCCACTGGCTGAGCATTCAGGACATTCCGCAGATCTTCGACCGGCTGGAAACGGTCGGGCTGCACTCCAAGGGCGCCTGCGGCGACACGGTGCGCGCCGTGATCGCCTCTCCCCTGGCGGGCCTCGACGCGCGTGAAGTCTTTGACGTGCGTCCCTACGCCGAGGAGCTCGACCGCGAACTCAGCGGCAATCCCGACTACGGCGACCTGCCGCGCAAGTTCAAGATCAGCCTGACCGGCACGCCCGAGCTCGAGGGTATTCACCTGGTGAACGACATCGGCTTCCTGGCCCACGAGGTGAACGGCGAAGTTGGTTTCGACGTGTGGGTCGGCGGCGGCCTGGGCGCGGTCGCGCACCTCGCCGAGCGCCTCGGGGTGTTCATCAAGCCCGAGCAGACCCTGGATGTCGCCAAGGCCATCACCGCCGCCTACCGCGACCACGGATTCCGGGTGAACCGCAAGAAGTCCCGCCTGAAGTACCTGATCATCGACATGGGCGTGGAGAAATTCCGCGAGATCGTCGAAAACGACTACCTGGGCTACAAGCTCCCCGACGGACCCAGCGCGCCCGTCGCGCCCTTCGGCGGCAACGACGTGCTGGGCGTGCACCCGCAGAAAAACGGCCAGCACTACCTGGTCGTCGCGACCACCGTGGGCCGCATCAATCCCGAAAAGGCGCGTGCCCTGGCAGACCTCGCCGAGAAGTACGGCAGCGGCGAACTGCGCAACACTCCTTTCCAGAACATGCTGATTCCCAACGTGCCGAGCGAGAACGTGGAGGCGCTCAGCCAGGAACTCGCGGCGCTCAACCTCGCCCCCAAGATCTCGCTGCGCGGCACCACCATCGCCTGCACCGGCATTCAGTTCTGCCGCCTGGCCCTCACCGAGACCAAGCAGCGCACGAGCGACCTCGTCGATTACCTGGAGCCGAAATTTGCGGACCTCGACGTGCCCTTCACCATTAACCTGACCGGCTGCAGCAACGCCTGCACCCGTTACCAGGTGGCCGATCTGGGCTTCATGGGCGCCAACCACCTGGGCGAGGAAGTCTACAACGTGCACCTCGCGGGCTCGCTCGGTGAAGCCCAGCGCCTGGGCGCCAAGCTCAAGGGACGCGTCAAGGCGGGCGAACTGGAGCGCTACACAGAAGGCGTGCTGGAAGACTTCCGCCAGGGCCGCACCGCCGGGGAGAGCTTCGTGCAGTACGTCGGTCGGGTCGGCCAGGACCGCTTCACCCCCGACGCCATTCTCGGCAAGGTGCCCGCGTGAGCCGCACCCGGCAAGGACGCGTGGTGTGGTTTACCGGCCTCTCCGGTGCCGGCAAGACCACCCTGGCCCAGGCGCTCTATCAAGAGCTGGTGGACCAGGGCGAGCAGGTGGAGCTGCTCGACGGTGACGCCGTGCGTGAGAATCTTTCGAAGGGCCTGGGGTTCAGCAAGGCCGACCGGGACACCAACGTGCGCCGCATCGCCTTCGTGGCGGGCCTGCTCGCCCGCCACGGCGTCACGGTGCTGGTGAGCGCCATCAGCCCCTACCGCGACACCCGCGACCAGGTACTCAGTGAGCTGCCCAACGCCCTGGAAGTCTTCGTAGACGCGCCCCTGGACGTGGTGACACAGCGCGACGTCAAGGGTCTGTATGAAAAGGCGCTGCGCGGCGAGATTCAGCACTTCACCGGAGTGAACGATCCGTACGAGGCGCCCCTGAAGGCCGACATTCACCTCAAGACCGACGAAATCAGCGTGCAAGAAGGCCTGCAGCGTCTTCTGAGCGCCCTGGGGGTCCAGCATGGCGAAGTTGCCCGAGTTTAACGAGCACACCCACCCGACCGACGTGATCGCCTGGGCACTGCAGGCGCATCCGGACATCCTGATGCCCAGCGCCTTCAACCTCAACGGCACGGTTCTAATCGACCTCGCCGCGCAGGCGGGCTACCGCGGCGAGGTGGCCTTTGTCGATACCGGCTACCATTTCCCCGAGACGCTCGTGACCCGCGACCGCCTCGCGGAGCGCTACCCCGAACTGACCTTCGTGACCCTCAAAGCGGGCCAGAACCTGCCGGACGAGGGGCAGTACATCACCGACCCCGACGGCTGCTGCGCCGTGCGCAAGGTCGCGCCGCTGCAGAACTACCTCGCGCAGAAGAACCCCAGCGCGCTGCTCAACGGCCGCTCGCGCGACCAGGCCAGCACCCGCGCCGAGATTCCCTTCGTGGAAGAAGGCGCGCGGCGGCGCATCAACCCGCTGGCCTACTGGACCCGCGAGCAGCTGGAGGCCTACGCCCAGGAGCAGGAACTCCCCGTGAATCCGCTGTACTGGGACGGCTTCCTCTCGATCGGCTGCTGGCCGTGCACGCGGGCCGTGCGCCCTGGTGAGGACGCCCGCGCGGGCCGCTGGGCCGGCAAGGGCAAGACCGAGTGCGGGCTGTGGGTCGGCGAAAAAGCGCTGTAAGCCCCCGCGCAGAACGACAGCTCGCTGGGAGGGCTTGGCTCCCCCGAGCCCTTTGAACTGGAACCGAACGAAAGGATTCTCTCTTGACCCTCACTGCTGACACCCTCCCCACCCCGCTTGGCGGCCAGCTCGTCTGGCGCGTCGGAAACCTCGACGCGGCCGAGCTCGCCACGCTCCCGACACTCGAACTCAGCGCGCGCAACTACGCCGACCTCGAGCTGATCGCCACGGGCGTCTACTCGCCCCTGACCGGCTTCATGGGCGAGGCGGACTACCAGAGCGTGATCGACCGCATGCGGCTGGCGAGTGGCACTCCCTGGAGCGTGCCGATCACCCTCGGCGTCAGCCGCGAGGATGCTCCGCGCCTGCGCGGCCCGGTCGCGCTGACCTACCACGGTGAACTGGTCGGTCGGCTCGACGTGCAGGAACAGTACGAAGCGCACAAGCAGTACGAAGCGCGCGAAGTCTACCGCACCCAGGACGAGGCGCACCCGGGCGTGGCGGCGCTGTACGCGCAGGGCGACATCAACCTGGCGGGTAACGTGACGCTGCTCAGGCTCGACCGTGGCCGCTTTCCGGAGTATCACCACACGCCGCGCGAGACGCGTGACGCGTTCGCCGCGCGCGGCTGGCAGACCGTGGTGGCTTTCCAGACCCGCAACCCGATTCACCGCGCGCACGAGTACCTGCACAAGGTCGCACTGGAGCACGTGGACGGGCTGCTGCTGCACCCACTGGTCGGCGAGACCAAATCCGACGACGTGCCCGCCGACGTGCGCATGCGCGCCTACCGCGAGCTGCTCGCGCACTATTATCCTGCGGCGCGCACCTTCCTGAGCGTCTACCCGGCGGCCATGCGCTACGCCGGACCGCGCGAGGCGGTCATGCACGCGATTTCGCGGCGCAATTACGGCTGCACCCACTTTATTGTCGGGCGCGACCACGCGGGTGTCGGCAGCTACTACGGTACCTACGACGCGCAGGAAATCTTTAACGCCTTTTCGCGCGCCGAGCTGGGCATCGAGATTCTGAAATTCGAGCACACCTTTTATTGCCGCAAGTGTACCCAGCTGGTCTCGCCGCGCACCTGCCCGCACGACAGCAGCGAGCATCTGGTCCTCTCCGGCACCAAAGTGCGCGAGATTCTGCGCAGCGGCGGCGACCTGCCGGTGGAATTTACCCGTCCCGAGGTTGCAGAAGTTTTGCGTGAAGCCTACCGCGACGTATGATCCTGATCGCACTTGGCATTCTGACCGGTCTGCTGGTCTCCAGCACCGGGATCGGGGGTGGAAGCTTACTCACCCCCCTTTTAATTCTGGTGGGCGTGCCACTGCAGGTCGTGATCGGGACCGATCTGGTCGCGGCAAGCGGGACCAAGCTGGTCGCGACTATCCGGCACAGTCAGGCGCGGCAGGTGGACTGGCGTACCGTTGCGCGGCTGGCATCCGGGAGTCTTCCAGCCGCCCTGATCGCCGGCCTTCTCCCCGTCGACGGTTCGTCGCTCAGGCGCTTTCTGGCCGTGGCGCTGATTCTCACGGCCATCGCGCAAATCTGGCAACCGAAATCGAGCGCGCCACGGTTCGTCACTGCATTGCCATTGCCGCTCGTCGGCGTGCTGGTGGGAGCCATGGTCGGAATCACCAGCGTGGGAAGCGGCGCCCTCACGGCACTTTATCTGCGGTGGGCGCAGCCACAGCTCCCGCTGGCGCGCCTCGCCGGGACAGACGTCGTGCATGGCCTGTTTCTGACCGGCGTAGCGGCCATGGCGCACGCCTCCCGCGCTGCAGTGGACTGGCGGATCGCTTTGCTGGTGCTGTGTGGCAGCGTTCCAGCGGCGTGGATCGGCGCCTCGCTGGTTTCACGACTTGGGCAAAAGGCATCACGCTCGCTGCTCGGCGGAGTACTGTTCGTATCAGGTTGTCTGCTCCTGCTCCGTTGACCTGTTCGCGTCCTTGCGACACAATAGAGTGATCGCGCGTTTTCGCGCGGTTCTATCCAGAGCGCGTGAGGGAACTGGCCCGAAGACACGCGCAGCAACCGGCCCTCATCACGGCACGGTGCTTTCCAGCCCCCGGGCAAGCCGACGATGGCCGATTCGAGGGACCGATGGAGCCGTCTGTCCGCGCCACGAGCGCCGTACCCGCACAGGCTGAACCTTCGGCCTGTGCGGTTCACTGGCACGCAGCGCGGCCCTTCCCGAGCGAGGAGCCGACCTTGAGTATCCACGATTCACCCGTACCTTCTGACATCCGCGCCCTGTTGCGTGAGCGCATCCTGATTCTCGACGGCGCCATGGGCACCATGATTCAGGCCCGCCAGCTGAGCGAACTCGATTACTGGCGCGAAGATTTTGGCGCAGACCTGAAACCTCAGGCGCTGCGCGGCAACCACGATCTGCTCAACCTGACCCGCCCGGACGTCATCGCGGACATTCACCGCGCGTTCCTGGAAGCGGGCGCTGACATTCTGGAGACCAATACCTTCAGCTCGACCAGCATCGCGCAGGCCGACTACGGCATGCAGGCCTGGGTCCGGGCGCTCAACGTCGAGGGCGCGCGCATCGCGCGGGAACTGGCCGACGAATTCACCCGCCTCGACCCCGGCAAACCACGCTTCGTGGCGGGCTCGATCGGCCCGACCAACCGCACGGCGACCCTGTCGCCGGACGTGAACGATCCTGGCTTCCGGGCGGTGGACTTCGACGAACTCGTGCGGGCCTATGAGGAGCAGACCGAGGCGCTGATCGAGGGCGGCGCGGACCTGCTGCTGATCGAGACCGTCTTTGATACCCTCAACTGCAAGGCGGCCCTGTTTGCCGCGCAGGAAGTCTTCGACCGGCTGGGGCGCGAGCTGCCCATCATGCTGTCCGGAACCATCACGGACGCCAGCGGGCGCACGCTGTCGGGGCAGACTGCCGAGGCCTTCGCGGCGTCGGTGTCGCACGCTCCCCTGCTCAGCCTGGGCCTCAACTGTGCGCTGGGCGCCGACATGCTGCGCCCGCACCTGCGCTCCATCGCCGGCAGCACCGACGCCTTCGTGAGCATTCACCCCAACGCGGGCCTGCCCAACGCCTTCGGCGAGTACGACGAAACACCCGAGCAGATGGCGCAGGTGCTGGGCGAATTTGCGCGCGACGGTCTGCTGAACATCGTGGGCGGCTGCTGCGGCACCACGCCCGAGCACATCCGCGCCATCGCGGAGGCGGTCGAGACGTCGCAGCCCCGTGCGCCTGCGCCCCTGCCCGCCCTGCCGCTGTTCTCCGGGCTGGAGCCTCTCAGGATCACGCCGGAAACCAACTTCGTCAACGTGGGTGAGCGGACCAACATCACCGGCAGCCCGAAGTTCTCGCAGGCGATTCTGGCCGGGGACTACGACGCGGGCCTCAGGATCGCCCGGCAGCAGGTACTGAACGGCGCGCAGGTGGTGGACATCAACGTGGACGAGGGGCTGCTCGATTCCGAAGCGGTGATGGTGCGCTTTCTGAACCTGCTGGCCGCCGAGCCCGACATCGCCCGCGTGCCCCTGATGCTCGACTCCAGCCGCTGGGACGTGCTGGAAGCAGGTCTCAAGCGCGTGCAGGGCAAGGCCATCGTGAACTCCATCAGCCTCAAGGAAGGTGAAGCGGAATTCCTGCGTCAGGCGCGGCGCATTCGCCGCTATGGGGCCGCCGTGGTGGTGATGGCCTTTGACGAGCGCGGACAGGCCGACAACGCCCCGCGCCGCATCGAGATCTGCTCGCGTGCCTACCAGTTGCTGACCGAACAGGCGAATTTCGCGCCGCAGGACATCATCTTCGATCCCAACGTGCTGACCGTCGCCACCGGGATTCCCGAGCACGACCGCTACGCGCTCGACTTCATCGAGGCGACACGCTGGATCAAGCAGAACCTACCCGGGGCCCTGGTGTCAGGCGGAATCAGCAACGTGTCGTTCAGCTTCCGGGGCAACAACCACGTGCGTGAAGCGATGCACAGCGTCTTTCTGTACCACGCCATTCGCGCGGGGCTCGACATGGGCATCGTGAACGCCGGAATGCTCGCGGTGTACGACGATCTGGAAAGCGAGCTGCGCGAGCGGGTCGAGGACGTGATCCTGGCCCGCCGCCCGGACGCCGCCGACCGCCTGCTGGAGATCGCCGAGCGCTACAAGGGCGAGAAAAAAACCAGGGCCGAGGCCGCCGCCTGGCGTGAACTGCCGGTACGTGAGCGCCTGCAGCACGCCCTGGTGCAGGGCGTGGCGGACTTCGTGGAAGTCGACGCCGAGGAAGCCTACCAGCTGCTCGGCTCACCCCTGGAGGTGATCGAGGGGCCCCTGATGGACGGCATGAACATCGTCGGGGACCTGTTCGGCAGCGGCAAGATGTTTCTGCCGCAGGTCGTGAAGTCGGCGCGGGTGATGAAACGCGCCGTCGCGCACCTCACGCCGTACCTGGAAGCCCAGAAACAGGAAGGCTCACGCAAGGGCCGGGTGCTGCTGGCGACCGTCAAGGGCGACGTGCACGACATCGGCAAGAACATCGTCGGGGTGGTGCTGGGCTGCAACGGCTACGAGGTGACCGACCTGGGCGTGATGGTCAGTGCCGAGAAGATTCTTGCCGAAGCGCGGCGCCTGGAGGTGGACGTCATCGGCCTGTCGGGCCTGATCACCCCCAGCCTCGACGAGATGGTTCACGTCGCGCGCGAACTGGAGCGCCAGGAACTCACGCTGCCCCTCCTGATCGGCGGCGCGACCACCTCGCGCACGCACACGGCGGTCAAGATCGCGCCCGCCCGCCGCGCGCCGGTGGTGCACGTGCACGACGCCAGCCGTGCGGTGACCACCGTCGGCGACCTGCTTGGGGCGAACAAGGACGCCTTTTTGCAGCGCACCCGTGACGAGTACGTGGGCTTGCGTGACCGTCACGAGAACCGCAAGATCCGCCTGCTGACCCTGGAACAGGCCCGCGCGCGGGGACCCCGGCTGCCCCATGCCGGAACGCCCGCACCGCGCCAGCCGGGGCGGCAGGTCATCGAGCAGAACGTGTCCGGTCTGCTGGACTTTATCGACTGGACCCCGTTCTTCATCGCCTGGGAACTGCCCGGCGTCTACCCCAAAATTCTGGATGACCCCAAGGTGGGCGCGCAGGCCCGCGAACTGCTGGCCGACGCCCAGGCACTGCTGCGGCGCATCGTCGAGGAAGAGCTGCTCACGGCGCGCGCGGTCGTGGGCCTCTACCCGGCGGAAAGTACGGGCGACGACGTGAGACTGCTGCAGCCGGGCGGCGAAACGCTCGCCACCCTGCACACCCTGCGCCAGCAGCGCGAGCAGGGCGGCGCCAACCTCGCCCTCTCCGACTTCGTGGCGCCCCAGGGCAGCGTCACGGACCACGCGGGCCTGTTCGCGGTGACCATCCACGGGGCCGAGGAGCTCGCTGCGCAGTTCGAGGCCCAGCACGACGACTACAGCTCGATTCTGGTCAAGGCCGTGGCCGACCGTCTGGCCGAGGCCTTCGCCGAGAAACTGCACGCCGATGTGCGCCGGGACCTGTGGGGCTATGCCCACAGCGAGGACCTCACCGGCGAGGACCTGATCAAGGAGCGCTACGTGGGAATCCGCCCGGCGCCCGGCTATCCGGCGCAACCCGACCACACCGAGAAGCGCACCCTCTTTGAGGTGCTGCAGGCCGAGGAGATCGGGCTCAGGCTGACCGAGAGCGGCGCCATGTGGCCCGCCGCCAGCGTGAGCGGCCTCTACTTCGCGCACCCCGAGTCGCGCTACTTCGCCATCGGGCGCATCGGACGCGATCAGGTCGAGGACTACGCCGAGCGCAAGGGCTGGACCCTGCAGGAAGCCGAACGCTGGCTGGCTCCCGTGCTCGCCTATGACCCGGCCGGCGCGGTGAGCGCCCAGGCCGGCCCGAACTCCCAGCCCACCGCCCCTTCTGCAAAGGAAGCCGTATGAGCCTCAGCAAAAACCTTGGCCGCTCGTTTGTCGTCACCGCCGAACTCGATCCACCGCGTGGGCCGGACCCGACCTCCACCCTGAACGAGGCCCGAGCGCTGCGTGGCCTGGTGGACGCCGTGAACGTCAGCGACTCGCCCATGGCGAATCTGCGCATGAGCCCCATCGCCATCGCCCACCTGATTCAGCGCGACCTGAGCCTGGAGGTCATTTTCCACCTGACCTGCCGCGACCGCAACGTGCTGGGCCTGCAGGCGGAGCTGCTCGGCGCACACGCGCTGGGGGTACGCCACATCCTGTGCCTGTACGGTGACCCACCCACACGCGGCGATCACCCGGAGGCCACCGGTGTCTACGAGGTGGGCGCGGACGGGCTGGCCTCGATGGCCAGCGAACTGAACGCGGGACGCTCCAAGGCGGGCCGGGAACTGGGGTCGTGCACCG
Source organism: Deinococcus peraridilitoris DSM 19664 (assembly GCF_000317835.1). Taxonomy (NCBI): domain Bacteria; kingdom Thermotogati; phylum Deinococcota; class Deinococci; order Deinococcales; family Deinococcaceae; genus Deinococcus; species Deinococcus peraridilitoris. Next base: position 3,627,458 of record NC_019793.1, on the reverse strand, counting down.
ATTTCCGCATTGGCGTGGCCCTTAACCCGACCAACCCTGACCTCGAACGTGAAAAAGAGCGCCTGCAGCAGAAGGTGAGCGCGGGCGCGCACTTTGCGCAGACCCAGCCGGTCTTCTCGACCGAACAGGTAGAGCGCTTCATGGATGCGGTCGGCGAACTGCCCATTCCGGTGCTGTTCGGCGTGCTGCCGATTCGCAGCGTCAAGATGGCGCAGAACGTCTCCAAGTGGGCGAGCGTCCCGGCGGAGCTGCTCAGCGCCGTCGAGGAGGGCGGCGCGGCCGCCGGGGTGGCGTGGAGCGCCAAGCTCGTCGAGGACCTGCGCGGGCTCGGTGTGGCGGGCGTGCACCTCTATCCTCTCGGCAAACCCGAGATCGTGGGGCGGGTGCTGGGCGAAACCCCGGCTTTGACGGCGGGCTGAAGCTCGGAAAGAAAAAGAAGCGCCCGCGCGTTGCGGGCGCTTCCTTGTAATGTCTACGAAAGCTTGGCCTTGAATTCCTCGTAACCGAACTGCTTCACCACGCGGTACTGACCGTCCACCGACAGAATGCCGATGTCGGGGTGCTTGACGCCATTGAAAAAGGTTGTCTTGACCATGGTGTAGTGGATCATGTCGTCGAACACCACCCGGTCACCCAGCTGCAGGGGCGCGTCGAAACTGTACTCTCCGACCACGTCCCCCGAAAGGCAGGTCGTGCCGCCCAGCAGGTAGGTGTGGGCTTTCTCGCCGGGCAGGGCCGCACCCAGGATGCCGGGACGGTAAGGCATTTCGAGCACGTCGGGCATGTGCGCACTCACGCTGATGTCCAGGATGGCGATTTCCTTTTCGTTGTGCAGCACGTCGAGTACGCTGGACACCAGCCAGCCGGTCTGCCAGCCAAAGGCGCTGCCGGGCTCCAGGATGACCTTCACGCCCCACTTCTCGCGGAAGTTTCTCACCACCCGGATCAGGCGTTCCAGGTCGTAGCCTTCGCGGGTCATCAGGTGGCCACCGCCAAAGTTGACCCACTGCATCTGTGGAAGAAACTCACCGAAATTCTGCTCGATGACCTCCAGCACCCGCTCCAGGGTGTCGCTGTCATTTTCGCAGAGAGTATGGAAGTGCAGACCGTCCACACCGTCGAGCAGGTCCGGGTGGAAGCGCGCGCGCGTCACCCCCAGGCGGGAAAAGGGCATGCTGGGGTTGTAGAGGGCCGTGCCGACCTCGGAGTATTCCGGATTGATGCGGATGCCGATCCCGACTTTCTTGCCGGCCGCGCGGGCAGCCTGAACCTGCGGCCTGAAGCGTTCCCACTGCGAGAACGAGTTGAAGGTCAGGTGGTCGGCCAGCTGCAACATCGGTCCAAAGTCCTCGTCGCTGTAGGCGGGCGCGTACACGTGCACCTCACCGCGCATTTCCTCTTTGGCGAGCAACGCCTCGTTGAGGCTGCTCGCCGTGGCCCCGGAGACGTACTGGCGCACGAGGTCGAAACTGCTCCACATGGCAAACCCCTTGAAGGCCACGATGATCTCGGCGCCGCTCTGGTCAGCGACGTGCTGAATCAGTTCGAGGTTGCGCTTCAGGCGGCCTTCGTCGAGCACGAAAGCCGGCGAGGGAATCTGGTCCCAGGAAATGTCTTGAACCGGACGGACCGGGGATAGGGTGAGCGTCACGGCACACAGCTTAAAGCAAGGGGCGTGGGGCAAATGGGCGACGGGGCAACCTCGTCTACAAGATGTCTCCGCCTTAGCGGCGCGGTTTGCGCGGACGCGGTGTCGTGTCACTCCGGCCGGGCGCGAGGCGCAAGACTTCTTCGCCTTCGCGTGCGTATGCATCAAAGGCGCGGCGCGTGAGTTCGGCCAGCCCATGGGCCTGCACATCGTCGAGCGTCTTGAAGACAAACTCGGCTTTGCCCTGCAGGCGGCGTCGCAGGGGTTCGGGCAGCTCCTCACCCAGCTCGGGCCGTGTTTCAAGGGCACGCAGCTGAAAGACCACCTGGGTTCTTCGGAGCACGACCGATCCAAAGAACACCCGCCCGGCGCGCACTTCGTACTTGGTGGCCTCGTCGTGAATGACGTTCAGTTCTTCGGTCTCGTCTTCGAGAACGTCTCGCAGGCGTTCGAACACTTCTGACAGGTCTTCGGTCACGCTCACCTCTCTACTGTATCGGCCCGAAGGCAAAGCAGCAGGCTCCGCGACCAGCGCGGAGCCTGCTTATACCGGTTTCAGTCGCGCACGAGTTCGATGCCGCTCAGCTCGTCCACCGGGAGGCCCCAGCGATTCATGGCCTCGACAAAGGGATCGGGGTCGAACTCCTCGACGTTATAAACCCCGGCCTTCATCCAGTCACCGCGCAGCATCAGCATCGCGCCGATCATGGCGGGCACACCCGTGGTGTAGCTGACCGCCTGGGCCTGCACTTCCTTATACGTCTCGGCGTGGTCACAGACGTTGTACACGAAGTGCACCTTCTCCTCGCCGTTCTTGCCGATCCCCTTGGCCTGCACGCCGATGCAGGTCTGGCCGGTGTAATTCTCGGCGAGCGATTCCGGGGCGGGCAGCACGGCCTTGAGGAACTCCAGCGGGATGATCTGCTGGCCCTGAAAATTCACCGGCTTGATGCTGGTCATGCCGATGGCTTCGAGCACGCTGAGGTGCTTGATGTAGGCCTCGCCAAAGGTCATCCAGAAACGCGCGCGCCGGATGGCGGGAAAGTTCTGCACGAGGCTTTCGAGTTCCTCGTGGTACAGCACGTAGCTCTTGCGGGTCTGGACCTTGGGGTAGTAGATGTCCTGCGAGATTTCCAGCGGCGCGGTCTCGACCCATTGCCCGTTTTCCCAGTAGCGGCCGTTGGCGGTGATTTCGCGGATGTTGATTTCCGGGTTGAAATTGGTCGCAAAGGCCTTGCCGTGGTTGCCGTTGTTGCAGTCCACGATGTCGAGGTAGTGAATTTCCTGAAAGTGGTGCTTGGCGTGGTAGGCCGTGAAGACGTTGGTGGCCCCGGGATCGAAGCCACAGCCCAGCAGTGCCATCAGGCCGGCAGATTCGAAACGCTCGCGGTAAGCCCACTGCCAGGAGTACTCGAACTTCGCCACGTCACGCGGCTCGTAGTTGGCCGTGTCGAGGTAATGCACACCCGTTTCGAGGCAGGCGTCCATGATGGTCAGGTCCTGGTACGGCAGCGCGACGTTGATGACCAGCGCTGGACCAAAGCCCCGAATCAGCTGCATGAGCTCGGGCACATTGTCGGCGTCGACGCTGGCAGTCGTGAAGACGGTCTTGCTCTGCGGAAAGTGCTCGCGAATCTCGGCGACGATCTTGTCGCACTTGGCCACCGTGCGGCTGGCGAGCAGCACCTCGGTGAAGACCTCGTCGTTCTGGGCGCACTTTTTGGCGACGACGTTTCCGACGCCGCCCGCGCCGATAATGATCACTCGGCTCATGGTTTCTCCCTCTGCCGGCCTCAGTGGACGCGGCATACAAACGAAGGAATTGTACAGGCTTTCATGCGCGGGCGCGCCGGTCGGGCGTCCTTCTTGCGCGCTTCGTGCAAGCCCGCAATGCACGGTCGGTCACCGGCCACCTGCTGCGCAGCGTGGAGCTGCCGCTCGGCGAGTACGTCATCGAAGCGTGGGTGCCGCGCTTTGCAGGACGCGAGCCGGTTGTCGCGCGCCAGGCGCGCATTCAGGCGAAGTGAGGAAGTCGCCAGGAGTGCCGGTCAAAGCCATTTGCGCAAGTCGAGCAGAATAAAGGCCAGGGCGACCAATCCGGCCGCCAGAGAAGCGGGAGCAACGAACGGCCTCAGGCACACGGCCAGCAACGCGCTGGCGCCGGATGCCAGGGCCAGCCGCAGCCACGACGGGTCGACAAACCCGGTCGCCTTCCAGGTGGCAAAGGCCACACCGAAGGCAAGCAGGCCTCCCAGCAGACCGTACACACTGCCCAGTTCGCGCGGCTGGGGCTCGGCCTGGTAGGCACTCCAGCCCGCGAGCAGCATGACCCCACCCAGGCCCATGGCCCACCACTCGAGCTCCTGCTGCGCAACGGGAAAAGCCAGCGCGCCGTTCATGCCACTGACCGCCCACAGCAGCGCCGCCAGGGGAAGCGCCACCCGCAGGACGTGTCCACATGCCTGCTCGATGCCGTGTGGGCGACGTGCGCAAAAGGCCGCCAGACCTGCCAGAAACGGAGGAAGGGCTAGACTGGCCATGAACACCACCGGAGTCGGCTTGTGTGCCAGCGCATACACTGCAACGGGGGAAGCCACCAGTGCGAGTGCCCGCGTGACCCGCGCGACCCGCGCTTCACGGGATGTAAGCTCGGCAGCGGACCGGGGTATGAGCCGCGCTGGGGTAGAGGTCTTCCCTTTCGGTGCTGCACGCCCGGCAGAAACGGCTTTGGCAGGACGCGCATCACTGCCGCCACGCGCCTTGCCAGAGGCCTTGCGGTTCGGTTTCCGGGGCGACACGCGTGTTTCGATGACAGGGCGCAGAGGATGATCGTCTGGAAGCTTGCGGGACACGACTCCATCATGCCTTGCCGCGCCCTGCTTGCTGCGGACATATTCTGTGAGAGCCCTGGCAGTCACAATGACGGGGCGTCAGGCTTGTGGGGGTTGAAACCGTGCGGGGTCCATCAGCCAGGCCATCAATTCCTCCCCGATGGCTTCCCCGCTCAGGCGGACTGCCTCGATGGTCATGCTGGACTCGTCCGTCTCGACCAGCCAGTTCACCCGTCCGTCGGCGAATGGTCCCAGCACCGCCACCGTGAAGTTCACCTCCTGTGTGGTGTCGCGCAGCAGGCGCTCGAAGGCGAGCTTCATGGCCGCGTCGAGGTCAGCCCGAACCCCGACCAGGGGACTTTCGTCCTCGTCGAGCAGGTCGTCTTCCGTGGTGTAGACGACAAACACCACGTCCAGCAGTTGCAGGGTCTGTTCTTCATTCATGCGCGCTCCTGATACAGCACACTACGCGCTTCTTGCAGTTTTGGCACGCCCTGTCTCCGGTCGCTCGCCTTCCGGTGCCGCTTCCCCTACGATTCGCGCTTCACTTTCAAACGCTGGTGGCACAATGCCGGTGTGAATGCCTGTTTGGACGCCTACACCAGCCTTATAGGGCACTCTTTGTCCGGCGACGTCCGTTGATGAAACTCGTCTCCGAACTGCGCTCGATGTGCGCCGCCTTCCCGGGCAGCCGCGAGACCTTTCCTTTCGATCACCAGAACCTCGTGTTCAAGGTGGGGGGCGAGGACCGCGACACCCACAATCTGGCCGGAATCTGGAAGATGTACGCGATGGTGAACATCACCGAGGACCCGCTGCGTCTACTCGTGAAATGCGACCGGGTACGGTCGGCTGCGCTGCGCGAGCAATTCCCGGCCATTCACCCCGCCGCCTACTTCGGAGGGCACTGGATCTTCCTGCCGCTCGACGGAACACTGCCGGGAGGACTGGTTGAGGAACTGCTGCGCACGTCATATCAGGTTGTCGTGACAAAAAGCCTCCCCGGCCGCATTCGGGAGCGCCTGTCGGCCTGCTGACGGGCAAGGTGCCGAGTACGCGAACTTGCCGATTCAGACACGTTGGTGCGCCAGACATGAAGCCAGCGCCTTAAGCAGAGCTCAACGCGTCCACGACCGACTCTCTCGCCAAATTTGGCGGGCTTTAACCCTGCTCATGGCGAAGCGCGCATGACTGGCTAGAGGAATGCACGCCGGCAGGACCCCTTCAGCTGCGCCCTCGAGTTCGGCTCCAGGCTCGAAGCGCCCGAATACGCCGCGCGTCATTGCCCGATAGAGAGTGAGGAGGCCACCATCATGATGACGGCTAGGCAGATCGCACGAGGTCTTGGTTGGTACAGCATCGCCCTGGGCACGCTGGAGTTGCTGGCACCAGGGCGGATGTCCCGCGCCCTGGGCCTGGGGAGCCGGGCTTCCCTGGTTCGCACCTACGGACTACGCGAACTCGCGCACGGCGCGGCAATTCTCACACAGCGCAACCCGGCGCCGTGGGTCTGGACGCGCGTGGCCGGTGACGCCCTGGACCTGCTGGTTCTTGGCAAGGCCCTGGGGCGCCCGGCGAGGGGGGCACGCCTGGCGGTTCTCGCCGTGCTGGGTACGACCATCGTCGATGTCCTGTGCGCCCGGCAACTCAGCCAGCCAACCAGTCCCAAAGGCTTGCTGGGACGGCTGGTGCACCGGAGAGGAAAGTGACCATGAAAGGGGACGAATCCACCGTCAGCAAGCCCGCCAGAAACGAGCAGCCGGGCGAGCTCAGCATACCCCTGCGCGTGGCCCTGGCCGCTCTGGGAACCGGCCTGATGATTCTGGGCACCCGCCGACCGGACAATGCCGGTACCGCGCTGGCAACAAGCGGCGCCCTCGGCCTCTCGGTGGCCGCACTTGGACGGGGTCCGGGCGCTCTGGCCGCAGCGCCTCAAGTGATCACGGTCGAGCGAGCCACGACCATCATGCTTCCTGCTGAGCGCATCTACGCGTTCTGGCGCGACTACACCAATCTGCCGCAGTTCATGAGCCATCTGGAGTCGGTCACGATGCAAGGGCAGAACCGCTCGCACTGGGTCGCCAAGGGACCAGCAGGAACCCAGGTCGAGTGGGACGCCGAGACCATCGAGGACGTCGCAAATGAGCGGATTGCCTGGCGCGCCCTGGAAGGGGCCAGCGTTCCCAACGAGGGCCACGTGACCTTTCGGGAAGTGACGGGTGGACGCGGCACCGAGGTTCGCGTCACGCTGCGCTATGAATCCCCTGCGGGCGCCCTGGGGGCTGCCGTCGCCAGGCTGCTGGGTGAAGAACCGACCGTGCAGGTGAACGACGATCTGCGGCAACTCAAGCGGCTGCTGGAGACCGGAGCGCTGCCCACCACCGAGGGCCAGTCGAGTGGGCGCAAGAACCCGATGACGCGCACATTGGCCAAAGCATTCGATAACCGGAGGACCCAATGAAAGCACTGGTCTGGCAAGGCGTGAACCGCGTGGGCGTCGAGAACGTGCCCGATCCCGAACTGCTGCAGCCCACCGACGCCATCGTGCGGGTCACGTCCACGGCCATTTGCGGCTCGGATCTGCACCTGCTCGACGGGTACGTGCCCAGCATGGTGCACGGTGACATTCTCGGTCACGAGTTCATGGGCGAGGTGGTCGAAGTCGGCCGCGAGGTCAAAAACGTCGCGGTGGGCGACCGGGTCATCGTGCCCTTTCCCATCTCCTGTGGAAAATGCTGGTTCTGCCAAAAGGGCCTGACCTCGCTGTGTGACAACAGCAACCCCAACGCCAAGCTGGCCGAGGGCATGTGGGGCCACTCCCCCGCCGGAATCTACGGGTACTCGCACATCACCGGCGGATACGCTGGTGGCCAGGCGCAGTTTGCCCGCACGGTCTTTGCCGACGCCAACCTGTTCAAGGTGCCCAAAAATCTCAGCGACGAGCAGGTGCTGTTCCTGACCGACATCTTTCCCACCGGCTACATGGGCGCCGAGCATTGCGATATTCAGCCGGGCGACGTGGTGGCCGTCTTCGGCTGCGGTCCGGTGGGTCTCTTTACCATCATGAGCGCTTACCTTCTGGGAGCGGAGCGCGTCATCGCGATCGACCGTTTCCCGGAGCGGCTGGAACTGGCGCGCCGCCTGGGCGCCGAAACCATCAACTACGAGGAAACTGAAGTCTTCGAGGCGCTCAAGGTGCTGACCGGGGGGCGCGGACCTGACGGGGTGGTGGACGCTGTCGGCCTCGAGGCGCACGGCACGGGCATCGGCGGCGTGTATGACGCGGTGAAGCAGACGACCCGCGTGCTGGAAAGTGAGCGTCCTCACGCACTGCGCGCCGCGATCATGGCGTGCCGCAAAGGCGGTACCGTGAGCGTTCCGGGCGTCTATGGCGGCCTTGCCGACAAGATTCCAGTGGGGGCCTTTATGAACAAGGGCCTGACCATGCGCACCGGCCAGACGCATGTTCACCGGTACCTGCCCACGCTGCTCAATCACATCATCAACGGGGACGTGGACCCGACGGTCATCATCACCCACCGCCTCGGGCTGGAGGACGCCCCGCACGCCTACCACATGTTCAAGCACAAGCACGACGGCTGCGTGAAGTGCGTGCTCAATCCCTGGGGTGACCACAGCACCCACTCGCAGGTCCCGGCAAGCCAGCTGTCCTCGGCCGACTGAGGGCTGTTCTGGCTTGATGCTTTCTGGCCCAATACCCACCGCAGCCCACACGCGCCGTGACGGCGCGTGTGGGCTCATTGCTGGCGCATGCGTCCTCGGGAGACGAACTGGCTGCCGAGCACAAAGAAACGCAACGGCAGGTCGGCAGCCTGCGTGATGCCCACCCGCGTGGAACGCGCGACGACCAGGCCATGTGGTTTGCCGTGGGCAAGGTATAGCGGCAAAGCGCCTTGCCCCGCGTCAGGTGCGGACGGCCCGGCCAAGCATACCCCGTCGAGCGACCGGTCGATGGCGAGGGCCGCGCAGAGTTTCCCGGGGCCGTTGGCCAGTTGCCACGCCGGTCCGGCGAATCCTCCGCGGTGGGCACGCATGAGCTCTTCTCCCTGCACTGGCTCGATGGCGCGCAGCAGCACGGCGCTCGGAATATCGGCACTTTCGGTGGTCACATCCAGCAGGGCGTACTGGCGCAGGTGATAGATGTAGGCCCGCCCCGCCTCGCGCCATAGCCCCCTGGTGCGCTCGTTGGGCGGCCGGGCGCCGTGACAGGCCGCGTCGTTGTGGGCAAGGTAGGCTTCCGCCTCGACGATCTGCCCGACCATCCGCCCCTGATCAGTGAGGCGCACGATCCAGCGACCCAGCAGGTCGGGCGCGACCTTCTCGGGTGAACGCTCGAAAAAGGAGCGGGGAAGGAGACTCAACGGCGAGGGCACGGCACCCGCAGTCTCGCATGGACGACACGGACCCGCCCTGCTCTATGCTTGAACGAACATGACCAGGGACAAGCCCGTCACCGAGGATCTTCGCTCCCGGCCCGACCACGCCGACCTGGCAGGCCATCCTCGCAATGTGGCCTTTGTCATGCTGGGCCAGCGTTTTCATCTGGGTGAGGCATACGGATTTGGCCGGAAAGGCGAACGCGGACGAATCCACCTGGTCCGTCTTTCCGATGGTCTGGCCTTGTGCCGGGCGCGCTTTTCGGCGGACCTGCTCTTTCAGCTCTCGCCCACCGGTTCGCTGACGTGTGCTTCTTGTCTTCGCGCCGCTGCCAGAAGGGTGCACCAGAAGTTTCAACCCCGCCCGGCGTCTGGGGCGGCGCCAACGCGCACCCGCAGCCGCCGCAAATCCTGGCAGCGCTGAACAGTGGCGCATTTTTCAGTTCGGGTGCACCCTTCCTCCAAAGCGGCGGTTCACGCTTTCGGGACTCTGCCCGCCGCTGCACTTTCCTCTGCTGCCGTTGGTCACTAGACTGCGCTCATGACCAAGCCCAAGCGCCCGACCACCAGTGGCCCCTCACGCGGCCGCAAGCCCGCGCGCGAGGAGCGGAACTCGCCCGGCCGCCCATCTCAGGACAGCCCGGGACGCGACCGGGCCAACGCGCCACGAGCCGAGGACAAGCCCGGCAGCGAAACGCGACCCAAACGCGGCAGGGGCGCGGGGGGCACCACCACGGGGCGCACGCAATCACGTCCGGGAGCGGCGCCCGGCAAACGCCCCCGCACGACCCGGGACGTTCCGCAGCTCGACGTGCCCGCCAAGGAAATGATGTTCCGCGATCTTGACGGGAAAAGCCACGCCTTTCCCGACAGCAGCCTGAAACGGGTCGCCGCCCGCATCCTGAGCGAGCGTAATAAATTCTGGCGTTACCGCCCGTTTTCCTTTCCGCTGTTCACCGACAAGGGCAACGAGCAGGAGTTCTTTTTCGATTTTTACGTGTACGACAACCAGAACGCCGTGATCCGGCTGATCTTGCTGCTGCCGCGGGAGACCCGCGAAATCTGGGACAAGGTGGGCCGTTTCAAGCGCCAGTACCCGATGTATCACTACGAACTGTGGACACCGGAAAATCTTGAACAGCTGCAGCGCCCCCGAGCGCAGCTGGGCTTTTGATGTCGATCAGGGAACAAAAGCGCTCCGCATGACGTCGCAAAAACATCAACGTTGCCTTTGCATGACTGCCACGGCGTTCTTGATAGCGTAGGCGCGAACCTTTGGGTTCGTCTCTTCGCTTACCCAGACGCGGCCGCACCTGCTGCCGCGCTCTTTGCAGCGCCCGAGACGTTCGCGCGTCGTCGGTAGTTTACCCAGCCACGTTGGCTGTTTTGCCCTGGGCGTCGCGATCAGAGCGTTTGTCAGCTTTCGCGGGAGGAATCATGCACATTTTACCCGGTCATCCTTACCCTCTTGGCGCCACCTGGGACGGCCAGGGCGTCAATTTCGCAATCTATTCGGAAAATGCCCACAAGATCGAGCTGTGCCTCTTTGATGAAAAAGGCAAGGAAACCCGTCTCTCGCTGCGTGAACAGACTGCGTTCGTCTGGCACGGGTACGTCGAAGGACTCCAACCGGGCCAGCGCTATGGCTACCGGGTTTATGGCGACTACGATCCGGACCGTGGTCTGCGCTTCAACCCGAATATTGTCCTGCTCGATCCCTACGCGCGCGCCCTGAGTGGCACCGAGGACTTCCACGCAGGGGTGTTCGGATACAAGCTGGGGGCCGAGAATGCCGATTACGAGATGGAAACCAAGCAACAACGCGGCGCGCCGCTGGGTGTCGTGGTCGATCCTCACTTCGACTGGGAGGGGGACCGCCCGCCAAACGTTCCGTTTCACCAGTCGGTGATCTACGAGACCCACGTCAAGGGCCTGACCATGACGCACCCCCGGGTTCCCGAGCACCTGCGCGGCACGTATGCGGGTCTGGCGAACGAACACGTAGTGAGGCACCTCAAGGAACTCGGCATCACTGCCATCGAGTTGATGCCCGTTCACGCGCACCTTGACGATCCATTTTTGCTCGACAAGGGGCTCACCAATTACTGGGGGTACTCGACGCTCAGCTATTTTGCTCCGGAGGTGCGCTACAGCGCCGCGCACAAAGGCAAGAAACCCCAGATCGCCGGAGAGATTCACGAGTTCAAACAGATGGTCAAAGCCCTGCACCGCGCCGGGATCGAAGTGATTCTCGACGTGGTGTACAACCACACCGCCGAAGGCAATCATCTCGGGCCGACCCTCAGCTTCAAGGGCATCGACAATCCCACGTACTACCGTCTGGTCGACGATCAGGCGCGCTTCTACTTCGATTACACCGGCACCGGCAACAGCCTGAACGTGCGGCATCCCCAGACCTTGCAGCTCATCATGGACAGCCTGCGCTACTGGGTGACCGAGATGCACGTGGACGGCTTTCGCTTTGACCTCGCCTCGACCCTGGCGCGAGGACTGCACGAAGTCGACCAGCTCTCGAGCTTTTTCACCATCATTCACCAGGACCCGATCCTCAGCCAGGTGAAACTGATCGCGGAGCCCTGGGACATCGGCGAAGGCGGATACCAGGTCGGCAACTTCCCGGTGAAGTGGGCCGAGTGGAACGGCATCTACCGTGACTCCATGCGGGCGTTCTGGAAAGGTGAAGGCGGCCTGGCCGCCGATCTCGGGTACCGCATGACGGGTTCGAGCGATCTGTACCAGAACGACGGACGCAAGCCGTACGCGAGCATCAACTTCATCACCGCCCACGACGGGTTTACCCTGCGTGACCTCGTGAGCTACAACGACAAGCACAACGAGGAGAACCAGGAAGGCAACCAGGACGGCCACAACGACAACCGCTCCTGGAATTGCGGCGTGGAAGGCCCCACCGATGATCCTGAGGTCAATGCCCTGCGCGCCCGGCAGCAGCGCAACATGCTCGCCACCATCCTGCTCAGCCAGGGCACGCCGATGATTCTGGGCGGCGATGAGATCGGGCGCACGCAGGGAGGCAACAACAACGCCTACTGCCAGGACAACGAGATCAGCTGGTACGACTGGGAGAACGTCGACGAGGCCCTGCTGAACTTCACCCAGCGCCTGATCCGCATTCGCCGTGAGCACCCGGCCCTGCACCGCCGCAAGTTTTTCTCCGGACGGCCCATTCGCGGAACCGACGTGCGCGACATCATGTGGGTACGTCACGACGGCGAGGAAATGACCGACGAGGACTGGAAGAACCCGGTGACCCAGTCTCTTGGCATGTTTTTGGCGGGTAACGGCGTGGGGGACCTCGACGAACTGGGGAACCCCGTGCGCGACGACCATTTGCTGCTGCTGCTGTCCTCCTCGCACGAGGACCTGGAGTTTACCCTGCCCGATTTTGGCGGCTGCGACACCTGGGAACTGTTGCTCGACACCAGCGACGACGCGGCCCAGGAAGCGGTCGCAGCGGGCATGCAGGCCAACCTGGTGGCGCGCAGTGTCAAACTGTTTCGCTGCGCCAACATCGCTTCACGAGACTGAAGGCGGCGTTCACCTACCCTGGTGAACTCCCTGATGAACTGCTCTCACACGTGTGCTGATTCACGCAGCCACCGACCGCTCAGGAGGAGCACGGACATGACCACACCTGTTACGACAAGGACGTCTCTTGGGGCGTTCCCGGATCAACATGGCACGCTTTTTCGGATGTGGAGTACGCGCGCCCGGAGTGCTGGCGTCGTCCTGCTGGGCGAGGAGGGTGAGGTTCTGAACCGCCATCCACTTCAGGCACGTGGAGGCGGCGTCTTCGAAACGAAAGTCGAGGGCGTTGGCGTCGGGACACGCTACAAGTTCGAGGTGGACGGGCAGGCGTTTCCGGACCCCTACGCCCGCTTTCTGCCTGAAGGCGTACACGGGCCGGCGGTCGTCTGGGAAAACCGCTTCGAGTTTCGCCACGCTTCGCCGAAGCTCCGTGCCGACGAACTGGTCATTTACGAGATGCACGTGGGCACCTTTACGGAGGAAGGCACTTACCGGGCTGCAGCGGAAAAACTGCCGTTCCTGAAGGACCTGGGCGTGAACTGCCTGGAACTGCTGCCGGTATCGAGCTTTCCCGGAACGCGCGGCTGGGGGTACGACGGCGTGGCCCACTTTGCCCCGTACAAAGAGTACGGTTCCCCGGAGCAGTTGCAGGCCTTCATCGACCGCGCACACGAACTCGGCTTCGTGGTGCTGCTCGACATGGTCTACAACCACTTCGGTCCCGACGGCAACTACCTGGGGGCCTATAGTCCGGAGTACTTCACAGACCGACACAAGACCCCGTGGGGCGACGGACTCGATTACAGCAACCCCTTCATGCGTCACCTGGTCCTCGACAGCGCCGAGCACTGGCTGCGCGAGTACCGCTTCGACGGTTTTCGCCTCGACGCCACCCAGGACATTCAGGACGACAGCGAAAAGCACGTGCTCAGGGAACTGGCCGAACACGTGCACGCGCTGGGCGGCGGCCATTTCCTGTTCTGCGAGGATTACCGCAACTCTCCCCACCTGGTCACCGAATTCGGTACCGACGGCATCTGGGCCGATGACTTTCACCACCAGGTCCGGGTGACGCTGACCGGTGAGCAGGACAGCTACTACAGCGCCTTTACGCCGGGCGCTGCCGGTCTCGCCCGTCTGATCGAGCGCGGCTGGCTCTACGAGGGGCAACAGTGGCCGCTGGAAAACGAACACCTGGAGGGCGGCAGGCGCGGGCAGAGCGCCGGCGCGCTGCGCGCCGAGAACTTCGTGTACTTCATTCAGAATCACGATCAGATCGGCAACCGCGCCCTGGGCGACCGCCTGCCCGAGACGGCCGGGCTGGAAGGCTACCTGACGGCGAGCGCGCTGCTGCTGTTCCTGCCCATGACACCCCTGCTGTTTCAGGGACAGGAATGGGCGGCCAGCACGCCCTTCCAGTTCTTCTCGGATCACCATGGTGAGCTCGGTCAGCTCGTCAGTCAGGGTCGCCTGTCGGAATTCGGGCATTTCGCCGCGTTTCAGGGCCCCGAGATGCAAAAGAAAATCCCCGATCCGCAAGCAGAAAGCACCTTCGTGACCTCCAAGCTCAACTGGAACGAGATCGGTGAGGGGGAGCACGCACGCACCCTGGAACTGTACCGGGCGCTCCTGGCGCTGCGCCGTGAAGACCCGGTCCTGCGTCACGCTTCACGCGGTGACCTGCAGGCGGGCGCGGTGGGGAACGTCCTGTGGGTACGGCGCTGGCATGACGGTCAGGAGCGCGTACTGCTCGCCAACTTCGGTCAGGAAGAGGCCACGTGGCCGCAGGTGCCCGACGCCGGTATGGCCAACCTCTCCCCCATGCTCTCGACGCAGGAGCTGGCCCCGGGCCGCCTCGCCCCGCGTTCCACAGTCATCCTGGGTGGTGCGCGCGGATGACTGCCCGGATTCCCAGGGCGACCTACCGGCTGCAGCTGCACGCCGGCTTCACCTTCGAAGACGCCCAGGAAGTTCTCGGATATCTCGACCGGCTCGGCGTCAGTGATGTGTATACCTCACCACCCTTTCAGGCCGTGACGGGCAGCACCCACGGGTACAACCTGGTAAGCTACGAGACGCTCAGCACGGAACTCGGCGGCGAAGACGCCTTCCGGGCCCTGGCGGGGGCGCTCGCGAAACGCGGGATGGGCATGATCGTGGACTTCGTCCCCAACCACATGGGCATCGCGAACGGCGAGAACGCCATGTGGGAGGACGTGCTGGAAAATGGCCAGAGCTCGCGCTTTGCGGATTTCTTTGACATCGAGTGGCAGCCGCTCAAGCGCAGCCTCAGCGGCAAGGTGCTGCTGCCCACGCTGGGCGACCAGTACGGCGTGGTGCTCGAACGAGGTGAACTGCGGCTGGTGCGTCAGGGCGGGCGCATTTTCCTGGCGTACTATGACCGGCGTTTTCCGGTCTCCCCGCGTTCGCTGGCGCCGCTGCTCGACCGGGCCGAAGAACTGACCGGCCTGAGCGAGGATGACTGGGACCGCCTGGAACTGGCCTCGATCGCGACCCAGGCGCGCAACCTGCCGCACGCCGCGACCGCCGATCCGGCGGCGCGCGTCGTCCGGGCGCGCGAAAAAGAAGTGCTCAAGCGGCGACTGCGTGACCTGTCCTTTCGCTCGGAGGCAATTGGCAGTGCCCTTGACGCGGCGCTCGCCGAGTGGAACTCGCCTGAGGGCATCGAGAAGCTCGACGCGCTGATCCGCGATCAGAACTACCGCCTGGCGTTCTGGCGCATCGCCACCGAGGAAATCAATTACCGGCGCTTTTTTGACATCAACGACCTTGCGGCTATCCGTATGGAAGACTCGGCAGTGTTTGAATCGGCCCACCGGCTCCTGATGCGCCTGATCGACGAGGGCCTGGTGACCGGCGTGCGGCTGGACCATACCGACGGCCTGTACGACCCGCTGGGGTACTTCCGGGCGCTGCAGGAATGCCGCGCCAAACAGACCGGCGAGGACGCCAAGGGCCTGCCCCTGTATCTGCTGGCCGAGAAGATTCTTGAAAGCGGAGAACACCTGCCCGACCGCTGGCCCATTCACGGCACGACCGGCTACGACTTTCTGGCCCAGCTGAACGGACTGTGGGTCCGTACCGAGGCCGCCGAGGAAATGAGCGCCATCTACCGGCGCTACACCGGTGAGAACACCGGTTTTTCGGAACTGGTGTATCAGGGCAAACGCCTGATCATGCGCTCGAGCCTCTCGAGTGAGGTGGCCGTGCTGGCCGAGCGCCTGGAGCGCCTCGCGGAATCAGACCGCCGCTCGCGAGACTTCACCCTCACCAGCCTGCGCACGGCCATCACCGAGTTGATCGCCAGTTTCCCGGTATACCGCACGTACGTTCGCCCCGACGGCACCCGTGAGCGCGCCGACAACGCCCACATCGATCGCGCCGTGCGTCTCGCCAAACGTCGCAACCGCGACCTGAGCCCCGCCGTGTTCGACTTTCTGGGCGACGTGCTCAAACTCCGTGCCGCAGAAGGCGGGCGCGACATATCGTTCACGGACTTTGCCCTCAAGTTTCAGCAGGCGACCGGTCCCGTTACCGCCAAAGGCGTCGAAGACACGTCCTTTTATCTTTATAACCGCCTTGTCAGCCTGAACGAGGTCGGAGGGGACCCGGCCATCTTCGGCACAACCCTTGAAGCCTTTCACAAGGAAATTGCCGGACGTGTCAGCCGCTGGCCACAAGCCATGCTCGCCACCAGCACCCACGACACCAAACGCGGTGAGGATACGCGCGCGCGCATCAGCCTGCTGAGTGAGATTCCCGACTCCTGGATGGCCTACCTGTCGACCTGGGGCCGGGTGGCGCGCCAGTACACGGTGGACCTCGATGGTGAACGCGCCCCGGATCTCAATGACGAGTACCTCTTTTACCAGACGGTGCTGGGCAGTTGGCCACTGGACGCCAACTTCGAGGGGTACACCGAGCGCATCGTGGACTACCTGCACAAAGCCATCCGCGAAGCCAAACGGCACACGAGCTGGACCAACCAGAACACCGAGTACGAGGACGCCATTGCCAATTTTGCGCGCGGCATGCTGGAAGACCAGGAATTCAAGGCGGGCATCGAGGAACTTCACACGCGTCTCAGTCCGTACGGGGCGCAGAACGGGCTTTCGTCGGCGCTGGTCAAGCTGACCGCTCCCGGGGTGCCGGACACCTACCAGGGCTGCGAAGTCTGGAATCAGAGCCTTGTCGATCCCGATAACCGCAGGCCGGTCGATTACGCGCGGCTGAATACCATCCTGAAAAGAGTCGAGAAGGCCGGAGCCGAGCCCCTCGCGTTGGCGGCGGAATTTCTGCAGACCTATCAGGACGGCGCGGTGAAACTGCTCGTGACCCACCTGGCCCTGCAGGCGCGGCGCGATCACGAAGCGCTCTTCCGGGACGGCGATTACCAGGCGCTCGATGCCGGCGAGCATATTGTCGCCTACGCGCGAACGCTTGGCCGGGCCGTGTCAGTCACGGTCGCGCCGCGCTTTACGCTCACCCTTACGGGTGAACAGCAAGCCTGGGCGCTCGGAGAGGTGTGGGGAGACGCGGAATTACCCCTCCCTGTTGGCGGCAAATACCGCAACGTCCTGACCGGCGAAATCCACAACGCCTCACGAAAGCGGACGCTCAAGCTGCGCGAGGTGCTGCGAGAATTTCCGCTGGCGCTGCTGGTCAAGGCCTGATTCATCAAGTCGTCAGCAGGCCACCACGGGTCCCGTGGTGGCCTGCTTTTATGACCGGGAATCACTCCTCAAAAATACGCAGGGGAACAAAAGCACTGACCGTCCAGTTGGGCGCATCGACCACCTGACTGATCTTGAGGTCCACGCAGGCGCTCGACAGAATGTATGCGTCCGGAATGCTCAGCCCGTGTTCTTTCGAGAGCCAGCGCAGCATGGAGCGCAAGGCAATTCGCGCGGCTTCCATCAGGTCGGGCGCGTGACCGGTCGTGGCAAACCACCCTGCGCTGTCAAGATGCTGGTCCAAAGCGCGCGGGGTGCGCAGCTGCGGTGTCTGAATTTCCGCTTGCTGACGCACGCTGAAACGCAGGGTCACGTCGGCTTCCATCTCGATGCCAGTGCCGCACACTTCCCCGTCACCCTGGGCCGCATGCACGTCGCCCACCGAGAACAACGCGCCCTCGACCTCAACCGGCAGTTCCAGCACGGAGCCCTTGACCAGCTGCCGCACGTCCATGTTGCCGCCGACCTGGCGGGGCGGAGAGGTCACGTGCGGACCTTCAGCGGCCAGGGCGAGGCCCATCACCCCACAGAAGGGTGCCAGCGGAACGCGAATTTTCTCGCCGAACGGCGCGTGGGTCCCTCCGCGCAGGTCCCAGTAATGCCAGACCTGCTCGGTCAGCCCGCCCTGCTCGGCGAGTTCGGCGTCCAGCAGACCGATTCCTTTGGGGCGGCAGGACGTCCAGCCCCAGGGTGCCGACCTGATATCGACGACCTCGACGATCAGTGCGTCACCCGCTTCGGCTCCGCGGACGAACACCGGTCCGGTCAGTGGATGGCCGCGCATTCCCGAGTGTGGCCGCTCCGGATATGCACTGTCGGCGATGAGCTGCGCGAATTCGGGCTTCAGTCCTTGCTGCTCTCCGGCCTGAACGCGCCGCGCCGCGTTGCCAAAGGAGGCGTCCAGGGTCCGGAAGACAACCGTGTCACCCGAATTGATGGTCAGCACGGGCGGAATGCCGCGGTCCCAGACGGTATGAATGGTTTGTGGGCCGAGCTGATGGGTGGTCTTGGAGGTCACCCGGACAGCATATCCACTTCAGCAGGACGCACCAAGGCACCTGCGACAGGCGCGGCGCAGTGGCGCCGCGCCCGCTCACCGAACGCTACAGTTGGAAGTAGGTGGGAATGAAATCGTAGGCGTTGCCCGCCTTGCGCACATACCCCACGCCCGGCCAGTTGTAGTGGTAACCCACGACGCGCAAATTCTCGGCAGCGGCGCGGTTAAAGAGCGCGTTGCGGGTCGCGACCGCAGTGGACTTATCCTGGTCAAAGCCCAGGTACTGCTGAGGATAACGGAAGGACAATACGTAATGGCCGCCGGCATCGGCAAGGTGCAGGAGCTGCTGGTTGCCGCTGCGGACAAGCAAGGCCAGCTGGCCCGGCGTGTGACCGTAGGCCGCGACGGTCGTGAGACCCGGTACGATCTGCGCGCCGGCCTGCACCAGGGTATAGCGGTCCTTCAGCGCGACCATGTTGTTCTGGACCGCCGCGTTCGGCTGGGCTTGCGACGCCCAGAAATTGAACTCACTTTCCCCCATGACCAGTCGGGCGCGGGGAAAAGTCAGGGCGCCACCGCGCGTGATGCCGCCAATATGGTCACCGTGCCCGTGCGTCAGGAACACCGTCGTCACGTCAGTCGGCTGATAGCCGGCTGCGGCCAGGTTCGCGAGCAGCTGTCCCTGCTCGCCGCCACGGCCAGTGTCCATCAGCACTTTTTCAGTGCCGGTGTCGACCAGCATGGGATTGAAGTTGTTCTGATACTGCGCGGGGTTGATGCCCGCTTCGCGCAGGCTGGCCTGAAACTGCTCTTGCAGGTCGGGATTGGCGCCCCAGTTCGGCAAGGCCGGCCCCGGTGCCGACTGTCCGTCACTGAGAATCGTGACCGTAAAGTCGCCGACCTTCGTTTTGTAGAAACCCGCGCCGTTGCGGGCGGTAGCAGCGGGAGCGGCCTGCTGGGCCTGGGCAGCGGCGGTAGCGAGGCTGCTGCCAGCAGCAGCCAGTCCGGTGGCACCCAGCAGTTTGAGGGCCTGACGGCGAGCGAGCTTCGTTTCGGGTGAGTCCTGATTGCTCATAATTCCTCCTAATAGGTTGTAGACGACATGCACGAGCATCGTGACCTGAAAAGGAACCCAGCAACGGGCAATTTGTTACAGTACCGATCAGAGACCCGTCCATCAGGCGTCCGCCCACGAACTGTGGGAACTTTCGGCTGGCTGCTCGCGTAACATCCCTTGAAAGGAAGCACCGTGTTTACCAAGATCGACACCCTGTCTCCCAGTACCACCACTTCTGTCCGGTCCTTTTTCAACCGCACCTACACCTGGATGGGCGCGGGTCTTTCGCTCACCGCAATCATTGCATTCCTCACCGCCCGCAACGAAGTTCTGCTCGGGACGGTCATGGACAACGTACTGATGCTGGTGCTGGTGCAGCTCGGCATCGTTTTTGGGCTGGGCTTCCTGCTCAACCGCGTCAGCGCGAGCGTCGCGAGCGTCTTGTTCATGCTCTACGCAGGTTTGAACGGCCTGACCTTCGCCACGCTGTCCATGCGCTACGCAGCGAGTGACATCACCGCAGCGTTTGTCATCAGTGCCGGCATGTTCGGAGCGATGAGCCTGATCGGCTACACCACCAGGCGTGACCTCAGCAAGTACGGCAGCATTCTGCTGATGGCCCTGATCGGCCTGATCGTTGCGATGCTGGTCAACCTCTTTTTGCAGTCCACCCTGATGGTATGGATCACCAGCGTGATCGGGGTGCTGCTGTTCAGCGCACTGACCGCGTACGACACACAAAAACTCCGTGAAATGGCGCTGGGCGGCGTGGACGCGGCCAGCGAAACGGGCGAGAAGCTCGCGGTGTACGGCGCGCTCACCCTCTATCTGGACTTCATCAACATGTTTCTGTTTGTGCTGCGCATTTTCGGTCTGACGGGCTCCAACCGCGACTGATTTCGTCAGCGTGATGAGGAAGCGGGGGCGTGGCCCCCGCTTCCTCATCACGCATGTGTGGCCTGTTCGTCATGCGTGCCGGGTTACGGACCGCGCGATGACTCTAGACTGAGGGCATGGCCGACGCGATGCAATACGCCTTTCGCGCGCTGGCGCAACGGGCGCTCACCGAGCAGGAACTGCGCACCCGCCTCGCGCGGCGCGACGTATCCACCGAGGAAGCCGAGCGGGTCATCTCACGCCTGCGGGAACTGGGCTACCTGGATGACACTGCCCTGGCACGCGCTGCGAGTGACCGTCGCGGCGTGGGCGCCTCGCGTATCCGCTTTGACCTGAAGCGGCGCGGGGTAGACCGTCAGACCGTCGACGCGGCCCTGCTGACACGCGACCCCGAGCAGGAACGAAACGAAGCGGCACAGCTGGTGGAACGCAACCGTGAGCGATGGCTGCGTGCCCGTGATCCGCGGGCACGCGCCTACGGTTTTCTGGCCCGGCGTGGGTTCTCACCGGACGTGATCTGGTCGGTGTTGCGCGCCCTGGAAAGCGAGGCAAATGAGTTGTGAGCGCGGCGTGCCGCGCCCGGCACGCCCCCTGCCATGACACTGGACGGCCTTGACACCCTCCGGGCCCGCCGCTAGACTGCGTGGCGCGATCCGGGTTTCCCGGCAAGCGCGTGGTTCGGGGCGTAGCGCAGCCTGGTAGCGCACTTCGTTCGGGACGAAGGGGTCGGAGGTTCGAATCCTCTCGCCCCGACCACAGGAAGCTGGCCCCACAGGGCCAGCTTTTTATTTGGACAGACGAATGAATATTCTTGCCATTGCCGACCTGCACCTTTCAGCGGTGCATCCGAAACCCATGACGGTATTCGGACGGCAATGGCATGGGCATCCCGAGGCTATTTTCGATCGCTGGCAGGACACCGTACAGGAAGACGACCTGGTGCTGCTGCCCGGCGATCTGTCGTGGGCAATGAAGCTCGACGACGCCCTCGTCGATCTGGAGCACGTGGCAAAGCTGCCAGGACTCAAAGTGATCTCCCGTGGGAATCACGATTACTGGTGGCCGTCGATCAGCAAGCTGCGTGCGCAGTTGCCGCGCGGGATGTTCGCAGTGCAAAACGACGCCCTGCGCTTTGGTGATGTGGCCATCTGCGGAACACGTGGCTGGGTGGTGCCCGGCAGCGACGAATTCAGCGCGGACGACGAGCGGATTTACAAGCGTGAGCTGGAACGGCTGCGGCTGGCCCTCGAAGCCGCGCGCCTGACAGGTGCGCCTCGCACGGTGCTGATGCTCCACTACCCTCCGACCTCGCTGCACTTCGCCCCAACCGGCTTTACTGACCTGATCGATCAGTACCGGCCCGAAGCGGTGGTCTATGGTCATCTGCACGGCGTACCGATCGAGCGCAGCCTGCGCATGTGGAATGGCATTCCCACGCACCTGGTGGCGGCCGATGGTCTCTTCTTCCGGCCCAGAAGAATCTTGTAATCCGCTCAAGATTCCTGAGGATTCTGCCGGCGGTCCAGAAAAAACGAGTGCAGCAACGCGGACGCTTCGCGCGCGCGCACACCGCGGGTGATGCGGGGCCGGTGACTCCACGGGGCGCGCGACACGTCCGACAGACCGCCCAGCGCGCCCAGCTTGGGGTTATCGGCTCCAAACACGATTTCGCCAATCCGCGACTCGACGGCTGCTCCGTAGCACATCAGGCAAGGCTCAAGCGTCACCACCAGGGTGCAATCGTTTAAATAGGGGGTCCTCAGGATCTGCGACGCTCGCTGCAATGCCAGCAGTTCCGCGTGGCGCGTCATGTCGCCATCCTGGCGCGACGTGTTGCGTGCCGAAGCGATCACCTGCCCGTGGTATACGACCAGCGCCCCCACCGGCACCTCCCCCGCGACTGCGGCCTGGGCGGCCAGACCCAGAGCCTCGCCCATCTCGGTCCACCAGGGCGCTTCTCCTCCTCCCAGACCAGCCGGTCGAAACTCAGCGTCGCTGTCGCTCGCCCAGACGGGTGGTCTCAGGCCGATCCACTGGACACGTTCGCCCTCGCACAACAGCCAGATCCGGTCTCGCTCCGCACGGGGTACCTTGCGGTCGCTCAACAGGTCGGACAGCTTGCGCGTTCCGCCGCCCAGTCGGATCCGGTCGCCGGGTCGGCGGTGACGGCGCTCCCAAGACGCCGGAAACGCAAAGTCCGGGATAGGCCATTCCACGGACGTCAGGTGAAGTGCTCCGCCCGTGACGGTCACGTCGCGACCGCCGGGCAGTGTGACGTGCCGGGTATTTCCTTCACGCAGGGCCCCAGACAGGCGTTCCACGTGGTCGGCGTGAAAATCGAGCCGGGCGCCCCGCAACTGCTGCGCTACCAGACGGCGCAGCACTGCGGGCGACTCACGCTCCAGCGAAGCATGAGGAGGCACCGAGGAGGCCAGTGCGCCCAGCAGCGCCTCGTCCTCGGCCTGCCAGGCTGCCAAGCGGGCCAGCACAGCGTGAAGTGACGGGAACCGTGAGCGCAGATTCGGCAGCACGTCATGCCGCAACCAGTTGCGGGTAAATGCGCGGTCGAGGTTGCTCGCGTCCTCGCGCCAGCCCTGCCCGAGCTGACACAGGTAAGCTTCGATGTCGCTCCGCTCGACGTTCAGCCAGGGACGCACGAGATGGCCGGACACCGGGGCGATGCCGGTCAGGGCGTGTTCGCCGCGCAGCAGCTGGTGCAGCACTGTTTCGGCCTGGTCTCCGCGGGTGTGCGCGGTCAGGATGGTATTCAGCGTACGCTGCCGCGCAGTCTGTGCCAGAAAGGTGTACCGGAGGGTGCGGGCGGCCTGCTCCACCGTCCAACCGCGCGCGCGCGCCACACCCGCAACGTCGGCCCCTCCGAGCGCCAGCGCCAGCCGGAATTCCTTGCAGAGGGCCTCGACCCAGGCTGCGTCGTCACCTGAGTCCGGTCGCAGCCGGTGGTCGAAGTGCGCCACCGTGACCGTCGCCCCGACTTCCTGCAGGGCCCGCAGCAGGCCAACCGAATCCGCACCGCCGGACAGGGCCAGCAGCACCTCCTTTCCGGCAAAGCGACGCAGCGGCAACAAGAGCGGCGTCACGAAGCGCCACCCCACAAAAGGATCATTTCGCTGCCAGTCGGCGTGTCGGGCACCATGACACAACATCCGCAAGAGAAGACGGCTGCCCAGTTTGTGGGAGCGTACTTCTTCTCGCCGTCGGAACGCTGCACCCTGGCATTCTAGGCGCAACCCGGTCTCCCCGGGAGCGACGGACCCGTACAATGACCGTATGGGTTTACGCGTGGGTGAAACGGCGCCAGCCTTCAGCGCCCGCAGCGACGACGGGCGCGCTGTCGAGCTGAGCGCCCTGCGCGGACGCTGGGTGGTGCTGTTCTTTTATCCGAAGGCCGGGTCGATGGGCTGCGCACTCGAAGCCGGACGCTTTGAATCGTCACTCCCGGAGTTCGAACGCCTCAACGCCACGGTGATCGGCGTGAGCACGGACACCGAGGCGTCACAGGCAAAGTTCCGGCAGAAATGCTCCCTGAGCTTTCCGCTGCTTCCCGATGGCGACCGGCAGATCGCCGCTGCATACGGCGTGATGGGCGGGCTGATGAAAGTTTTCGGACGCAGCAGCCGTCAGACCTTCCTCATCGATCCGGCGGGAAACATCGTGCACCACTGGAGCCGGGTCAATCCCCTGCGTCACGCAACGGACGTGCTCGCGGAACTGGAACGGATTCAACAACGTCACAACGCGGGGTAAGCGGTGGCCTTGTTGAGGCGCAGCTTGTCAGTAAAGCCGGTGCGTGGGCCCTTGGACAGGCTGAGGCCAAAGTAGCCTTTGCCCGTGTGCGCCACACGGTCCAGAATGCTTCCCTTTCCACCGTTGAGCGTGATCCGCTTTGCCACGCCGGCGACCAGGATATCCTTGGCGATCTGCACCCCGCCTGCAGCATCCTCGCACGCATACACACCCTGATAAGAAGGGCAGTTGGGAAGGGTCTCGCGCAAATACACCGTCAGCTCACGTTCACCGGGCGCGCCGCTGTAGAGCGCTTCCATCTCAAGGCGCTGCAGCGTGATGGTGCCGGGAATCGTTTGACCTTTGAATGCGTCTGTTTCCAGGTACAACACCATGCTCGAAGGTTCAATCAACGGCGGAACGGGGACTTCGAGATCGAGATTCACACTCTGGGCTGGCAAGGGAATGGTTCCGCAAGCGGTGAGCGGCAAGGCCAGCAGAAACAGGGCAAGTCGGTGGGTCATGATTCATTCAGTGTGACGCGAACGGTCTGACGCCGTATGAAAAGCCGGCAGACAGCGGTCCACCAAAGCATCACGTTGCGTACCGATCGCCGCCAATGCCGGTCCGGAAAGTCTGGCGGGGAGCCGGAAGCACGGCGCGCCTGCAAAAAAGGGGCATCAGCACCACCCTCGATCTGATGGGCGCACTCTATACTCCTGCGAGTCAGGCCCCGGCCTGCAGGAGACATTATGAAAGTGCGACTGAAAGCTGGCCGGGAACGCAAGATACTCGGCCGTTATCCGTTTGGCCACACCGGTGACATCCTTGACGCAGAGGCCGGAATCGGCGCGGGCGAAGTCGTCGACGTCCACGGTGAAAGCGGGGCTTTTCTGGGACGCGGTTATTTCAACGCCGAAGGCGGCACCCCGCTGCGCATGCTGACCCTGCAAAAGGAAGCCATCGATGCTGCGTTTTATCGGCGCCGCCTGGAAATGGCCTTGCAGCGGCGCGAGGGGCGCATCCAGGACACCAACGCCCAGCGGGTGGTCCACGCGGAAGCGGACGGCCTTCCGGGCGTGGTGGCCGACCAGTTTGGCGAGGTGCTGGCGGTGCAGCTTCGCAACGCCGGGGTAGAGCGGCACCGTGACCTGATTCTGGGGGCGCTGCGCGAGGTCACCGGTGCCGCCCACGCCTTCGAGCGTTCGGATACGTCAGAGCGCACCAAGGAGAGCCTGGCCTACAAAACAGGACCGCTGTGGGGTGAAGTTCCAGAACGCGTCACCTTCTTCGAGGACGACCTCGAGCTGTTCTTTTCGCCGCTAGAAGCGCAAAAAACCGGCTTCTTCCTCGATCAGCGCGACAACCGGCGCCGGATGCGCTCGCTCATCCGTGCGGGAGACGCCCTGCTCGACGTCTACAGCTACACCGGGGCGTTCTCGCTGCACGCCGCGCTCGCCGGAGCCAAAACCCTGGCCATCGACAAGGACGCTTTCGCCCTGGGCACGCTCGAACGGGTGGCCCGCGCCAACAAGGTCGAGCGCCTGGTCGGCAGCCGCCTGGGGGACGCGCTGGAAGCCCTAAAGGGACTGGAGGCCGAGAAACGCCGCTTTCAGCTCGCCGTCTTCGATCCGCCGACGCTGGCCAAGCGCAAGGATGACGTGCCGCGTGCCAAGCGTATTTTCTCCGAGGGCACCGCCAGCGTGATGCGCATGCTCGACAGTGGCGCTCACCTGCTGGTGTCCAGCTGCGCGCATTACCTGCGCGTCGAGGAGCTGCTGGACGCCACGCGGGTCGCGGCCGGCGAGGCGGGCGTGAGCGCTGAAGTGCTTGACGTCACGTACCAGCCGGCTGATCATCCCTGGATGCTCGCCGTACCCGAAAGCCTCTACCTCAAATCACTGCTGCTGAGGATCGAACGGTGAGCGCCGAGCAAAATCTGGAGGTCGTCTTCCCTGCTCCACCGGAGCCTCGCTATCCGGGAGGCTGCACGCTAGAGCCAGCACCGTTCGTACTTGATTTTCTGGTGAACTGGCGAGCGGACATGCAGGCGGGTGGGGTCGCTTATCAGGACGTGGTGGTTCTGGACTTGCTGCGGACGCTGCTGCGGCAGCCTGAGCGGTACGGCGTCACACCCCAGGCCGCGCAACACGCCCGGGAGCGCTTTCTGGAACTGGCGACCCCGCTGCTGGAGCGCGAAGGCGGCCGACGCGCCTGGCTCGAGCACGAATTCGAGCGCTGACGGATCAGTTAAGTAGCTCCCACTTGAGTTTTGGTGTTCTCCCAAAACGTGGGGCGAGCGGAGGCGAGTCGGGGAAGCGTGTCTGCCGCTGGGTTCTGTAGTTCTGGGTGCTGTTCCCCGAACGGAAGATCTGAAGCGGTAGACACTTAACGCGTGGCCCGGGCAAGACGCTCGATGCCCGGGCCGATCCGGAGCGGAGACAGGTGAGCGAACGCCAGCAGCACGGCGGAAGGCTGCGGTGTCAGGGCATACTCGGAGGCAATTCCGACGCCTACGCCCGCTTCCCCAGCGCGCCGCCTCACTTCTTTCTCGTCAAGCTCGGGGGGCAGCTCCACGTACAGGTGCAGCCCGGCCCCGCTGAAGCGCGGTCGCCAACTCGGCAGGTGGCGCTCCAGTGCGGCCCGGAGGGCCTCGGCGCGCTCTTCGGCCAGTCCACGGGCGTACCGGACGTGCCGAGCATACTGCCCGCCTTGCAGGAATTCGGCCAGCGCGAGGGCGTCCAGCGTGGGAGGCTGGCGGTCGGTGAGTGCGCGTGCCCGCGCCAGTGTGCGCACCAGGCGGGCCGGCGCGACCAGGTAGCCGCTGCGCAGCGCGGGGGCGAGGCTTTTGGAGAAGGTGCCCACGTAGATCACGCCGTGGGGTGAGAGACCCTGCAAGGCCGTGAGGGGACGCGAACCGAATCGAAATTCCGAGTTGTAGTCGTCCTCGATCACCCAGGCGCCCGTGCGCCTCGCCCACTCGAGAATCCGCATCCGCCGCTCTGCTGGCAGGATCGCCCCGGTCGGAAATTGATGAGCGGGCGTCACGTACAGCAACGTGGCCTCGCTTGGCAGGGCTTCGGGCATCAGGCCGTCCTCGTCAACAGGAACCGCGTGAATGTGCGCGCCGGCAGCCTCGAAAACACGGCGGGCCCCCAGGTAGCCGGGGTCCTCGACGGCCACGTGGCGGCCTGGCTCCAGAAACACCCGCGCCAGGGCGTCGAGGCTGCCCTGCGACCCCGACGTGAGCATCAGCATGTCTGGGGTGGCCTGTACGCCGCGTTCGCGTCGCAGGTACGCCACCAGCGCCTCGCGAGTCTCGAGCGGTCCCAGCTCGTCGCCGTACCCGCCGCGCTGAAGATCACGCGACCGCGCCGAAAGCGCCTGGGCCCAGGCCTCGCTGGGAAAGATGTCGGTGGGCACCTGACCGGGGCGGAAATCGAATTCGAAGTGCAACTCTGCTTCCCGGGCAGGTTCGGCGGCCAGGGCGCGCTCGGCCCAGCCACTGAGGTGCAGGGGCGGATGCTGATCCTCGGTCTGGGACAGCGCGCCTCGGGGATGCTCGGGGGCCAGGCTGGGCGCCACGAAAGTACCCGACGCCGGGCGCGCCACCAGGTAACCTTCCACCATCAGCAGTTCGACCGCCTCGATCACCGTGTTGCGGGCGACACCCCACTCGCGCGCCAGCTCACGCGAGGAGGGCAGGCGCCGGCCAGCCGGCCATTCTCCACTCAGGATGGCCGCGCGCAGGCTGCGGTACACCCGGCGGTACAACGCTTCCGCGCTTTGAGCGGGCAACAGGTCCACGCTGTCAGTCTAGAGCGTTTGTCCATTCCACCCTTGGAGGAAGACACTCCATCAATTCCATTGTCTTGGGCAGAACGGACGCGCGCAAGCCCTCAAACCGCTTTGAGGGCTGCTCTGCGCAAGACGCCCATGAGGACGCCTGCCCGCGTCTTGGGCAGAACGGACGCCCTGAAGGACGCCTGCCCGCTTCCAAACGCTCCTGGTCAAGGTCACTCGCTCCCCGCGCTGACAGCGTGCCCAAAAGCGGTTTCGGGCACTGCGCGCTCTCCGCTCGGTCAAAGACATTGATCAAAAACCGATCCATGTCTTTGACAACCGCTGTAGGTTGCGGCACGTCTTTTCGGTGGGCCGACTTGCCTCAGGCACTGCACTCACGACTGCACTCACGGTCAAGTGCCGAGTTTTGAGTTTTGATCCGTGTGCAGACTGCCCTTGCCGGCCTGAAGCGGCCACGTGATCCGGCGAACCGGCAGTTGCCGGTCGTGAACGCCCTGCACTTCTCGGGGCGCACGGTTTTGCGGCGCGAACACTGAGCAAAAACACCATATTTCGCCTCGCGAGGTCACTACAATGACGGTCGTGCCGCAGCCCGTGTCATCGCTGCTTCGTGAATATCAGGATTACGTGCTGGCTTACCGTCTGCGCGTCGCCGTGGGAGGCCGCGTGACACCTGCCGACGCCCTGCTGTCGATCTCGCGCTACGCGCGCAAACGCCTTGAGCGGCAGGCACTTGCCCGGGCGCTGGTGAACAAGGAAATTCCGCTTTCCGGCCTACGGGACATCGACCGTCTCACTTCGGAGACCGCTTTCGGCTTCTGGCACAACCCCTCCGAAGTCGCGGAGTTCCTGCGGGCCGCCCTGCGGCAGGGCGGCCACCCGGCGCTGGGCGATCCCGGAGTGTTTGCCGGGCTTTTCACGCCCGATGAACACCAGCGTCTTGGCGACCGACTGCTCCCGGTGTGCGAGTACTACCTTACCTGCCTCAGCCTCGCGGCACCGGGAATCGACCCCGCTGCACTCGAGCACCTGTACGCGCGCATTGAGGCTTTCGATCTGCCGCTGTTTGTCGACGATCTGCCGCAGGGCGAACCCACGTCCTGATGAGCTGGCAACCCCGGCGCCGTTTCACCTGCTAGACTCCTCCACGACATGACCACCCCTGGCGATCCTGCGCGCCCTGCTTCTTCGCGGGGCGTTTTTTTGCTGGCCGGTCCGAGCAGCAGCGGGAAAGGGACAGTGGCGCGCGCCTTGCTCGCCCGGGGTCTGGTGCACTCGCATGTATCGATGGGACAGTTGCTGCGCGACATCGTGGCCACCACGCGCCGCGACCGGGTCCAGCGGGCTGAGGTGAACGCTGAACTTCGCGCCCTGCTTCCCGACGGCGCCCGCGATCCGCTGGGCGAAGTCGAGCGCTGCATGGGCGCCGGCCTGCTGATTCCGAATGTCTGGACGCAGCACCTCATCTCACGGCAACTTCGGGAGTCTTTGACGTTGCAGCAAGGACGCTGGTTGCTCGACGGTTACCCACGCCGGGTAGTGGTCGCGCGGCACCTGTTGACCACGCTCCAGGCACTCGATCTGCCGGTGCTGAAAGTCGTTCACCTGAACATCGACGCCGCAGAGCAGGCCCGACGTTCACTCGCCCGACGCCGGGACGACGACTCCCCCGAGGCAATAGCGCGCCGCTGGGCCATCTACGAGCAGGAGGTGTTGCCCACCATTGCGTTTCTGCGCGGCGCGTTGCCGCCCGGAACGGTGTGTGACATCGATGCCTCCACGCCGGGCATGACGGTGGCCGACGGTGAACGTGAATTGACCGCCCGAGTGCTGTCTGCACTGTTGTGAGGCCCAGGCCACCCGGAACCCGCAGTAAGCTGTGCTGTGCTTGGGCTGCTGCGGTCGCTGTTGCCCCGCGCCTGTCCGGGCTGCGGGGTGTCACTTGACCGATCCTGCGGCTGGTGCGGGACCTGCCACGAACACCTGCGTGCCGAAGTGAGCGCGCACTCGGTGCTGTCACGGCAAGCGCACCCGCACCTCGTGTCGCTGGGACGTTACGAGGGGCCGCTGCGCCGGGCGGTGCAGGCCCTCAAATACGAGGGAAGCCGTGAAGTCGCGCGCGCGATTGCCCGGGAGCTGGCGGGCGCCGTCCCGGAGAGCTGGCACCCTGAGGTGGTGTGCGCGGTTCCCCTGCACGAGCGCCGTTTGCGCTCGCGTGGTTACAACCAGGCGGCGCTGCTCGCCGGCGCCCTGGCCCACGGGCTCTGCGTTCCTCACCGCGAACTGCTGAGCCGCGAACGTTTTACCTTACAGCAGGCCCGACTGTCGGCCAGTGAGCGGCGGGCCAACGTGGAGGGCGCCTTCCGGACGGTTGGCGCCGTTCCATCACGTGTGCTGCTGGTCGACGATGTGCTGACGACCGGCACCACCCTGGCCGAATGCGCGCGGATGCTCCGGTGCGCGGGCGCCGATCAGGTCTACTTTGCGGTGGCGGCCCGCTGAATACGGCGAACAGACCGCCCACGTCCTTGAGCAAACCCTGAGTCTTCAAGTCGGTACCTGCGCCTTTGACTACGCTTATCCCATGAGTCTGTACGGCGTTCACGCCCGCATTGCCGACGAGATACGCGCGATGCTGAATGATTTGTTCACCGTGCAGGTGCGGGAAGCGGATCAGGCCAAACTGCGTGATTTATTGACGCAGTTCGCCAGCGATTTTGCCGGACGCAAACTGAACGAAGAGGAATTCGCGTTCGTCCTGCGCGATGGTGAAGGTGCCTTTGACGCCTTGCTGCATCATCTGGAACAAGTCCGCCTGCGCCGACTCGAAAACCATTCTCATCCCGAACCCCTTGGCCACGTGGATTCGGACTGAGCGCTCGGCGAGCGTTCAGAGCAGGTTGCGCTCTCCCGCGCGCACCGGGAAATCAAGCCAGTTGGCTTGAGGTGGCAACGGGCAGCTCCATCCTTCGCTGTAAGCGCAGTAGGGATGGTAGGCAAAGTTGAAGTCCAGCAGCACCTGATCGCCCTGCACCTGCGCTTCGACGTACCGGCCCGCCCCGTAGGTTTCCTTGCCGCTCGTGGCGTCACGAAACGGCACGAACAACTGGGTGGGTGCACGCTCACCGGGCGGCGCATACAGGTACAGCTCCGCGCCGCCCTCGGGCAACTGCACATGGGCGGTGGCGTACAACGCGTACGTCTGCAGCTCGCCGGTGCTGGTGAGCAGCTCGGTCTCCTCGCCGTGAGCAAGGGCAAGGGACGTGATCAGGCGGTAAGCGGGGTCGGGTGGATAGTACGCCAGCCCGGCAAAATCGTTTCTGGTTCGTTCGGAAAGCGGTGACTGCCGCGTGCGAAAAAAGTCGTCTTTTGTGCGGCGGTGGTCAAGTACCTCGCTGACATAGTCGTTCATGCTGACAGTAAAGAGGGAGGCGGGGTGCCCGAAGGTAAAGCGGTTTGCACTTGACCGACCGTGCTCCTTACCAGTCGACTTTGAAGCGCTGCCCTTCGATCTCGATCTCGTCGCCTCGCCGCAGCTTTTTGCGGCGGCGTGTTTCGGTTTCACCGTTGAGTTTCACTTCACCACCCTGAATCAGATACTTCGCTTCGCCACCCGTGCCAACGAGGCCCGCGAATTTCAGCCAGTCTTGCAAGTCGATGGTAGGCTCGTCGGTCATGAGCGCATGATGCCAGAATTCGCCGAGGCATGAAACGCCCGCGCTCCCTGCCAGAACGCAAAAGCGCGCCGGTGGGCGCGCCTGCGGAAGTTTGCAGTTGAGGAGGCCAGCGGTCCGGCGTTTACGGCAGTGTGTAAAACTTCGAGAAGAGCTGCAGGTCGACCCCATCGACTTTACCGTCACCGTTCAGGTCGCCGGGCAGGCCACTGCCGTTTTTGCCGTAATTGGCCGTGAGAATGGCAAAATCCGCCAGGTCGATGCGTCCGTCGGCGTTCAGGTCCGCGCCGCCGTACCGTGCCCGCACGTCTTGCGGGGTCGCGTTTTCGGGCAGGCCCAGCACCCGCGCGGCTTCCAGTTTGACTGCCTGCGCCAGCGGCAGCGGTCCGTTCGGGTTGAATTCGACGACGCGCTCGCCGCCACGAGTCAGGCTGCGGCTCACCACGTCAGGATTGAAGGCCGGAACGCCACCCAGGCGAAAGGTGGGACCGGCGGAAGCAACGAGGGTAAAGGTCACGTCGCCCGTGCCCAGTTCCTGCAGTGCCTGCCGCAGGGCCACTTCGACTTCGGGGCTGCCGGGTCGGATCTGTACGTTCACGGCCCCGGCCACTGTGCCCAGCAAGGCCAGCAATGCGAGGGCCAGCAGTGCGACGGTTTTCCTCACCGTCCCGTTCACTGGCTCCCCCGCGCGCGCAGGAGCGCTGCCTTGAACGCTGCGAGTTCCGCGGGGTCACCGCCCTCCACGCGGGCGTTGGCAATTCGGTAGATGCCCTGGTTGAAGCCCACCACCGGACTGTCCATCAGGCCAGTGTAGAGCAGCAGGACCGCTTCATCGTTGACGCGTAGGGTTGGTGCGTTCTCGACTCCTTCGAGTACCCACATGGCAGGCGTGTTGTCGATCACCGGAAGCGAAGCGGCATTGCCGGCGAGCGTCTCGACCAGGTTCAGCCGGTAGACCGTCCAGCGCTGACCGTCTCGCTCCTGAGCCGTGACGGCAGCCACACGCGCCTGCACGATCACCTGCGCCTTTCTGGCCTGCTCGGTCAGCGACAGCTTGGGAGCCACCGTGGCCTGAGCGACCGAACCGAGCAATGCTGCGGCCAGCAGGAGGCGCCTCATCGCGTCCCCCCGGCGGGCGGCTCACCAATCGTGGGCACGGAAGGCGTGCCAGGGTCTTTGCCCTCCTCGTCATCCTGCTCACCCGTGTCGCCGTCGGTTTCGTCCTGTGTGTCGTCGGGCGGACTTGCGGGCGGCGTGCTCTCGGTTGGCTCGGTTGGCGTGCTCGGCGCGGCGGGAGTGCTGGGCGCGCTGTTGGTAGGGCCGCTGGTGGGGGTTTCGCCCGGCGTCGCCGGAGTGCTGCCGGGTGCCGGAGTGGCGGGTGCGGGCGTGGCCGCCCCCTGGGGCACGCAGGCCTGGGCGGTCGCGGCGGGCACCTGTGGCACCTGAACGCTGGGCGTAGCCGCCCCGGCATTCTGTGCGGGTGCAGGCTGCGCGGCTGGAGCAGAAGCAGGAGCAGCGGACGGTGTGGAAGCCGTGGGGGTTCCGGTGGCAGGTGGACTGTTCTGCGCGGTATCCGGCGTGGCACCGGTGCCCGCCGGGGTCGTCGCCGTAGCGGGGGGGGTGGCGGCTGGGGCGGGATTTGGTGTGCCCGGAGCTGCAGAAGTGCTCCCCGCCGGAGCAGTCGGCGGGGTCGTCGGCGCAGTCGTCGACCCGGCCGTTCCCTGGCCCGCATTGCCCGCCGCGGCAGTGCCGCTCGGCGCAGCAGTTGTCGGCGCAGCAGTTGAAGGAGCTGCGGTTCCGGTCGGCGCGGCAGCACCGGGGGTCGCCCCCGCGGGCGCCGAGGCTGCCGGGGTCGTGCCGGAGCCTGGGGCCGGGGCCGGGTTCGAGGCGGCACTTCCCGCAGGGGCACACATGACGGTTGCCGCTCCGAATTTCTTCTCGGCGATCAGCTTGCCGTCACCTGCCGCCGAAGTAAACGCAACCTGGGCTGCGTCCAGGCGGGTCGGTTGGGCGAAGCGCAGGCCGATCAGGGCTACGTTCGAACCGGTGGTGGGCTGGCGCACGAAACCCAGATCGAGGGTCAGCAGGGTGCCGCTCTGCTTCCAGAGCAGCAACTGCCCGCCGCTCCCCGTCTCGACCCGCGTGACCTGCACTCCTGGCGGCAGTTGCCAATGGAAACGGGCCGCGCGGGTTTCGCGCGGAAAGTCGATGCGCAGCGGAATGCGGGTGTCCGAACGAAATTCCCCGGCTGGAAACGCGGGAACAAGACCCAGGGGCGGCAGTTGTCCCACTGACACTGCGAACGTCTGTGCGCGGGTGGAGAGGTTGGCGTCGGTCGCCTCCACGATGAACTGGAAACGGCCCTGGGTGGTCGGCGTGCCCTCCAGGCGCCGCCCGTTCAGGCGCAGACCAGGGGGTAGGGTACCGTTCGTGACGCGCAGGGTATAGGGATTGACTCCACCGGCCACCTGAAGGTCGGCCCCGAACGGCTCGAATTGGTAAGCGGTGGGCAGGTTGGTGGTATTGAAGCGCAGCACCTCACGGGCACCCGTGCTGCCCGTGGCGGCGTTGTTGGCACCGCAGGCCGCCAGCGCCAGCGCCAGCCCGAGGGGAGCGAGATTGCGTAGCATGGCCCAAGTGTACGGTCCGACAAGATGAAATTGCGACCAAACGGGCCCTCATGTTTTATCTGGAGTTGCATCCCGTTTGTCTCAGTGCGGCAAAGGGCTGCCGCCCGGGCGGGGAAATCGGGAGCGGATCTCGTCTGGCAATAAGCAGGTATGCCGCTGTATCAGGCCTTCTGACTGGGTACAATCCGGGCGTGACTCTGACCCATGAGCAACTGAAGGCAGGAACCCGCCTCGGCCGCTACACCGTGCAGCGCAGCGAGCGCCTGCCGGAAATCGATGCGACTTTCTACGAGCTTCGACAT
Source organism: Deinococcus peraridilitoris DSM 19664 (assembly GCF_000317835.1). Classification (NCBI taxonomy): domain Bacteria; kingdom Thermotogati; phylum Deinococcota; class Deinococci; order Deinococcales; family Deinococcaceae; genus Deinococcus; species Deinococcus peraridilitoris. Next base: position 3,593,156 of record NC_019793.1, on the reverse strand, counting down.
GACCTCGGCAGCCGCCACGTGCACATCGCGCGTGAGGACGACAACCTGACGTTCACGGTGCTGTTTCCCACCGTACCGCAGGACTCCACCGGCGTGGCGCACATTCTGGAGCACATCGTGCTGGCCGGATCGCGCCAATTCCCGGTCAAGGACCCGTTCTTCTCGATGCAGCCGCGTTCTCTCAATACCTTCTCGAACGCGTTTACAGCGTCGGACTGGACAGCGTACCCGTTCAGTACCCGCAACGAGCAGGACTTTTTCAACATGCTCTCGGTCTACCTTGACGCCGCGTTTTTTCCGCTGCTGCGCAAGGAAACCTTTCTGCGCGAAGCCTGGCGCCTGGAGTTCGATCCCATCGACGATCCGCAGGGTGAACTGAAGCTGCAGGGCGTGGTCTACAACGAGATGAAGGGCGGCATGGCGTCGGCGTCCTCGCAGATGCACCGCGCCCTTGGAAAAGCCCTCTACCCCGACCTGACCTACGCGGTGAACTCGGGAGGTGAGCCGACCAATATTCCCGACCTCACGTGGGAAGGGCTGCGTGATTTTCACGCCCGTCACTACCATCCCAGCAACGCCTACTTCTTTACTTACGGAAATCTGCCCATCGAGCGCTTTCTGAACGCCATCGAGGCGCAGGTCATGTCGCAGTTCGCACCGCTGGAGCTCGATGTCGGCATTCCCGACCAGCCTCGCTTCGACACCCCGAAGCAGGTCGAGGTGGCTTACCCGTCGAGTGACGCGGCCACCGGCGCTCAGGTGCTGCTGGCCTGGATGGTCGCGCCCAGCTTCGACAGCTTCGATGTGCTGCGCTGGAACGTGCTCTCCGACGTGCTGCTCGGCAATCCGGCCGCGCCGCTGCGCCGCGCACTGATCGAGTCGGGTCTGGGCAGCGCCACGGCCGACCTCACGGGATACCATGACGACTTTCGGCAGTCGGCCTTTGCAGCCGGCCTCAAGGGACTTTCGATCAGTGAGAACGCCGACATCGCCGATTCGGTTGAGGCGCTGGTCCTGGGCAGCCTGCAGCGGATTGCCGACGAAGGCATCGAAACCGAGCTGGTGGACAGCGCCATCCACCAGCTCGAACTGTCGCGCAAGGAAGTCAGCAATTCAGGCTGGCCATATTCGCTCAAGGTCTTTTTCCGCTTCGCGAGCACCTGGCTGTACGGTGGTGATCCACTGCGTGCGTTGCGTCTCGAAGAAGACCTTTCGCGCCTGAACACCTTGCGCGCCCAAGGCGGGTTTTTTGAACGGATGATCCGTGAGGAGCTGCTCGACAACCCACACCGGGTGCGTCTCGTGCTGCGCCCGGACCCGGCGATGCCCGAGCGGCAGCTTGAAGAGGAGCGGTCGCGTGTGAGCGCGCTCAGTGCCGAGTTCACGGATGAGGACCGGCGCGCGGTCGTTGAAACGGCGGTGGAACTTGCCCGGTTGCAGGAGCAGCCTGACGATACGAGCGTCCTGCCGACGCTGGAGCTGCGAGACATTCCCCGCGGCGTGCCCCGTCCAGCGTACGGGGTACAGCAGGGCGCTGGGGCCACGGTGGGGCGAGCGCCGCAGCCGACCTCGGGGGCGGTGTACCTCGACGTTCAGCTGAACGTCGGCGCGCTGCCCACGCCGCTGCTGGACGTTCTGCCGCTGTACGCTTACGCGCTGACCCGCTCGGGTGCCGGTGGGCTCGACTACGTCGGGCTGTCGAGGCGCATCGAGGCGCAGACCGGTGGCGTGAGCGCTTCGGCAGGGGTCAGCACCGGACCGGACGATCTGGATGACGTGCGAGCCAGCTTCACGGTGAGTGGCAAGGCCCTGTCGCGCAATGCTGCTCACCTGGTGGACATCGTGCACGACCTGCTGGCCGAACCGGCCTTCGACCTCGCGCGGCTCACGCAGCTGACGCGCCAGCAGCGGGCAGGCATGGAGTCGGGCGTGGTGTCCTCTGGTCATGTGTACGCGCGTGGTCTGGCGACCGCACAGCTGAGCAGCGCCGCCGCCTTGGCCGAGCGTCAGGGTGGACTCAGCCAGCTGGCCCGCCTGAAGGGCCTTGACGATGAAGCCAGGCTGACCGGGTTGCTCGAGGATTTTGCCGAGATCACGCGCGCGCTGCGCGCGACCCGGGCTCGCGTACTGCTGACGGCGACGCCGGCAGATCTGGAGCTGGACCTGAGTCCCGTCACAGGTCTGTTCGGCGGTGGCGAGGCACGCACTCCTGAAATCGCCCTGCCCAGCCGCGTGCCTCAGGCCCGCACAACCGACGTGCCGGTGTCCTATCACGCGAAATCGTTCCGGGCCGTGCCCTACACGCACCGGGATGCTCCGGCGCTGCTGGCGCTCGCGCACCTGTTGCGCAGCGAATACATGCTGCGAGAGCTTCGCGAGAAGGGTGGCGCGTACGGTGGATTTGCGACCTACGATCCACAGGGGGGCCTGTTCGGGATGCTGTCGTACCGCGATCCTCGGATGGCCCGGACATATCAGGTCTTCCAGGCGGCCCGTGACTTCGTGAACGGCCCGCTGGGAGAGCGCGAACTTCGCGAAGCCATCCTGAGTGCCTCGACCCAGCTCGATCCCCTCACTTCTCCGGATACGGTGGCCCGGATGCGCTTCTTCGGGGATCAGGCGGGGTATACGCCCGAAGTGCAGGAGCGCTTCAAGAGCCGCCTGCTGGAGGTCACGCTGGGAGACATGCGGCGCGTCTTCGACGAGCATCTGCACGAGGAGGCAGCCGCGTACGCCATGGTGACGGGCCGTGACCCCAACGCAGAACTGGCCGAAATGGGCCTGCAATTCGAAGTCACAGCGATCTGACACCGTTTCGGGCGCAAGCGGTAAGGTGGCGCGAGTGCCTGCCGTGCCCGTGAAAGAGTACTGACGCGAACCGCCTGTGGTGTCACTGCCGTCACAAAACGTCACAAAACCGCAAAAGGAAGAAGACCCAACCAAGGTTGGGTCTTCTTCCTTTTGCCAGGCTCAGGAGGGGTTGACCCGCGGCATGTCGGTCATGCCCGACTGGTCCCCGGTGGGGTCATACGTCATACACTGCGCCATGTTGCCGGCCATGCCAACCTGAATCTGCCCGGCGTGGCACTCGCGGTCCTCGTTGTAGCGGCAGTCGGTGGCTCCACACGCGCCGACGATGCTCGTCTGACGTTCACCCATCTGGTCGTTCTGCGTCATGCTGCTCCTCCTTCGTTCGCCGGGACACCTTCCCGGCAGCTGGTGCTGTCCTCACCGTAGTGCACCACCCACCACCCTTCAACGCAGAAAGCTGACCCGATTACTGCGATATAGACCGGTCTTCATACAAAAAACGCCGTTCCAGCGCAGAAGCTCGAACGGCGTCGTGAGTGGACGCTCTGAATTCAGTTGAGGGTCACTGAACGAATTCCCTGCACGCAGCGGACCCGGTGCGCGATCTCAACCTCGTCGAGTACGCCGCGCTCGATCAGCGCGAGGGCCACCACCTCCACCTCGGGCCAGCAGTGACGCAGGGAACCGCGCGTACGGGCCAGCAGTACGGTCAGGTAGGAATCGACGCTCAGGGCCTCGTCATCGTGTTGCGCTGCACTCAGCAGCAACTGGCGCGCACGCTCCAGAGAATCTGCAGTACCTTCGGCGCCGAATTTGATCTGCTCGGCACCCAGGGGCGCCAGTTCGACCATCACGACTTCTTCCAGAAACGCGCGGTTGGTCCTCAGGGCCTGGGAATGCACCGCTTCGGCCAGACGGACTTCGGGGGTCGGCCGCAGGCGGGCAGTCACCACCCGCAGGGGCGCACGTGGGTATTTCCCGGCGAGTACCGCCCGCGCCGCCATCGCGTAAGCAGCGCGGGTCTCGGGGTCGGTGAGAATGGGCTCGTGGTCGCCGGGTTGAAGGAGGGGTGATGGCAGGTCTGGCATAAGAGTAGGGTGCGGCCCAATTCCGACCGTTTCACTCTACTTTGGCGTGGGATGAACAAAACGTCAAGCCACCCAGCTACATTGCACCTGCAGGTCGCCTGTACAGGCGATCTGCCAGTGCCACCCCGAGTCAACGTCAGCTCGAAGCGCTGGTGTATGAACGCAGAGCGTACAGCCAGAACAGACGGCTGATCGCCAACAGCGCCAGCGCAATCAAGGGAGAAACCAGCGTCAACGTCAAGGTACTCCGGCCCAACATGGCCTGCGCCGGTACGGTAGTAATAAACGTAATCGGCACCACGAAGGTCAGAAAGGCGCGCACCCAGCCAGGAAAGGATGAGGCCGGAAAACGCGCCGCGCCCAGCAGCCCGGTGAACAGCTCGGTGATGTTCTCGACTTTGACCCACCAGAACGCCGTGGTGGCGAGGATCAGGAAGATGCTGTAGACGATGGCAAGCGCGCACAGGTACAGCACGACGCCCGCCAGCAGGGCAACCACACCCACACCGCCCAACTGGACGAGTGCCCAGATCACCACGACCAGACCGATCAGGCCATCGCCCATACGAAAGGCGTTGAGGTTTCGCGTCGAGACATGAAACTGCGCGTCCAAGGGTTTGAGCGCTGTAAAATCCATGGTGCCCAGGCGTACCTGTTCGGCAATGCGGCTCAGGTTGGGATAGAGAAACACGCTGATAAAGCTGATGGTGAGCATGTAAAAACCCAGCACCAGGGCCGCCTCGGGCAGACTCCAACCCCCAAGGGCGCTGCTGTTGCGGAAAAACAGGCTCAGGCTGAGAAAGCCGATGCCGATCTGTCCCAGGCTCTCGAGCAGGCCGGCGAAGAAATTGCCGCGATACTCGAGTTGCGCGCTGAGTGAATTGGCCATGAAGAGCCGCATCAACCGCCCGGCACGCCGCATCTCAGGCCCCCACCGCACCGTAGCGCTTGAGCCCGGCGCGCCAGAGCCCCAGACGCAGCAGCGACAGCGCGCCGAGCCAGCCCAGCAGCACCAGCGCTCCTGAGGCGACTTCTGACCACCCGGCGCTCCCCGACAGCATGCGGGCGGGCAGATTCACGATATACGGATACGGCGTCAGACGCGCGATGTCCTGCAGGGCCGGAGGGTACAGCGAGAGTGGTGCGAACACACCTCCCAGCCCCGCATAAACCAGGAAACTCAGGTTGTTGAGCGAAGTCGTCGACTCCATCCAAAAGCACAGCAGTCCCAGGCAGTACTCGATCAGGAACCGCACGCAGAACGCCAGCGCAATCATTCCCGCAAAGGCCACATACACCAGCGGGTCGCTGCTGAACCGCGCTCCGGGCACCAGCCACAGAATCACTGCGGAGATCAGCCCAATAAAGGGCAGGCGCACCACCTTCTCTGCCAGGTGATTGCCGACGTGTTCCCAGATAGGGTCAAGGGGACGCAGCAGCTTGGGGGACAGCTGCCCCAGCCGCACCTGATAATCGAGCTCCCATACCACCCAGACCACCAGAAACTGACCGGTGATCCAGGTTCCCAGAAAGTAGGAGGCGAAGGCGCTCGCGTCGTACCCACCGATCTCACCTCCAGGCGCGCTGCGTGCCTGGGCAATCCAGACCGCCATCATCACGAAACTGAGCGTACCGGCCAGCATCCAGATCATGATTTCGGCGCGGTAAGCGGTCATGTGCGCCACTTGCGCCGCAAAGATCGCCCGCAGCTTGCGAACGAGGTTCACGGGGTTTTCTCCAGTTCTGCTGAGACGCCATCCTGAAACAGCTGGCCGATCACACTTTCGATGGGCGGGTCCTCGACGGTCAGGTCGGCCACCTCGAGGTCAGTCAGGAGCAGGCTGGCACGTGCGGCCACCTCGGCGCGCGGCACGCTGATCTCGGCATGAAGCCCTTCGAGCGTCATGACCGAGCCGTAACGCGTCAACTCATCGTGGGAAACCGGACGGGCAAGCTGCACTTTGATGCTCTTGTGGGCACCGCCGCGCAGGGCCAGCGACGCCAGGGCTCCGTCGAACACCAGCCGACCGGCATCAATCACCAGAATGCGCTGACAGAGCGCCGTGACATCGGCCATGTAGTGACTCGTCAGGATGACGGTCGCGGCGTAGCGGGAGTTGTATTCGCGGACAAACTCACGGATGCGCAGCTGCATGTTGACGTCGAGGCCGATGGTCGGCTCATCGAGAAAGAGCACTTTGGGTTTGTGCAGCAAGGCGGCAGCCAATTCGCACTTCATGCGTTCACCCAGCGAGAGTTTACGGACCTGCTTGCGCAGGATGCCCCCCAGGTCGAGCACCTCGTCGAATTCGCGCATGGTTTGGCGAAAATCGGCTTCGGAGATTTCATAGATCGCCTGATTGACCAGAAAGGAATCAAGCGCGGGCAGATCCCACAGCAGCTGCTGCTTCTGCCCCATGACCAGGGTGATGGAGCGCAGAAAATCACGCTCGCGCCGTTTGGGTTCCCGCCCCAGTACCCGCACCGTTCCATCCGTGGGATACAGCAGACCTGACAGCATTTTGAGCGTGGTGGTCTTGCCTGCCCCGTTGGGCCCCAGGAAGCCCACCATCTCGCCTGCCCGCAGATCGAAGCTGACACCCTTGACCGCCTCGACCGTGCGCAGTTGGCGGTGAACGAACGAACGCAGCGAGCCCAGGAGGCCAGGTTCTTTTTCATGGACGACGTAGCGCTTGGCCAGGCCGCTGACGTGGATGGCGCTGGCTTCCGGCGTGGCGGCAGCCTGCGCTGACGAGGTTGATTTGAGCATGCTCCTCCCGTGTGCCGTGGGTACCGAAACAAGCGGAAACTTCGGTCAGGCTCCCCAGTCTTGGGGACCGCGGTTGCCATCAGTGATCAGTCAACCGCTCCGAGCCACTTCTCGACGATCACCACGTCCTGCCAGGCCCCTTCGAGCCGGGCGTGCTTCTCATAGGTCCCCACCTCCCGAAACCCCAGGTGGGACAGCAGCGCACGACTTGCAGTGTTTCCGGGAAAGACACGCGACACCAGCTTCCAGAATCCCGCCTGCCGCGCAGCGGGAATGAGCGCCTCCATGGCGAGACGCCCGGCACCCCTACCGCGCGCCTCGCGGGCCACATAGACGCCGAATTCCGCGATGCCCGCATAGCAGTCGCGGAGACGGTAACTGCTGGTCGAGGCAAACGCGACGATGCCCGCCTGATCCACGACCACCACGATCGGAAAGCGCTCGTCAAACCAGCCGGCGACCTCGTGCGACGAGCGCGGCCGGGTCTCGAAAGTACTGCGGTCCTCGATGCCCTGGTTGTAAATCCGTGCAATAGCTCCTGCGTCGGCGGGCGTGGCACGACGGGATGTCAGTGTTCGGGCGGGGTCGGTCATCAGTCTCCAACGTGGCAAGAGAAACTTCAGCCGAAGCATAGCAGGGGCTGGTGTTTCCCGGACGACGCTGCCGTCAAGTCCGGGCCGCTGCTTGTTTCAGCGGCCCCGCAGAAAATGCAAAGTTCCTTCGTAGAGGGCTTCGCGTGCCCCCAGCCGTTCAAAGTAATGGCCGACCCTGGGCACCACCGAGTACGGCGCGTTCGCGGCGTGCGCGTACTGCTGACCGCTCGACTCGGGCGCCACTTCATCCTTTTCGCCCTGAAAGACGTGGGTCACGCGCTGTGCCCTGCCGAGGGCCGTGAGCGGATCGAGTCGGGGAAGTTCCAGCAGGAAGGCCCGCCCGACACCCATCCCCTGATACTCGCTGATTCCTGCCGGAAGCTGACCGCCCGGCACCAGCCTCAGCAAATCGGAAGGCAGAAGTGGCGACCAGAGTGCCAGGCGGTGAGGCGCCACCTGCGGTGCGGCCAACGCTGCCACCAGGGCACCCAGCGAAAAACCCAGCAGCGACACCCGTTCAGCATCGATCTCGGGAAAGTTGCGCGCGTGATCCACGGCGGCCGTCACGTCCTCGACTTCATCGGTGACGGTCATGGCGGCGTGTTCTCCCTGCGAATCGCCGCTGCCGCGAAAGTCAAAGCGCAGACTCGCCAGGCCACCGGCGGCGAAAAACCGGCTGGCCTGGGTCAGCAGGCGTCCACGCTCGCTGCGGTCGCCTCCCAGCCCGTGCAGCATGACCACCAGCCCAAAGCCCGTCGACGAAGCCAAGGTGTCGGGCAGGTGAAGCATCCCGACCAGTCGTTCGCTCCCTACGCGGAAAGACGCAAAGGTTTCCATGCGCGCCAGTGTACGGCTCGCCCGCGCACGGCATTGCACTTTGAGTGCCTGATCCGGTGTTCAGCTTGCCTGCACGGCTTCCCGGTGTCCTTCTACGAAAAAGTCCACCGTGGTGCGGTACAGCCGCTCGGTCCAGGCCAGCGAATCGAAGCAGTGATTGGCCGCTTCGATCACGACCAGCTCGCACCCGGCGGCCCGCGCGTAACGCTCCCCGATACCGAGGGGCACCGAAGGGTCTGCGGATCCATGAAAGATACGCACGGGTCCCGCGTAGGACTGCAGGGTCATCAACGGATCGAGCATCGTCAGTTCTTCCACGAAAGCGCGCCCGAGCGGCCAGCCGTTCACGTCGATCACTTCGGGCAGCACGCGCGGATCTGGCATCTGACTCAGCCACAGTTCGGGCAAGGCCGGTGCCCACAGGGCAAGCCGCTCAGGGCGCACCTGCGGCGCGCTGAGGGCCGCGACCATGCCCCCCATCGAAAAGCCCAGCAGACTCACCCGCTGCGGATTCAGACCGCGCTGCATCCGCATGAAGTGAAAGGACTCCACAACGTCTTCGATCTCACGCGCCACCGTCATCTCGGCAAAGCTTCCCTCAGATTCGCCGCTGCCACGAAAATCGAAGCGCAGGCTTGCCACTCCGCGCGCCATCAATTCCCGGCTAAGTAAGGGCAGCAGCCGGTGGTCGCCTGAGCGGTTGCCGGTGTAGCCGTGCAAAATGACGACGCTCGGAAAGCCTTCCTCAGGCGCCGTGCCTTCGGGCACGTGCAGCATGCCATGAACACGTTGCCCGCCGACCACGAACGAAGCCCATGTTTCCATGCGCCGAGTCTACGGCATGGAGTTTGCATGCGGGCGACCTGCCTGCAGTGGTCACTTGCCGGCGAGTCGCCCGGTGGGCATCAGGGCGTCAGGCGGTGACGGTCACGCGGAAAAGCCCGTGCAAAGCGGACATTGGCGATCCCCAGAATCCGGGCGGTCAGGCGCTCGGCACCGATCGCAAACCCGCCGTGAGGCGGCATGCCGTGCTTGAAGACCTCGAGGTACCCTTCGAAACCCTCTTCACTCATGCCGCGTTCGCGCAGCGAACGGCGAAGCATGTCGAGGTCGTGAATGCGCTGCCCCCCCGAAGTGATCTCGATGCCGCGAAACAGCAAGTCGAACGAGCGGGTCAGACCGTCTTCCTCGAAATACGCGTAGAAGGGACGGGCAGTCCGGGGATACTTGGTCACGAAAACGAAGTCACTGCCGAACTCATCCTTGACGAACTGGGAAAACAGCCGTTCCGCTTCGGGATCGAGGTCCTTGCCGCCAATCTGATGGCCGTACCTTTCGGTGACGATGCGCCGCGCTTCCATCAGCGGAATGCGGGGAATGCGCCCGGAAAAGGCGGGCAGGGCTGCCCCGAAGGCCGCGAGCTCGCCGGAACACTGTTCTCCGAGGCGCGCGACGATGTGCTGCAGCACCTGCTCCTCGACATCCATCACATCGTCTTCGGACTGCACGAAACCCAGTTCCACGTCAAGCGAGAGGTACTCGTTCAGGTGTCGGCTGGTCGCGTGCTCCTCGGCGCGGTACACGGGCGCCACCTCGAACACCCGCTCGAACACGCCGACCATGATCTGTTTGTAGAGCTGCGGACTCTGCGCCAGGTAGGCCCGACGTCCGAAGTAATCGATCTCGAACAAATTGGCGCCGCCTTCAGCGCCCGCCGACACGATCTTGGGTGTAAAGATCTCGGTGAAGTCCTGTGCCAGCAGGGCCTCGCGAAAGGCGTTCACCAGAACCGCCTGGACTTTGAGTGCGGCGCGGTCCTTGAGGCCGCGAATGGTGACGTAGCGGTAATCGAGCAGGGTTTCGGGGTTGGCGTTCCACTCGACTTTGGGGAGTTCCACCGGAGGGGGCTCGGTCGCCGCACTCAGGATGTGCAAGTCGGCGGCCTGCACCTCGAAACCGCCGGGCGCTTTGGCCTGCCGGACGACTTTTCCGACGACCTCGACGCTGCTTTCCGGCAACGGCAGGTGAGCACCAGAGAGCACGACCTGCGCAATGCCGCTGCGGTCGCGCAGCACCAGAAACTGCACGCCGCCCAGATCGCGGCGGGTGTACACGAAGCCCCGCAGGCGGACTTCTTTCCCTTCGTATTGCCCGAGATCGGCATTCAGAACCCGCTCATTCACGGCACTTTGCGTCATGACTTCACCCCGAAACTGAATCCGCCCCCCGTCTTGACGGGGGGCGGTGTACTCCGACACGAAAACACCGCCCTTAAGGGCGATCGTTCGTATTGCCAGCCGAGAGCACGCTCATGCTGGGAAGTGTAACACGGACGCCAACTCAGGCGTCAAGCGCTATAACCGACAAATATGGACAACTGCCCCTCTGCCCGACCGCCTCGAACCCCCCTTCGCTCATTCGCAGGGGCAGTGCACCGTCTTTCTGAAGCAGTTCCGACGGCAGCGATTCGAAAGGCCCAGTGATGCAGAGCGAACTACAGATGGCCGAGCAACTGGCCCGTGAAGCCTCACAACTGCTGCTCGACCACGTGCGGCGTGGTTTCGTGGTCGAGGAAAAAACACCTGACGACCCGGTCACGGTCGCCGACCGCGAAGCTTCGAGCCTCATCGTGGCCGGACTGCGCGCGGCCTTTCCGGACGACGGCATCCTGAGCGAAGAGCTGGCCGACAGTCCTGAACGGCTTTCGAGGGAGCGGGTGTGGATCATCGATCCGATTGACGGGACCCGCGAATTCGTCAAGGGCAGCGGTGATTACGCGGTGTCGATCGGGCTCACCGTTCGGGGCGAACCCGCCCTGGGCGTGGTGGCCGCCCCCGCGCGGGGTGACGTGTACATGGGGGTGGTCGGCGAGGGGGTCTGGAAAAACGGTGATCCGGTGCGCTTCTCGGAGCGCCCGACAGCGGAAGCGGTCATCGCGGTTTCCGACACCGAATATGAACGCGAGCTGTCGCGGTTTGCGCTGGAGCGTCTGGCACCCAGCGGGTCCATTGCCTATAAACTCGCGCGCATCGCGGCCGGCGAGGCGGACGCTACCTTCACCATCAATCCGCGCTCCGAGTGGGACATTGCGGCCGGGCACGCCCTGGTTCGCGCGGCCGGAGGCGATCTCACCACCCGCGACGGACACATGATCCGCTACAACCAGCGCGAGCCCCGGTTGCGGCGCGGACTCATCGGAGGGCGCCAGGATGTCATGGAGGCCCTGACTCACGGGCTGTCCCGTCTGGCCGTTCCCGAGCAGCAGCTGTACCTGCGTGACATCGACGCGCCGTGGATCATGCTGCCCGAGCGTGACCGTCGAGGGCTCGCCGGGCATCCTCACCTACACATCCGGCATGCGGGCGGTCACATCGAAGCGCTCGTCACACTGGAGGGATCCGCGGAAAGGTGGCGCGTCACCCGCTCGGAAGGACGCGACACCGCGCTGCGAATTTTGCTGAGGGACCTGCAACGCGAATACGGCCCCCTGGACTTCACCTGAGGCGGGCCCGTTCATGAGAGGGCCGGTGTCATACCGTTCCCTCGACCCGCGACGGAAGGCAGTGCACCGCGATCAGCTTAGGTTAAAGTGAAGATCATGATTGCCATAGTCACGGACTCCACGAGTGATCTGCTGCCACAACACCTCAGCGAGTGGAACCTGAAGAGCGTTCCGCTGTATGTTCTGTTCGACGGCAACATGCTCAAGGACGGCGTGGAGATCACGCCCAGCCAGATTTTCAAGGGTGTTCGCGAAGGCAAGAAACCACCGTCGACCTCACAACCGAGCCCGGCCGAATTCGCCGACGCATACCGCGCCGCCCTGACGAGCGCAGACCATGTCCTCTCGATTCACATCTCCAGTGAGCTGTCGGGAACGAGCAGCAGCGCCCGGCTGGCCGCGCAGGAATTTCCGGGTCAGGTGACGGTGGTCGATTCGCGCAGCGTTTCGGGCGGACTTGCCCTGCAGGTGCTCCGCGCCGCGCGGCTGGCCAGAGAAGGTGCCCAGACCAGCGATATCGTCGCGCAGCTCGAACGCATACAGCGCGTCATGACGCTGCGCTTCACGGTGGACACCCTCGATTTCCTGCGCCTCAACGGACGCATCGGAGGCGCGCAGGCCCTGCTGGGAAGCTTGCTGAACATCAAACCGATCTTGCAGGTCAAAGAGGGCAAAGTCGACGCGGCCGGCCGCGTGCGCGGGCAGAAAAAAGCCGTCGCGGAAATCGTGAATTCCATCAAGGCCTACACTGAGCAACATGGCCCCAGCCGCGCGTTGCTGCTCGTGACCGAGGGCGGCGAAGGAGCCGTTCAGGAAATCCGCGCGGGCATGCGAGGGCTCCAGGTCGAGGATGTCGGGACGGTGTCCATCGGCGCGGTGGTGGCCACACACGCCGGTCCGGGAGCCATGGGTATCGCGCTGGAGCCGGTGACCGTTTAACCGATGCGCGTTCCACGTTTCACGCTCAAGCGCAAAGGGCGCTATCTGTTGATGGCCCTGGGTGCCTGGGCGCTCTATTCCTGGTGGCCGGGTGCCGGTTCGAGCGATATCCTGCACAACGCCGCGGCGCGCATGCCGTCACCCGACTGCCTGCAGAGCAGTGAATTCCAGCCCGCTCCAACGCCACCTTCCGCCCTCACCGGTCGTCTGGGGCTGTGGGTCGCCCGTATCGACCCGATCACACTGCAGCCGATCCGCGTGGTCGCGCAGGACCCCGACGGCCTTTACCCGCTGGCGAGCTCGTACAAGCAGGCGGTGCTCTGGGCGCTGCTGCACGGTGTTGACGCCGGCGAAATCGCGCTGAACGAAAAGTTCTCGGTCACGCACGCCAACCAGAGCCTGGGTCGCTACCCGTATGACCATTCAAACGTCGTGACCCTCGCGCAGAGGATGATTCATAATTCGGATAACACAGCCACTGACATCCTGCACCGCCGCGTCGGCTTCGGTGCGGTTCAGGCCGTCGCCGACGAACTCCATCTGTGCCGCACCCGTCTGCTGCTGCCCACCAAGCACTGGTGGATCGCCCAGGCCGGTCTCGACCCCGCGTGGCCGGGCGCGACCGTTTTTGCGAACGCCACCGCCGAAAACCGGATGAAGTTCGCCCAAGCGCTCGACGCAGCGTCGCAGGCAGTGAGAGCTGACGTGCTGCAGGTCAATCTCGATCGGTACTTCGAAAACCGCTACGACCCGCAAGCGGATCTGGGAACACACAACGTCTCCACGCCCTTTGAGTTTGGAACCTTGATCGCGCGGCAGTTCCTGGCCTCGGGGTTATCGCCGTCGTCGAGTGCGATGCTGCGCGAGGTGATGGCCAGCGGGTATGGCCGGACGCAACTGCACAGTCCCATGGTCTACTGGGGCGGTAAGGGCGGGAACGGCTGGAAAATCCTGACCATGACCGGTTACTTCCAGACGCCGAACGGCGAGCACGTGGTGTATGTGTTCATGCAGCACGGTTCGCACGAGGATTACACACTCCCCAACAGCCGCACCGCTTTTCGCTGGATCAACGACGCCGTTCAGCAAGCGCTTTCCAGCAGCGGGCAAGTCGCGGCCAGATCACCCTGAAGCGAGCCCGGACAAAGCAGCAGGGAGAACCCGCCTTCTCCCCTGCTGCTTTGTCCGGGCTCCTCAGCGCAAATTAAGCTTCAGCCGGGCGCTCAGTCCGCTGCGGTCCGGGAAGCGGTATGCCTCCACCACCACCCCGTACGCGAAGCATTCGGAGGAGCGCGTCACTTCGGTTCTCAGGCCCAGGCGTTCCTGTGCCCAGTCGTAACTCAGCGTGGGCACCACTTCAGAGTCCAGCACACGAGCCGCGAGCGTCGCGCTCAGCTCGCCCTGGTCGAACCGTTGCGAGCGCCAGTCAAAGCGGGACAGGTAACCGACCGTGCGGAGCTCGACGCCTGCGAATGAAACGGCAGGTGTGAGGCTCGCGCCGAAACCAGTGGTTCGCGCCGGGTCCACCTGCAAGGCGGGCAGCAGGGCGCGTCCCCACACCTGCCGTTCGACTTGCTCGACGAACAGCTTGAGCTGCCCCTGAGTGACCCCGAATCGCACCGCTGCCTCGCCGTTGAGCTGTGACCCGCCCGCGAGCGCATAGGCGTCGATCAGGGCGCGGACATCCACGCCCAGCGCGCCGGCGCGCCAGGTGCCGTCAAGGCGGGGTTGCACACGGGCAAAGGCGTCCGTCAATCCCACCTGATGCGCCCAGCCGGCTTCCAGCAGCAACTGGGCCGAGGCCGACCGGGTGCCGTCGGAGAGTGGCACATTCCAGGCGTAGCCGACACGGGACTCGCTCAGTTCATCGCTGCCGCGAAATGCCAGGGCAAGCTGAAGCCCGCTGACCGGACGCCGCGTCAATGCGAGCTGAGGCAGCGGTCGGTCGTCGGCTGCCGACCGACCCTCGGTATCGGGGTCCTGAAAAATGCCGATCTCGACATCCGCACCGTCGACGCTCGTGCGGACCCCGAATTCCAGGTAACGTGGGTGAACGGCTACGTTCAGGCGGCTACCCGTTGCGTCGAACAGCGGCAAGTCACGTACTCCGAAACGACCCTCACCTGTCAGCAACTGCGGCGCCACCCGACTCACCCTCTCACCGAACGCTTGCGCGCTGCCCGCGAGGTTGCCGAGGCTCTCACCCAGCGTGTCGCCCCTCGCAGTGATCGGCAGCGTGACCGTTCCAAAACTGGGCAGACCGAGGCCGAAGAGCTGCAGCCGAGCACCCGTGAGGATTGTGCTCTGGGGAGTGGCGACAAATGAACTCGCGCGAAGCGCGAGTTCGCGGCTGCGCGGATCGCGGCACAGACCGAGTTCGCTTGGCCCGGCGCTGACCCGGTTGGGCCGGGCCTGCAACTGCGTGGTCTCGATTCTGACCAGCTCGGCCCGTGCCGCACTCAGGCGCTCACCCTGCAAGAGCGCGTCGACCAGCCGGTAGCGGTCACGGGTCTGCAGGTGGGTGAGCGCCGCGTCGCCCAGGCGCAATCCACCTTCGGGCAGGACGTCAGCCCGGTCGGCCATCAAGGCGTACTGACCGGGCGGCAGGGGCACCGCGCCGAATACCAGCGACGGCAAGGTGAGCACCAGATCTACCCCGAACAGGCGCAGTTCTGTGCCTTCACTCGAGGCACGCTGCGCGCGGCCCTGCAAGCCGGGTCCGCTCAGCTGCACGTCCTGAGCGTCCACGCCGGCTTCGACGGCGCGGGCAACGCGGGCATCGAAGCGCAGCTGGCCGGTCTCGAAACAGGCCGACTCCAGCACCGCCACCTCCTCCTCGTATTCCAGTGAAGCGGCGCGCACGACGCCCAGGCCTTCCTGCTCGATTTCCACCTCGCGCTCCGGGCACGCCTGAGCACTGGCATAGGACAAGGTTCCGAGCAATGCACAAGCCCAGATCAGACGCCCGGCACGCGCGAGCCTTCTGGATGCCGGAAAGGGTAGCTTCATCGTGATCAGTGTAGCGACAGGGGCCGCTTCCCGGTTGGAAGCGGCCCGCTGTGCCAGGTCCGGTTATTTCAGAAGCGCGCGGTAAGGCGCAATCTGCGCTTCGGACACCTTGGTGCTGGCGCTGGGTTGACCGAGTGCGTTCCAAGTCACCAGCAGCACCGCGTCGGCCTTGGCGCTGCTGAGTTTGGTGCGGTTGTAGCTGTACTGGTAATTTCCAAACATCACGGCGCGGTTGTTGGCGTAATCCACCACGATGTTATCGGCGGACATGGCCGGTTTCTGGCTGCTGACCCCGCCCATCGCCACCGCCAGTTTCCTCGTGGTGTCCAGGCTGATGGTCCGGGCGCTCAGCCCCTGAACGCGCGCGTCGCCGTACTGCAAGTTCCCGCTGGCGCTGAGGATGCCGCTTTTGGCCTGGTATTCGACATTTTGGCCCAGCAACGTGCCCCCCTCGCGGGTGGTCAGTTTGGCGTCGCGCGCCTTGAGCCAGTCACCTTCCTTGAATTCGATGTATTTGGCGTCCACGCTGACGCCGCGTTCCGCATCGCTGGCCACGCCGCCCTTACCCAGGACCGTTGTGCCGGTCTGCAAATTGAGCTTCTGGTCGCCGTAAGGCTTGATGGAAAATCCCGCAAACGTTGCGGCCGAGGACACGCCCCAGAGCGCAGCAGTGATCATCAGGGCTCGTCTCATGAGAACGAGTCTAACAATTTGGGCCTGAGATGCGTGAAAACTCGCGTCAGGGACGAATCAGCGCCGCATCTTTCTCATAGTTGCACGATGCGGCACAGCGTGACTTCGTTTACACTGCCAGGAGAAGTGAAGCGGCCCTCTCTTTCTCTCCGACTCTGTCTGACGCTGGGCATGCTGCTGCTCAGCCCTTCGACCGCCCTCGCAGCGCCACGCGTCGGCCTGCACCCGGACTACACCCGCCTGGCCTTCGATCTTCCGAAAAATGCCACGTACCGGGTGGACACTCAACCCGGCAAGGTCAGCGTCACACTTGACGTGACTCTCGCCAGCGAACACGGCAAGGTCAGTTCTCCGAATGTCAGCGCATACGGCGTTTCCGGCACCCACGACGGCAGTCTCGTTACATTGTCGCTCACGGCCAATCAAAGCGCCAAGGTCTTTGTGCTGGCCGCCGACGGCAAGTCTCCTGCGCGGCTGGTGGTGGACATCGGGCCAAACGGCACGTCCACCGGTGAGGCGGCCAGGCTGACTCGGGCTGCGGTGAGCAGCGCGGTCCAGCAGAAGCAGGCGCAGGCGACTTCCCGTCCTGCTGCTTCGGGCGTCGTGACCCCGGTCAGCACCCGCGCGCCCGCCCGCCCGACCTTGCGGGTGGTCCTCGACGCGGGACACGGCGGACGGGACCCAGGGATGGTCGGCTTTGTCACCGAAAAAGAAACGACGCTCAGTCTCGCCCTCAAGGTCCGTGAGCGCCTGCAGCACCGGGGAATTGACGTCGTCATGACGCGCGACGACGACTCGCACCTTTCGCCTGACAAATCCACGGACCTGGGCCTGCGCGCCAAGATGGCCAACGCGGGTACGGTCAATGCTTTCGTGAGCATTCACGTCAACGCCGCCTCGCCCAGCGCGCAGGGCATCGAAACCTGGGTGTTCGGGCGTCCGCTCGACAGTGCCAACCGGGCGCTGGCCGTCCGCGAAAACGGTGGGGGCAACCTGGGTGAACAGCTCACGAAGGAAGCCAGCAACGTCGCGCAGAATCTGCTGGGCGATCTGCTGACCCAGAGCAACGTCACCTACTCGCGCAAACTGGCCAACCTCGTA
This sequence comes from Deinococcus peraridilitoris DSM 19664, assembly GCF_000317835.1. NCBI lineage: Bacteria > Thermotogati > Deinococcota > Deinococci > Deinococcales > Deinococcaceae > Deinococcus > Deinococcus peraridilitoris. The sequence goes on along the minus strand of NC_019793.1, from coordinate 3,575,813 downwards.
CAGAACAAGCTGATCGCCGCGACGGGCGCGGTAAACCGGGGGGTGGGCAGCAACATCTTCTATGTCATCCGCAATGCCCGGACCCCGGCCATCCTGATTGAAGTGGGTTTCGGCTCACACCCGGTGGAGGGACGCAAGCTCGCCACCGAGGCTTACCGGGACCGACTGGCCGCAGCCGTTGCCGACGCCCTGATCGAATTTTTACATGCCGACTGACGGCCGGTTACCGGCGTCCCTTGACGTGCCACGCTTCCTCGGCAATTCCGGCGCGGGCATTCACGACGCGCGCCATGCTGAAGAGCAGGTCTGAAAGTCGGTTGAGGTAAACCCGCACGTGTTCGTTCACCGCCTCGTCGTGGGAAAGCCGAACGACTTCGCGCTCGGCACGGCGTGCCACAGCGCGCGCGACTTGCAGATTTGCCGCCACGAGCGTTCCTCCCGGATGAACGAATTGACGCAGCTCAGGCGCCTGGCCGTGGTAGCGGTCGATCTGCTGCTCAAGCTCCGCCACGTCTTGCGCGTCAATCCGGCTGATATTTTTCGAGTAAGGGCTTTCCTCGCGAGTGGCGAGGTCGGCGCCCAGATCGAACAGCGCGTCCTGCAGCCGCGCAAGATCACGGTCAATCACCCCGTCGTCGGGGCCGAGGTGAGCGCGAACCAACCCGAGCAGGCTGTTGACCTCGTCGACCGTTCCGTATGCTTCAACGCGCGCGTTGGCCTTGCTGACGCGGTCGGCGCCGTACAGGCCTGTTTCACCCTGATCGCCAGTCTTGGTGTAAAGCTTCATGCCCTACCTTATCGCCGACCCCAGAAGCGGACCGTGAGCGACGCTCAAAAATCCGCACGAGCGCGGAGGACAGCCCAGATCACCCTGGACTGTCCTCCGCGTGGTGAGTTCACCGGGCAGGATTGGGATTGATGGCCACGTCGAAGCTGCCCCGGACCGAGCTCAGCTCGTTCGGGCCGAGGTTGCCGTCCTTATCGCGGTCAAGCGCAGCAAAGCGGGCACTGGCCAGTCGAGCCAGCTCGTAGTAACCGATCTGGCCGTCACGGTCACGGTCAGCGGCGCGAAAGAGCGCCGTCCGCCGGGCAACGACGTCGCGCTGCTGGGTGCCCTCGGCTTTCTGCACACGCTCGTACTCGGCCGCGTTGATGACGTCGTTGGCGTCCGTATCACCGTCGATAAACCAGTTGAAGGCCACCCGGCGAAATTCGTTGTAGGTAATCACGCCGTTGCCGCTCAAGTCGGCCGTTTCAATCCACGACGTGCCCACGACAATGATCGACTGGGGCTCCACGCGGTTCTGGGCCGCTCCCAGGCCGAGGGTGAGGACACCCAGGGCCAGGATGGCGCCAACGGTCATGCGGTGGGAATGGCTTTGTTTCATGCTCTACCTCCGGGAAGCCGTTTGGAGTCATGAGGCGTGGGGACTTCCGCGTGCCCATATTCAAGCAACGGGCCCTGACGCACAACTGATAAAAGTCGCAGCGAACTCAAATAATTCCGCTTTTGCGGTGAGCTGTTCTTCAGGGCCGAGCAGTCTCACGCTGCGGTCACCAGGCCATTCGCGACGGACGTCCTCAGCGGGGCAACCGGTCATGACGCTCGGTCAGCGCGCGCAAATCACGGGCAAGTTCGGAGCTGAACGCTTCCGGACGAGCGCGCCAGGTCCAGTTGTGGGCGCCCAGACTGCCGGGCAGGTTGATGCGCGCCTCGCTGCCCAGGTTCAGCAGGTCCTGCAGCTGCGCAACGGCCAGCACGCAACGTGTCGACCAGGCGAGCTCGGTGAGGCGCCAGCCGAAATTCAGATCACTGGCGTCCGGCAGATACTGCATTACGTGCCGGCGTTCGTGCTCCTGCGCCTTGTGCCACCAGCCAAGCGACGTATCGTTGTCGTGCGTACCCGGATAGACCACCTGGTTGAGACGCAAATTTTCAGGCAAAAATGCGTTCTTCTCCCAGTCATTGCCGCCAAAGGCGAACTGCAGCACGGCCATGCCCGGCAACCCGAAGTCGTCGCGCAACGCTTCCACGTCCGGGGTCACCACCCCCAGATCCTCGGCGATGATGGGCAACTCGCCGAGCGCGCCGCGCACCGCCTCGAACAGCGCGTGTCCGGGTGCGGGAACCCACTGGCCGTTCATGGCGTTTTCGGCGGGATAGGGAATTTCCCAGTACGCCGCAAAGCCACGGAAATGGTCGATGCGGATCACGTCGTAGAGCTTCAGGCTGCCCTGAATGCGCTCGATCCACCAGCGGAATCCTTGCTGCTGCATGACGTCCCAGCGGTAAAGCGGGTTGCCCCACAGCTGACCGGTTGCCGAGAAGTAGTCGGGTGGCACGCCCGCCACCACCGACGGCTGACCTTCGGCGTCGAAATAAAACTGGTCGGGGTTGGCCCACGCGTCCGCCGAATCCATCGCCACAAAAATCGGAATGTCGCCGATGATCTGCACGCCCTGCTGGTGGGCGTAAGCGCGCAGTGCGTTCCACTGACGGAAAAACAGAAACTGCACAAAGCTGTACAGCCGCACCTCGCGCTCCAGCTTGTCGCGCCACGCGGCCATTGCCGCACTTTGCCGGGTGCGGATCTCGCGGTCCCATTCATTCCAGGCCCGTCCACCATGCGCATCCTTGAGGGCCATGAACAACGCGTAATCGTCGAGCCAGGCGGCCTCGGCTTCGCAAAAGGCCTGGAAGTCGCCCGTCAACCCCGCGCCAGCGCCCGCCTCGAAGTGCTCGAAGGCGCGGCGCAACACCCCATTGCGCCACGTGTACTGCACGCCGAAATCAACACGGTCGTGGTCGAAGTCTGGATGACCGGACAGATCCTGATCGCTCAGCAGGCCGTCGCGCCGCAGGGCGTCCAGTGAAATCAGGTATGGATTGCCGGCAAACGCACTGAATGACTGATAGGGGCTGTCGCCGTAGCCGGTCGGGCCAAGCGGCATCACCTGCCAGTACTGCTGTCCGGCCCGAGCAAGCCAGTCGACGCAGGCATATGCGTGCTCATTGAATTCTCCTATGCCGTACGGTCCGGGCAGCGAAGTCAGGTGCAGCAGAACGCCACTGGACCGCGTCATGCCCTGAGCGGCACGAGCGCCGTCGAGGGGGCGAAGCCGGGAATCAGGAAGGCCGTCGTTGCGTTCTAAGGACATTTCGAGCGCTAGTGTACCAGCCGGCTTCTCATGAGCAAGCGCGATGAGGGCAAAGATGAGCTTAATACCCCTTGTGGCGCTCGACCCGGTTGGTCATTTCGACGCCGCGCAGGAGGTCACTCAGAAACTCCTGCGTGAACATCGCGGCGCGCTGCAAGATGTCCTGTGTCGCCGACGCGACGTGAGGCGTAATGATCACGTTGGGGAGTGACCACAGTGGGCTTTCTTCGGGAAGTGGCTCCGGGTCGGTGACGTCCAGAATGGCGCCGCCCAGCTGCCCATTCGTCAGCGCCTCCTGCAGGTCCGTCGTCACCACCAGCGTGCCACGGCCGAAATTGGCCAGCCACGCACCGGGTTTCAGCTGCGCGAGTACCTCGGCGTTGACCAGACCCTGCGTTTCCGGGGTACTGGGAAGCAACAGCACGACCACGTCGGCCCCTGCCAGGGCCTGGCGGATTTCGCCGGGACCCCTGCCCGACCGCAGGCCGGTGATCCGCGCGCCCAGGGGCTCGAGCATCCCCGCCAGCCGCCTCCCGATGTGCCCATGCCCCCAAATCACGACCGAACGGTCCTGCAGCGTCCAGAGGTCATGCGGCCGGGTCCACTGACGCTGTGCCTGGGCGTCGCGGGCCCGGTGGAGGCCACGGGCGGCGGCGAGGATGGTCGAAAGCGCGTGCTGGGCCACGGCGGCGTCATGCAAACGCGAGGCGTTGTAAAGCGTGACGTGCTCGGGCAGGTCATGCACGACGTGGTCGATTCCGGCCGTGAGGGTGAGCACCCAGCGCAGCGACGGGAGTTCGAAGGCCGTCTGCCGCCGACCCCGCGGCAGGCCCCACAGCACCAGACCTTCGGCCTCAGCCGGGAGATCGGCATCACGGCGATAAGGCGCAAACTGCACGCCGGGCATCTTCAGTTGCAAGAAAGGTTCTGCATCGGGAACGAGTACTTTCATAGGTTTCTCCGAGTCTCGGTGGAATGGGGCGTCATCGGGGGCGTCAGGACGTTCCGGCAAGCCAGTCGTCGCGCTGAATACGCATCAGGACGTCGATACGATCGCGCTGCGTCTCCCGACCCTCCTCACGGAATCCAGCGGCAAGAAAGGCCCTCTGGGCCCGCTTGTTGTGCGCGAAGGTTCGCAGACGCACCGACACGAAGGGCGGGGTGTGCACCTCGAAAGCCCAATGCAGCAGCGCCCGAACCGCGTCACGCCCGTACCCCTGTCCCCACAGGTCGCGCTCTCCGATCATGATGCCCAGCGTTCCCTCCCGGGGGCGCGAGGGCGCCGGTGGACGCAGTTCATAGAGCTCTACGCTGCCGATAAAGCGCCCCACTTCGTTGTAGATGCCGAAGCCGAACCGCTCACCTGCCCGCTCCTCGTCGAGCATGATGCGCTGAAACAACCACTCGGGAATTCGGATGGGCTTCACGCCATTCCAGTCGGCGATTTCGCGGTCCTTGAAGTAGGCATAAAAGCGCCGCCATTCACGGGGCGAAAGGTCGACCAGGACCTTCAGGGACACGCGTCCCCACCGGGCGACAACGCTCATGACGAGGGACGCCCGCGGAGATTGCCCGCACGAATCGACACGAAATGCAACGAGGGGAGCGCCACAGGCTCCGATTGTACAAGCTGCCAGGCTGCCCGCCGCATGGCGGTGGCGTTACGCCTCCAACGATGCTGTGAGCGCCTTGTCAGGGGGTGTCGGCGGGAAGCGCCGGATCGACAAACACGGTCTTCTGCTGCGTGTACAAGACTTTGCCAGCCGGTGCACCCCGTGGCTTCCAGACGTTCTTGACGCGGGTATAGTCCACGGCGACGTTCGCGTCTCCGCGGGCCTTCGAGTGGTAAGCGGCGACGGAAGCGGCCATCAGGATGTCAGGCAGCGCAAGCTCGCGTCCGTTCGTGCGGACCAGCACGTGCGAACCCGGAAAGCCCTGCACGTGAAACCAGTAATCCAGGCTCTTGCCCACCCGGTGGGTCAGGACGTCGTTTTCCTTGTTGTTGCGCCCCACCAGCACCTCGAATCCCGACGGTGAGACAAAACGCCATCCCAGCACCGGGCGGTCACTGCGCGGTGAGACGGCGCCTCGTGCAAGCGCCTCGAGTTCGGAGAGTTCAAGCTGCTCGAGGCGCGCGAGCTGATCCTCGACTTCGGACAGCTCTCCTCGCAGCGCGGGCTCGCGCAGCACCAGGCGGTCAAAGACTTCTTCGCGCCGCCGCGCACGTGCGTAGAGCTTCTCGGCGTTCTGCATGGCCGAGAAGTGTGGCTCGAGCGAAAGTGTGACGTTTCCTTCGCCCGAGAAGTCGGGCAGTTCCACCTCAAAGGCGCCCGGCGGAACACGGTGCGCGTAGGCCATCAGCAGGTCGGCCTGATTCCGCTCATGCTGCGCCGTTTCGTACGCCTGCAGAGCGCGTTCGACGTCTCCAAGCTGGTTGTGCAGCAGCGCCCGCCGCTTTGTGAGGGGCTCACGAAGGGATTTTCGCAGCGCCTCGGCTTTTTCACTTCGCACCGCTTCCCGCACGCCCTCGGCCAGTGCGCCTTCCTGCACCGTCGGGTTCTCGACCAGCGATCGCAACGCCCGCAAGGCGTCCGGCCAGCGCTCGGCGGGCGCTTGCGCGGGGGGGATGCCGGCACGTCGGCACAGTTCGGCACCCAGGCCGAGGCCCAGGCCGTCTATGCGGTCACGCCAGCGGCCCAGGGGCAGTTCGGAGAGTCCACGCGCCTCCTCTTCTCCGAGGCGGCGTGGATCGAACTTTTCGTAGGGCGGGGGCGGGGTGTAACGCCCTCCCACACGAACGCTGCGAAAGCGGTTGCGGGAATGGGTGATTTCCCGCGCGGCCCCGACGATGGACCCGTCCCAGCCTTCGCCCGGTTCGAGCAGCACGATGTTGGTGTTGCGGCCGGTCAGCTCGAACACCAGACGCATGGGGGGCACGTCGACAAATCCGCGCTCACCCGAAAAGGACAGCTGCACCACCCGGTCGAGCTTGAGTTGTGTGATGCCGACCAGCTCACCGCGCGCACGCCCGGACAACACGCGCTGAAACGAGGTACGGGCCTCACCGGACAGCCGCTCACGCGACACGAACAGGCCTGGCTGAGGTGGCCGGTAACTCAGTACCAGGTTACCCAGGCCTTCGAGCAGCAGGGCCGCGGTGGTTTCATCGGGAAAGACCCAGCCCAAACCCCGTACGGGCAATTTTTCCTGCAGGTCACGAACGGTGCGCGCGAGTAACAAGCCCTCCACTCAGGGGCTCCTGTGGCAGGCGCAAAAAGCAGCAAAAAGCATGCCGCCCATTCTAAAGGGCGGCCTGACCAAGTGAGTCGGTCAAACGGCTTGCCGCTCCCTTCCCTGAGCCGCGCCGCCGACGAACGGCCTCAGTGGACTCAGACACGCACGAATTCGTCGACGCCCAGCACGAACATCACCGCGCCGCCCACCGGAACCTCGACCGGCTCGTTGATGAGCGTCTCTGCCTGTTCTCCGACGGGCATTCCCGGCGTCACCAGCCGCGTCCGTGAGCGGCAGGCCTGCGCCACGATTCGTTTGAGTTCGGCCAACCGCTCATCGCCAACGCCGATCATCAATGTCGTGTTGCCCTCGCGCAGAAACCCGCCCGTCGAGGCGAGTTTGGTCACCTCAAATGCATTTTCGCTGAGCGCCCGGATCAGTCCGGGCGCGTCAGCATCTTGAATGACCGCCAAAACAAGCTTCATGAGCGGAGTGTATCAGAACCGTTTTTCCAGTGCCGAAAGCGCGTGAGGCTGCCGTAAACTCTGCTGCACTCAGGCGCGGCGCCAGCAGGGTCGCGGCTGGGAAAGGCTACACGGGGCTTGCATCGCGCGTCGTCAGGACCTGGTGCGGACGCGGCCGGGCCCGCGTGGTCGCTGGTGATCAAGCGGTTTCTTCGGGTTCCAGATCACGCAGGTGGGGATTGAGGATATAAAAGGCCAGCCGCTTCATGCCAGCCAGGAAATCGACGTTTTCCACGATCACCCCGCGCCATTCTTCGGCGATCTCGGATGCACCGTGGCGTTCCACGGCGCGTGGCTGCAGCACGACCGGTGCGAAGTTCAGAATGCCCTTGACGCCAGCCTCGACGAGCATCTGCGCGGCGTCCTGGGCTTTTTCAGGAGGCACGGCGAGAAAGCCCATATCGACATGGTTGGCCGTGGCAAAGGCAGCCAGTTCCGAGACGTGACGCACGTTGAGGCCCCGGACTTCCTTGCCGACCACGCCTTCGGCGACATCGAACAGCCCGACATAACTGAAGGCGTACTCGCTTGCACCGGGATAATTCGCAATGGCTTCGCCCAGGCGACCGATGCCCAGAATCACCACGTTCCAGGCCTGGGTCAGGCCCAGCACGCGCATCAGTTCGCGTTTCAGCACGGGAACCGTGTATCCCATGCCCCGGGTGCCGAAGCGGCCGAAATACGCGAGGTCCTTGCGGACCTGAAAGGCGCTCACCTGTGCCCGTTCGGCCAAGTCGGTGCTGGAGGTGCGCGAGATGCCCTCGCCCTCCAGATTTTCCAGAATACGCAGATACGTGACCAGTCTCGAAATGGTTGCCGAAGGAATTCCGGAACTCATCACTGCACCCTGAAGTGGTCGACGCCAAGCGACTTCAGTTTGTCCTCGATCGTCAGAAGGGACTCACCGGCAAACGGCCCGACCAGCACCCGCACCTTGCGGCCCGGCGGAGCGTTTACCTCAGCAGCAATCCCCTCTGCACGCAGACGGCTCACCAAGCCCGCAGCGCGCTCCTGGCGGTCGAACGCGCCCACCTGCAAGTAGACCGGAACCCCCGGTGCACTGCGACCGCTGGGAGTCGACGGGCTGGCCGGTGGCGCGGTGTCGGAAGCGGCGGTGGGCACTGTGGCCCGGTTGCTGGGCGCGTCTGCCTCGTTTTGCGCCGGCGCCGAAGACGCGGCTGGCACTGGCGACGGCGCCGGAGAGGCGGGCTGAGCCTGAGCGTCATCGCGCACGACCGGCGAATAAAGCGTGATGCCCGGAAAGACACGCCGGATATCGGCGGCTGCCCGCGAGGCCGAGTCACGGTCGGCGAAAGGACCAACCTGGGCAACCACGCCCTGCTCCACCGCGATGAAGTGCACCGTGTAACCCAACGCGCTGATGCTGGCCGTGCGTTCGCGCGCGACTGCCTCGGAGTTGAACACCCCGGCTGACAGGCGGTAATCAGCGCGTGTTGGCGTGCCGCTCCGGCTGGTCGCCACGGGCGCGCTCTCACGGGGCGCGGGCACCACTTCGTCCGGACGGTCCGGTGTCGGGGTGGGCGTGATGTCGGGCGCCGATGTAACCGCTTCCTCTGTAGGCGCTGTCTCGGGCGGGGAGGCTGCCTCCCCGCCCCCGCTCGGAATGGTGGGCAGTTCCTCGGGCTCCTGGTCGTCTGATCCGTCCGCAGGAAGCCCGGCTGTGTCCGGGCTTCCTGCTTGCGACGCCGGGGGCACCGGCGTGGCAGACGACTCGATCGGCGCACGTTCTGCCTGCGTCTCACGTCCGGTCTCCGAATTGAAGAACACCAGCGCAAAACCGGCGAGCAGGGCGACGATCAGCGATGAGATCACCAGATCCGGCCAGTGCCGCTTGAGGAAGGTCAACGCAGCGCTCCTTCGGCTTTGGCGTACCCCAGGCCCAGCGACTTCTTGAAGGCCACGCGGGCGTCTGCTTCACGTCCCTGGCTGCGCATGCTCCAGCCGAGGTTGTACCATGCCTCGCCGTTTTTGGGGGCGTCGGTAACCACGCCCCGCAGGGTCGCCTCGGCCTCAGGGTAGCGTCCGGCCGCGAGCAGCGCCGCACCGAGGCTGGTGCGCGCGGTCATCTCCGGCGCACTCTTGACGCTCGCTTCCAGTGCGGTAACGGCACCCGCGTAATCCTTGAGCGCGTACTCACTGAGCCCCAGCCACAGGTACGTTTCGGCACTCGGCGATTTCAGTGAAGCTGCCTGCAGGGCACTTCGGGCCTGGGCGTGGTTCCCCTGGCGGTAGGCCGCGACACCGAGCACGAACTGGGCGCGGGCGCTGGTCGCCGCGTCGACCGCGTCACGCTGAACGATCAGGGCGTTCTCACGGGCGGCGTCAGTCTGCCCGACTGCCAGCTGCACGCTGGCGAGGTTGGCCCGGAACAGCGTGTTTTTTGGTTCCAGCTTGAGCGCCGTCTGCCAGGCGCTGAGGGCGCCCCCACGGTCTCCACGTGAAAAGAGCAGCTCTCCCAGGCTGGCTACCGCACGCGCGTTGGACGGATCGGCCTTTATCGCCGTTCTCAGCGCGTCGGCCGCTTCCTTGGGCTTGTCGGACGCGCGCAGCAACTCGGCTTTGCGTACCAGCAGTGTCGCCCGTGCCTTGGGTGGGGCGACGCTGGCCACCTTGTCGAGTTCACGCGCCGCCCGCTCGGGCAGGTTCTGCGCGGCGTACACTTCGGCCACCAGCAGCGCCGCATTCACGTTGGCGCGCTGACGCTGCAAGACCGTGTAGGCCAGGGGCAGAGCGTCGAGGCCGTTGCCCGCACGGAAGGTGGCCTCGGCCAGTCGAAGCCGCAACGCGTCATCCTGGGGAGAAAGCGCGAGCGCTTCTTCCAGGGTCTTGCTCAGACCGGCGAAGTCCGCCTTGCGGCCCTGCTCGGCGGCCACCGCGTCGAGGAGCTGGCGAAGGGTGGCGGGTGCAGTCTTGCCGCGCGCCACCTCCAGGGCCTTACCGAAATTGACGAGCGCTTCGTCGGAGTTGCCGCTGCGGGCGGCAACCACCCCGAGGTTGTAGTGTCCCTCGACACGCTCGGGCGCCAGCTTGACCAGCTGCTGAAACTCGAAGCGGGCACCGGTGAAGTCACCGAGCGCGTACAGGGCCAGCCCCAGCCCGAAGTGCGCCTCGACGTTCCCAAAGTCGGCGGCAACCAGCGCCTCGAATTTGACCTGGGCTTCACGCAGACGCCCGGCGTTGAGTGCCGCGCGGGCCGACTCGAGGGCGTCGGCGTTTACGGGCGCCGGCGTTGCGGTGGTGACGGCGGGGGTAGAGACGGGCGTGCTCGGCGCCGGAGTTGCCTGCGCCAGAACGCCACCAACGGCCTGAGCGGCCATCAGTGCACCCATCATGTTCAAGAATTTGTGCTGAGCCACCTGCTCCTCCTCGTACTCGTGCAAAATCTGAGGGTCATGCTACCATGCTAAGTTTTCTTCATGTTTAAAAAAATCGGTCCGGTCGGCTTCCATCGCCTCCGGACCGATTTTTCATGAGAGCGTTACTGGAGCGAGATCAAATTCCCTTCAGGACGTTTAAGCGCCAGCTGTCCGCAAGCGGCGCCCGCATCACGACCCCGCGAACGGCGCACGCTGACTTCTACACCACGCGCTTCCAGCCGGTCATAGAACGCCTGAAGCTGCTGCTCGCTGCTTTCCAGAAATCCGCTCCCATCCCACGGATTCATCGGAATCAGGTTGACGTGCGAAACGAGCCCGCGCAGCAGATCGGCCAGCAGGTCCGCCTGCCACAGCTGGTCGTTCACATCACGCAACATGGCGTATTCGAAGGTGACACGCCGCCCGGTGACCGCCTGATATTCACGTGCGGAGGCCATGATTTCGGCAATGGTGTTGGCATGCGCTGTCGGGATAATGCGCTGGCGGGTTTCCTCGTCCGGGGCGTGCAGTGAGATGGCCAGCTTGATGCCCAAATCGTCCTCGGCAGCCAGTTTGCGAATGCCGCGCGGCAGACCCACCGTCGAGAGCGTGACGCGCCGCTTGCTCATTCCGAGGCCGTGCTCGTGGAGCAGGATGCGCGACGCCAGCATGACGTGGTCGTAATTCAGCAATGGCTCACCCATGCCCATGAACACCAGATTGCGGATCTCACGCGGGGCGACGCCCTGTCCACGCGCGACGGCCAGAACCTGACCCACGATTTCCCCGGCAGTCAGGTTACGACCAAAACCCAGCGCACCGGTCGCGCAGAAAGCACACTTGGCCGGACAGCCGACCATCGTCGAAACGCAGATGGTCCGGCGGTCCAGGTAAGGCATGTACACCGCTTCCATCTGCTTGAGATCGGGCAGGGTGAACAGGTATTTGACGCTTCCGTCACTCGAAGAGACGGTCTCGATACCCAGAAAAGGATCAAAGGTGTACTGGTCTGCCAGCTCGCTTCGCAGCGTGGCGGGCAGGTTGGTCATGGCCTCGAACGACGGCGCGCCGTGCTCGAAAACCCACTCCAGCAGCTGCCGTCGTCGGTAGCCGTGCAGAGGGTATTGGTCCGGGTGGAGATCCAACAAAAGAGGCATCAGGACAGTCTACGCTGCCCGGCTTGACGATTCAGGAACAGCAGAACAAAGCCGTCAGCGCTGAAGAGCTCACCTGGACGGCGTACCCAGAGTACTCGGACCTCTGATTCGGGACGGGCCAGGATAAGCGCCCCGCCTGCCCTCAAGATTCAGAATGTGTAGGACTTGGGCACCACCACGATGCCGTTTTCGGTGATGGTAAATCCCCGAGCCCGGTCTTCTTCGAGGTCAAAGCCAATGCGGGTCCCAGCCGGAATCACCACGTTCTTGTCGATGATGGCGCGCCGGATGTGGGCATGCTGTCCCACCTCGACGTTGTCGAACACCACCGAGCCTTCCACCACCGAGTACGAGTGGGTATGCACGCGCCGACCGAGTACGCTGTCGCGCACCGTCCCGCCCGAAACAATGGTCCCGCCGGCCAGGAGCGAGTTGAACGCCTGACCCCGCCGCTCTGCCGCCTCGTGCACGAACTTGCCAGGCGGGCTGAACTCCGCTGCCGTGCGCAGCGGCCACTCGGGGTTGTAGAGATCGAACTCGGGCGTGACCGACACGAGGTCCATGTTGGCCTCGTAGTACGCGTCGAGTGTTCCCACATCACGCCAGTAGGTGTTCGGTGTATCCTGACCGGGAATGGGGTTGCTCAGGAAATCGTAGGCCATGACGTTGTACCCGTCACGCAGCGCGCGCGGAATCACGTCCTTGCCGAAATCGTAGCCTTCTTCCTCGTTGCGGACGTTGGTTTCGAGCAGTTCCTCAAGCGCCCGGCGCGAGAAGATGTAGTTACCCATGCTGGTCTGCACGGTCGTCGGGTTGCCAGGCAGGGTGCTCGGGTCGGGTTTCTCCAGAAACTCGGTCACGCGAGCGCGCGGATCGACGGTCATGACCCCGAAGCGCTTGGAGTCTGCCGCAGGCATCGGAAAGGTCGCGATGGTGATGTCGGCCCGGGAATCGCGGTGCATGTCGAGCATGTGGGCCACGTTCATCTTGTAAATGTGATCGCCACTGAAAATAGCCACGTAGTCGGCCTCGTAATTATCAACCAAGTGCAGGTTCTGGTAGACCGCGTCGGCCGTTCCCCGGTACCACACTGGACCCAGCTCCTCGTAGCGGTACATCTGGGCCGGTACCAGCGTGATGAAGTAGTCAGCCAGAAAGGTACCGAAACGCCAGCCGCGCTGAATGTGCTCGGTGAGGCTCTGGGCCTTGTACTGAATCAGCACGTAAGTCGAATAGATCTCCGAGTTGATGAAGTTGTTCAGCGCAAAATCGATGATGCGGTACTTGCTGCCAAAGGGCACGGCAGGCTTGGAGCGTTTTTGTGTCAGAGGAAACAGGCGAGTACCCTGTCCTCCCGCCAGAATCATGCCGAGAACGCGTTGCTTCATGCGGCCCTCCTTGGAAATGTCCCTCAAAACGAAAATGGAGCGGGTGATCGTGAGGCGTGAATTGTCCCGTACACCACGCCTGGAGCTAGTGTGCAGCCAGTGTAACGTGACGTGGTCGGCTGCACGCGAGGCCAAAGAGAAAGTAAAGCCGGTAACCAGATAGACGCACCATCGGCCGCACAGACTGAATTTGGTACCGGTTGTGTCTGGGCCGAGGCCAGGCCTGCTCAAGTCCTAGTTTCGTCGCGCCCGTTGCACCGAATTCGAGGGCGCAGCAGCCTGGCCTCAAGAGCAGCAGGCAGGAGGCCTGCCTTTCGGCTGAGCTTGATTTCATCATTTCATCGTGTTCTGTCGTTGCCGCAGGGCCTCGTAGAGGACGAGCGCACCCGCGGTAGCAACGTTCAGGCTGTCGGCCGCGCCCTGCATCGGAATGCTCAGGCGTTCCCGTGCGGCCGCCTTCCAGACGGGGTCGAGTCCCGAGTGCTCGGTACCGAGAACCAAGGCGACCGACCCGGTCAGTTCAGCATGCCAGTAACTTTGGGCGCCTTCAGGCGTCACAGCGAAGAGGGTAATACCCCGATCGCGTAAAAAGGCCAGTGCATCTTCGTCGGTCATGACCGTCAGCGGCAAGGAAAACACACTTCCCTGCGAGGCCCGGATGACGTTGGGGTTATGAAGGTCGGCACCGCGCCCCGCGATGATGACGGCGTCAACGCCGACCGCGTCGGCCGTCCTCAAGAGTGCGCCGAGGTTACCAGGTTTTTCAAGGCCGGCGAGGACCAGCACCAGGGACCGCTGGGGCAAAGCTGGCAGATCCCAGGTTCGCAGGGGCGCTATGCCGACCAGGCCATCCGGATTTTCGCGCACGGAAAGCTTGTCGAACGCCACGCGTGAAACCGTCAACAGTTCGGGGCCGGACAGGGTGAGCAACAGATCATGACCTTCGGGGCGCAGCAGTTCCTTGCAAAGGTACACGCGCTCCACTTGTACGCCACCCTGAAGGGCTCGAGAGAGCTCCCGGGTGCCTTCGATCAGAAAGTACCCGTCACGCTCGCGATCTCGGCGGTCTTTGAGGCGGGCAAGGGCCTTGATCTCAGGGTTTTGGGGCGAAGTGATGACGCGCACCCCTGTATTTAAACAGAAGCCATCCCCATCGGCGAATGTGAGGATCAGGGTGCAGCTGGATTATGCACGGACGTCTGAAATCTATCCGTCCCGTTGTTGAGCAAAATCGAAGGCAACCTCAATTTCGATTTATCTTTCTAATAATTTATCTAGAAATGTACCCGGGTAGCCTAGCTATGCATATTACACATTATGAATAGCCTCATTCACTCAATGGCTCATCTCTCTAACCGGAATATAAACTTCGGCTTAAAAACTTACACATAAGCAGGTGTGAAAAACCTGACATTATTGTTGAGAGAAAAATAAGTTTGGTTGGCCGCCCAGTTACTCGCGCCCTGCAACATTGCAAGAGCGTCGGCACACTCATGTCAGGAGAACACCATGTATGAAACGGTGACAGTCGTGCTGGCCCTTGTTTTAATCGCTTACCTGCTCGCCAGCATTGACGACATCCTCCTGGATCTCGTATACATCTTCTACCATCGACGTGCGTACGCATCACGCCTGAAGGCAGCTGAAATTGCCAACGACACCCCCAAGCGTATTGCCGTGATGGTGGCGGCCTGGAAAGAGGCCGGAGTGGTGGGCGACATGCTCCTGACGACCCTGCGGCACTCGCACTATCCAGAAGAACGCATCGAATTCTTTATCGGCGTGTATCCCAATGACAGGCAAACCCTGGAAGAAATCACCGCCTTGGCCGGGGAGCTGCCCAACGTTCACTGTGTCGTTAATTCTCGCCCGGGTCCAACCAACAAAAGCCAGAACCTCAATGAGGTGTATCAGGCGATTGAACGGCTTGAACACGAACGTGGGCAGCTGTTTGACGCCATCGCCGTACACGACGCTGAAGACGTTATCCATCCTTATGCATTCAAGCTGTACAGTGCGCTCCTCAACAAGCACCACATCGTGCAGATGCCCGTCTTCGCGCTATTTCATCGTCTCACGTGGCAAAACGCATTGAACGTGCTGATCTCGCGGACTTACGCCGATGAATTCGCTGAGCATCATATGCACCACGTCCCGATTCGCTCGGCCCTGGGGCTTTTCGTTCCGAGTGCCGGTACCGGGTTCGTCATGCGTCGGGAAGTCTTGAGTCACCTGGCGCAGCATGGACCGATCTTCAACGAAAAGAGCCTGACAGAGGACTACGAACTGGCCTGGAGATTGTGGCGTCTGGGTTACCGCGTTCACTTTCACCTGCAGCGCCTCCAGCGCCTCAACCATCGCGGCACGGTGTCAAGCGAGTACGTCGCCGTCCGCGAGTACTTCCCGAACGATTTTACCGCGGCCGTCAGGCAAAAAGGTCGCTGGACGTACGGAATCACACTTCAGACACCCACGTTCATCGACTGGCACGCGCTTTCATGGAGAGACCGCCTGACGCTGCTGCACGACCAGAAAGGAAAGTTCACGAATCTCGTTCACCTCGTCGGTTATCCCGCAGCCCTGTATACCGTCCTGGCTCCCTACCTCGGACTGCCCACAGGAGACCCGCATGTACTCACCCCCTTGCTCCTGACCGTGCTTGGCTTCACGGCCGAACGTCTGTTGATGCGGATGTTTGCCATCAGGGCCGTGTACGGCTGGGGCGAAGCCTTGCTTTCGACCTTCGTTCTCCCCTTCTTTCCATTGCGCTGGTTTGTGGGCAACATCATCAATGCCTGCGCGACACTGCGTGCCTGGCGTCTGTACTTCTGGCCCGGAGCGGGAGCCAAGAAAGGCAGCACCCCCAGGTGGGACAAAACCGAACGCAAGGCGTATGTGCCAGAAGTTATTCTTCAGGGCGTGCGGCGCCGGCTTGGTGACGCCCTCCTCTTTTACGGCGACCTGACCCCACGCGACCTGGCCGCCGCTGTGCGGGAGCAGCACGGAACTCATTCCGACCGGCTCGGCGCCATCCTCGTACAGCGTGGAAAACTCACGAGTCATCGCTTGTATCAACGGTTGGCCGAAGTCGTCGGCGTACCCTTTGTCGAACTAGACGAGGCCACCCCCGACTTCACCCTGCTACCCATCGAAGCCATGACGAAGTGGCAGCTCGTGCCGCTGCAGCGCAAGGATGACCGGATTGTGGTGGCGACACCGCTGGCCTTCGAGGATGACCGGTTGTGGAGCGCCCTGCAGGATGTACGACAGCAGTACGGGCAGTCGCTGATCACCCTAGCCCTCGATCCTCAGGACGCCCGCCATGTTCTCAGTCGTCTTCACGATTACACACCCACCACCGTGACCGGCAACGACTAAGATTAGATGTAGGTTGAAAAAGGCAGAGCATCACCAGCCCCAGCACCGCCAACGACTTCGAAACGTGTGGCAGCGGCACTCCACACCCAGGACGATCGTGCCACTGACCTTCCTCTTGCTGGCCGCATTCACCGCAGCTATCCTCAGCCTGTCGTTCAGCAACCTGAAAACCCTGATCATGGACATCCGCGCGGCACGCTCGCACGACGAGTCACAGAAGGTGCTGGCAGATGTACAGCGCCAAATCAGCACCCTGGGCGGCGAAGTACTGATCCTCGTTCACACGGGACCAGGCATCATCCCAGCATATGCCGACCAGGCCCGCTCATATGCCGTTAAACTTCAGAACCTGCTCGGCTCGTTCCCCAACCTCCATATTACGGTCAAGCCGGTATCCGAATACACGGGCGGGCAGGCATTTCAGACCAGGCGCACCTTCTATCTCGGCAATGTGTATGGCGGACTTTTACCAAAAGCGTTTGTCGATGACGTCCTCCAGGATGCACCTGTCACGTGGATCGGGCACAATCTGTGGCAGCTCCCGTCTGACGCGCTGCTCCCGTTGGGCATCTCTGCAGTTCAGAACCTTCCCTTGCCCACCAGCTTTGACCGGGTGGAATACCGAAACCACGCCTTTAAACGCCCGGGCCGGCTCGACATTTCGGAAGTGAAACTGTCAGACAAAGCCAGTGTCCGGGTGCATGCCTGGGCGCACGACCATCAGGGCCGGCGTCTGCCCTACGTCGCGCAGCTCAAGCGACTTTGGTACTTTGCAGACATCCCCCTCGAAGAGCCGGGGGAAACCGACCGGTATCTTGTTCTGGCCGACCTGCTGGGCGATATGCTGGGCCAGAAACGATCATGCGTGCCACGAGCCCTGGTTCGCATGGAGGACATTCAACCCAACGAGTCGGCTGCAGTTCTTCGCAGGGCGATCGGTTTGCTCGAACGGGAACATATACCCTTCTCGGCCACGGTGATTCCCGAATTCCGGGCACCCGGTCGCCGTGTGTCGTGGGAAAGTCGCCCGGAACTACTTGCCGAGCTGCGCCGCATGCAGCGCCTCGGTGCCCGGATTTTCCAGCATGGCTACACCCATCAGTACGAAGTGCAGGCCAATCCCAAGGGCATCAGTGGTTATGACTACGAATTCTGGGATGCCCGTACGGACGCCCCCTTGTCTGGCCTGACGGCTTCTGCAGCACGCGAAAGGCTGGAGCTCGGCAAGACCATCTTGCAAGACCTGGGCATCAGGCCGGTCGGCTGGGTCACTCCGCACTATGCGGCGCCTGCAGAGTTGTACGAGGTTTTTGCGCAGGCCTACCCGATTGCCTACGAGCGCAGAACCTACCGGACCGGAAGCGTGACCTTTGAGCAGTTTTTTCCGTATCCGGTACGGGATGTGTTGGGAACTTATATTCTTCCAGAGAACATGGACCAAGTCGAAACGCCCGCGAGCCTGCAACACATGCTCGAAGTGGCCAGAGCGAACCGCGCCTTGCAGTGCCCCTGGGTCAGCTTCTTTTTTCACCCTTACCAGCTGAGTCCCGACTACCAAGGGGAACACAAAGTCACAGAGCGCCAGTTCACGGCCTTCATGCGGCAGCTTTCACAGCTGGGCTTCCGCTTTGTCGATCCTTTCAAATCCGCATCCGACACTTCCCCGTAATGATCGCCCGTCCTCATCTGTATGTGGTGTTGCTCAGCCTGGCACTGGTCGGCATGGGCCCAGCACCCTCGGCCAGCCGTGATTCCCGCCCAGTGCCTCTCTCGCTTCCACCGGAAGGAAAGCTCTACCACGGTGTCTATCCGGGAAGGTTTCAAGGAAGCG
This sequence comes from Deinococcus peraridilitoris DSM 19664, assembly GCF_000317835.1. Lineage (NCBI taxonomy): Bacteria > Thermotogati > Deinococcota > Deinococci > Deinococcales > Deinococcaceae > Deinococcus > Deinococcus peraridilitoris. The sequence goes on along the minus strand of NC_019793.1, from coordinate 3,557,765 downwards.
AGAGTGACATCAGGCCAGCAGATCTCGAAGCGTACGAGCAGGCGGTTGGTCGCAAGGTGGCCTGGGTTTATTTCTCGAACGAATGGAGCGTCGACCGGACATTTCCCCGAGCCACCGCCGAGTGGATCCGGGCGCGCGGCGCCGTACCGTTCATTCGGCTGATGCTGCGCAGCTCTACGGACCTCGGACGACCAGAAAGGATATTCACCCTGGAGGCAATTGCCAGAGGCACGTTCGACAGGGACCTGCGAGACTGGGGAGACGCGGCACGGGCGTTCAGAACACCAATCCTGCTTGAGTTCGGAACCGAGGTCAACGGACGGTGGTTTCCCTGGAACGAGATCCACAATGCGCCCAACGGACCGGCACGCTTTCGAAAGGCATACCGACATCTTGTGGATGTCATCCGCTCGCGGGGAGCCACGAATGTGTCATGGGTGTTTCACGTCAATGCCGCTGACGATCCGCAGACGGCAAGCAATCGGCTGGAAGGGTATTACCCGGGAGACGACGTGGTCAGTTGGCTGGCTGTCTCGGCTTATGGCGTGCAAACTCCGCTGCAATCCTCCTCGGCCCCATTTGTAGCTCAAATGGACGCCGCCGTGACGCGACTGACCAGGCTCGCTCCGAACAAGCCCATCTTGCTCGCCGAATTTGGGATGGTTTCCAGTCATCCTGTGGAGCGCGTTGTTCCCTGGGCAGAGGCCGCCTTAACCTCGCTGTTACAAAACCGCTGGCCTCAGGTGCGAGGCTTTGCCTGGTGGAATTCAGCATGGGAGAACGACACCGTTCCCAGCCACAATTCCGAGATGCGGGTGCAGGCCGTACCCGAACTGGCGCGGGTCTTTCGTACCAAGCTCGCGTCGCCCCTGGTGCTTGACACGCCGAGCTTTGATCAATAGTGCTCATGCTGTACGGGCAGCTACCGCGCAGCTGGCCTGCTCGTCGCGGCATTTCACTCCAAGATGCCGATCAAGTGGGCAGCTGAAATCGCTCAAGTCCACCGACACCTTGCAAAACCGAACGGGTAAAGCACCTGCCATCACCGGACGACACTTTAAAGGGGTTGTCAAAGACATTGATCGGTTTTTGATCAATGTTTTTGACCGAGCGGAGAGCGCGCAGTGCCCGAAACCGCTTTTGGGCACGCTGTCAGCGCGGGGAGCGAGTGACCTTGACCAGGAGCGTTTGGAAATGGAATTGATGGAGGAAGACCTCAGTACCCCACAACTTGGATTGAGTGGTGTGCTGGAGCGGGAAAAGGCTGCATGACAAGCGCCAAAAGTGTCAGGCAGTCACTCGTGTCCCAACGCAAAGAAGCGGAAAGAAGCTCCAGGCCGTACCTGACGAGGCTCACTGCACGGCGTCCGTGTTTTTTGCGTTTGATGGGCCGCTGCTGGTGACACCACACGCCGACACGCAAACACCATGCCAAAGCCAGCGTGACTACCCCGAACAAGCGTTCCAGCCGATCCGGCCTGGTCATGGCACTCGCCTCCAGGTCGAAGCCTCTGGATTTCTGAGTGCTGAAGGTACACTCCACGGTCCAGCGCAAACGATACACCGCCCGCGTCTCGTCGATCTTCAGGTCGGTCGCCAGGGCGAGCAGTTCCCCGGCGTCGGTGCGGGTGACGACCAGTTGCATGACGTTGCCGTACACATTCGCTTTTTCGAGCAGCGCGACCACTTGTCCGGGCTGCACGTACCCCCAGCCCTCGTCGAGCCGCACGTCGTCGATCCGAGCGTCACCTCGGATGCGCAGGCAGCGTTTGATGCCGCGCCGCCTCAGAAACGTGAACCACGCCGCCCCGACGAACTCACGGTCGGCAACCAGAACACGCCACCGCTTCGCGGGCAAGACCTTGAGAAGTTGAGCGACCAAACGCTCACGCACTCCGGTGTCGCTGCTACCCCCGTGCGGCAAGGCCATCCACACGAGGGGCAAGGTGAAGCCTTCAAGCACTACGCCCAGCACAAGGAGGTTCAGGTCGGCTTCGCCGTGTTCCCAGTTCGTGCGGTCCATGGTCATGACCAGCTTCTCGTCGGGCAGCAGTGGCACGAGGAGCTTCAAGAAAACGTCGCGATCGAGCTGAGGGTCGTGTAGGCAGCGCTCGACTCGGCGCAGCTTGCTGACGGCACCGACTGTGCCGGGCAGATGGAGGGCAAGCTGGGCGTGCTTGGTCGAGCGAGCTTGAATCAGGGCGGTGACGACGTCGGCGAGGCGTTGCAGGGTATCTCGGCGTAGGAATGGCAGATGGTGCTTGATGACCTCGCCGAGCTTGGTAGGATCAGCCAGAGCGGCTTCTTGGAGCGACACACTCCCTTGATGCCGCTCTTCTTGTGTCTACGCTGCGATCAAATCGCCCTTCAGGACGTTACCCGAACCAAGTTGTGGGGTACTGAGGAGGAAGACACTCCATCAATGAAATGGACAAACGCTTCAGGTTACGGAACCTGCAACTCCAGCGGATCCACAAACTCGAATCCGAGGTCGCGGATTCCCCGAATCAACGCCGCCAGTTCCTCTTGGGTCGTTTTGTCCTCGTCCGTATAATCGGGCTCAAACAGGTAGGTATGGATGAAGAAGCTGGCCGTGGGACAAGTGAGGTTCCGATTCGCTTTCGCGGCTTCCAGGATCTGCGCGGGCATCCAGCCGACCTGGATGTTTCCCAGGTTTTCAGGAATAACTTTCGTGCCATAAGTGTCACGCACAGCGTAGGGAAAAAACTGGCCGGCACGCACATCATCACCCACGTATATACGCCGCTCGAGCGCCTGCGGATACACCTGATTGAAGGGCGTGTAAAACGGTGTATGCGCTTCGTAATGAGGCGTGGTCCAGCCGTACTGCTGGATGCCGAGTTTCAGCAAGAGCTTGCGACCGTCCTGAATTCGCTTCACGGCTCCGCTTGCGGTCAGGTTCGGAATAGGCGTTTCCTGGGCCTTGTACCAGAACTCCCAGTCATCACCGCTGTGTCCGCTCATGTTGCGCAGCGGCGTGAACTGGTGGGTGTAGCCGTGCTGCATGACCCTCCCTCCCAGATCGATTCCCCGGTAGACCTGTTTGAGCATCGCGACATTCCGGTTCCAGTTGTAGTTGCTGAACGTACCATCAGCCTGCGGCACGACATTCTGCGGAATGACCGTCATGCCGAATTTCGTGACCTTCTCCTTGACCAGCACGTCGAGGATGTTTCGCAGTCCGCTTGGATCGTCCTCGGCAATGAGGTCTTCGATCCGCAAGATGGCGCGCGGAGTACATGATTCCTGGCTTTCCAGCATGCTGAACAGGGTGTCTGCAAAGGCCACGTAGCGGTCCGTCGGGTGGATATACGAGAACGGGTCGTCCGCCACATACCAGAACTTGCCGCTGTTCGCGATGTAGGGAATTGCCTGGCCTGCGGCATTCTTCGCCGTAGCAACCACGTTCACGCCCGCGTTCGCCTGCACTTTGATCATGGCCATCGGCGCGATGTACTTGTCGTAGGTGTATCCCTTGTACTCAATCTTGTTGTAGGTGGTTTTTTCTTCGCCTCCCGTGGCGAAAATACTTTCGACGTACTGCAGTCCCAGACGGGTCGGCAGCTTTTCACCCAGTTGCCAGATGTTGTAATTGATCCAGGTCACCGGCGCGCCTTGCGCCGTTTCGTCGAGAAACGACGCCGGCATCACCTCGTCGAAAACGGTTCCGATGTAAAATGTCCGAACGCTCGCCGACGCATCCCCCGCTCGATATTCCGAGATGCGTTTGACGACGATCTGATATCCCGGGAAGTGGCCCAGCAGATTCGCCAAATGAATCGCGTGTACTCGCCCTCCATCCCGGTACGGAGACGAGGCAGGAAGTGGATCGCTGTAGAACACGTTGATGGTACCGCTTGACGCACTCAGCGCCTGCGACTGAAGTTGCAAGGACGGAGGCGGGCCATCGGGAATGGCCGGACGCAGCTCGTCCGGTCTTGCTGGCCGGGCATTTGAGAATGGTTTTCGGGGAGTGTGCTTGAAGGTTGGCCAGCCTGGAAGACCCAAATTCAGCGCCAGCTGGCGCTGACGGCCCTGACCTCCAGTCTTGTCGCGCTGAGCCACAGCTTGAGGGCCACCCGGTACGGTTTTTCCAGCAGGATGTGCCGACTGGTTCGCCGAATCGGGCGTGGGTGCCTGGCTGCATCCGATGAGGAGTGACAGCGAGATGCTTAACGCTGACCACTTCCTGCCCATAACCAACCTCCGTTTTCACATTAGTTTTTTTATTCAGCGGTGAAATGATTGAAATCTACATGAAGGGATGGAAAACTTCACATCGTATAAAACTTCAAAAATCGTGTTTCACATGGAAAAATGCACTCATAGGGCAGCGGTGCATATAAATAATTTTCTCACGCTACCGCGTAGTTGAAGCCCGACGCGATCGCACCTTCATGAATGGAGACACCCTGGCCCTCACTCCGGTGCCGGTATGGTGCCGCAGACAACGGGCATACATAGGGCAATTCATGTGACTCAAGTGTCTGCCGCTGGGTTCTACCGTTGTGGGAACAGCACCGAGAACGACAGAACCCAGCGGCAGACACGCCTCCCTTACTCGCCTCCGCTCGACTTGAGTGTTGGGAGAACACCAAAACTCAAGTCGGAGGTACTCAATCGAGCTCAAAATCTTTCTTGCCACCAAGAAATTTGGCTTCCAAGAACCGCTGGTGCGCCAGCAGCTCGCGCCCACCCGAAACAGTCGCGTCGGAAATAATCCGGGCGACACCGTCGAGCAGGAGGTCGAGTTGTTCGATGAGCAGGTCGCGCCCGGTCTTGCCGTCCTGCAGAGGCAAGGTGTTGGCTGTTGAGGGGGGTAGCCTCAGATACGCTTTCACTGCGTCAGGGGCATACTCATCAACGATATGCCGGGCGAGCAGCGCGTGTTCGCTTCCATCCAGGCCGCGCTCGGTCAGGTATTGAAGAGCTTCGGCGCCTCGTTGCCGAATGGCTTCCAGGCGTGATGTGGCCTCTGGCGGGAGCTGCGCTCCGTGATCACCCACAACACGTTCGATCTGGGTTCTGGTGTCCGGAGCGTCCGGTTTCGGACCGGACACTCCCGGTCCGGCTTTACTACGGCGTTTCGAGCTTGCCCGGCGGCCAGCGGGCACAAAGACGTCTTCACGCGCTTGCGCTTCGCCGGCCATTGATGTCCACACCGTGGCGCCGTCAATGCTGGTTGCGGGCAGAGCATGCGGTGACGCAGTCAACTCCCCGTCGGGCTGCGTGTCCTTTCGTTTGGGCTCAACGAAGACTTTACCGGAGAACATCACCGTTGCCAGCCACGCCAGCATCAGGCTGCTGGCTGGAAACGCCACCCACGAAGCGCCCAGTACACCGAGCAGCGCCATGACCGCCAGTGTTCCAGCCACGTCCGGCAGGTCACGCCGGCGCCGGGTGAAGAGCACCGAGGCAAGTACGCCGAGGGCCATGCCCGCAGCCGGATGAACCAGCCATGACGCGCCCAGCAACGACAGTGCAAACAGCATTCCGAGCCCGCCGGCGAGCAACGGCAGGTTGCGCCTGCGCTTTCTGGAAAATACAAAGCTTGCCAGCCACGCCAGCGTGAGCGCCCCAACCGGGTGCACGAACCAGCCTCCCGTAGCAATCACCCCGAGGGCGACCACTGCCAGCACCACACCCGCCAGCGGCACCGAGCGGCCTGATCCCCGCAAGGCAAAAATCACGGCGACAATGAGGGCGGCAATCAAAATGGGGGTCACGCGGGTGCTCCTTTGGCGTCTGCTCGCTTCACAGGTGAACGACAGTGACTCCACAATAGCAGCGCGCCCCAGATGGCCAGCAAAAAACGAGGGAAGCCTGCTGCTTCCCTCGTTTCGGTCTGGCGTTTACGCGAGCGTGTTTACTTGCGCATGTTGGGTTCGAGGATCTTCTTGCGCAGACGGATGCTCGTCGGGGTGATCTCGACCAGCTCGTCGTCGCCGATGTACTCCAGCGCGTCCTCGAGTGTCAGCTTGCGCACCGGGGTCAGCGTGAGGGCGTCGTCAGCCCCTGAGGAACGCACGTTGGTGAGCTTCTTGTTCTTGCAGACGTTGACGTTGAGGTCCTGCTCGCGGCTGTTCTCCCCGACAATCATGCCCACGTAAACCTCGGTGGCGGGCGTGATGAAAAAGCTGCCGCGGTCCTGCAGCTTCCAGATCGAGTAAGCGTACGCGCTGCCCGATTCCATGGAGACCAGGCTGCCGTTCTGGCGGGTCTTGAGGTCCCCGGCGTAAGGAGCGTAGCCGTCGAAGACGTGGCTCATGATGCCTTCGCCCTGGGTCATCGACAAGAACTGGGTACGGAAGCCGAACAGGGCGCGCGAGGGAATCTTGAACTCCACGCGTACCCGGGTGCCTTGCGGCTCCATGTTGACCATCTGGCCCTTGCGGCTCGAGAGCACGCCGATGACGTTGCTGGAAAACTGCTCGGGCACATCGATCACCAGGTGCTCGAAGGGTTCGTGCTTCTCGCCGTCGATGTCGCGCATGATGACCTGTGGCGCGCCGACCTGCACCTCGTAGCCTTCACGGCGCATGGTTTCGAGCAGGATCGACAGGTGCAGCTCTCCACGGCCGGAGACCTTGAATTCGTCCGGGCGGAGTTCCTCGACACGCAGACTGACGTTGGTCTGCACTTCCTTTTTCAGGCGGTCGTTGAGGTGACGGCTGGTGACGTACTTGCCTTCCTTGCCGGCAAACGGGCTGGTGTTGGGCTGAAAGGTCATGCTGACCGTCGGCTCGTCCACCGTGATGATGGGCAGCGCCTCGGGATCGGCGAGGTCGGCAACGGTCTCGCCGATCTGCGCGTCCTCGATTCCGGCGAGCGCGACGATGTCGCCCGCTCCTACCTCGTCGGCCTCGATGCGCGCAAGGCCAAAGTGGGTGAACGGCTGCGTGACGCGCACCTTGGTCATGGTGCCGTCTTTGTGCATCAGGTTCACGAATTCGCCGCGCTTCACCTTGCCGCGCTTGACGCGACCCACCACGATGCGCCCCAGGTACTCGCTGTAATCGAGGTTGGTCACGACCATCTGGAAGGGCGCGTCAAGGTCCACCTGCGGCGCCGGGATGTGCTCGAGCACCGTTTCGAACAGTTCGTGCATGTCGTCCTGCGGGGCCTCGATGTTGCGGAAGGCCTTGCCTTCGCGGGCGATGGCATACAGGATCGGAAAGTCGAGCTGGTCGTCACTGGCGCCCAGTTCGGCCATCAGGTCGAAGGTCAGGTTGACGACCTCTTCGGGCCGCGCGTCCTGACGATCGATCTTGTTGATGACGACGATGGGCTTGAGACCCAGCTCGATGGCCTTGCGCAGCACAAAGCGCGTCTGCGGCATGGGGCCTTCGGCGGCGTCCACCAGCAGCAGACAGCCGTCCACCATGCCGAGAACCCGCTCCACCTCGCCACCGAAGTCGGCGTGACCGGGAGTGTCCACGATGTTGATCTTGACGCCGCCGTACTCGACGGCGGTGTTCTTGGCGAGAATGGTGATGCCGCGCTCTTTTTCGAGCGCGTTGCTGTCCATCTGACGCTCGGCGATCTCCTGCCCGTGACCGAGCTTGAGCGTCTGCTTGAGAAGGCCGTCCACGAGCGTGGTCTTGCCGTGGTCGACGTGCGCGATGATCGCGATGTTGCGGTATTCCATGTCTTGACTCCCTGGCCCGTGGTGTCACCCGACGTTCAACGTTCACGCCCTTGGGTTACGGGCACCCAAAAATAGATTCTATCGCAAAGACGCAGGTCTTGCTCATCTCGAAGCGCCAATCACCTACGCGATTCCCGAAATACCATCTTGGCGCTGCGGCCTGGAAGCGGCATTCGCTACGCTGTGTGGGTGAAGCTCACCTTTTCCTGGTCCGACCTTGCCGCCCTCACCGACACCCCGGGAACGGGCGGCGTTTTGCGCACCGAACCGGCCGACTTCGTGGTCGAGGAACGTCCGGCCTACCTGCCGTGCGGCGAGGGCGACTTCGTATTCGTCAGATTGCGCAAGGTCGGACACACGACCATCCACGTGGTCCGCGAGCTGGTAAGCCAGCTGGGCATCAACGAGAAACACGTCGGTGTCGCCGGACTCAAGGACCGCCACGCAGTAACGACCCAGTGGCTCAGCCTCCCCGACAAGGCCGAGGGCCGGCTGGAGCGCTTCTCCATGGAGGGCGTCGAGATTCTGGAGGTGTCCCGGCACGGCAACAAGCTCGGCATGGGACACCTCCAGGGCAACCGTTTCCGGATCCGGGTGCGCCAGGCGCCGGGGACATACGAGCAGGCAGCCCACACCCTCGAACTGCTGGCCCGCAGCGGGGTGCCGAACTACTTTGGGCCGCAGCGCTTTGGCTTGGGAGGGCTGAACGCCGAGGAGGGACTGCGGGTCTTGCGCGGCGAGTCGTCGCTGCGCGATCCACGGGTGCGCCGTTTTCTGGTGTCCAGCGTGCAGAGCGTGCTGTTCAACGCCTTCGTCAGTTTGCGCCTGCAGCGTGGCCTCTTCGATCGCCTGGTCGTGGGCGATATGGCCCGAAAGCACGACACCGGAGGGGTGTTCCGGGTCGAGGACGCGGCAGCCGAAACTTCCCGCGCGCAGCGCGGTGAGATCAGCGCGACGGGCACACTTTTCGGGCGAAAGGTCCGCGAGCTCACCGAGGAAGCGGGCGCCCTGGAACGTGAGGTGCTCGGGGAGTTTGCGCTGACGCCCGAGGCTTTTCGTTCCCGTAAGGGAGACCGCCGCACTATCCGGATCTTTCCCGGCGAGATGGGAATTGAGCCCACTCCTGACGGGTACTGGCTCTCCTTCGAGCTGCCCAAGGGCAGCTTCGCCACCTCGGTCATGCGCGAGGTGCTCAAAACCGAAGTCGACGCGGGTGAGTTGCCGGAAAGTGATCCGGAATGACACCAGCCTGAAGGAAGACGCTTCATGCCAAGTTTGCGCCCGACCGCCGAAAGAGACCACGCTATGGTCGCCTCATGCGATTTTCACTTTTGATGGCCGCCGCGCTGGCAGCTGTCTCTCCACAGGCGTCGGCCCAGGTGCGCACCCCCACCATGTCTCCCTTGCAACTGCAGCCCACCGCGAACGGAGTGATGCTGGTCACGACCATGACGCCGCGCGGCGCAGCCGATACCCTTCAGCGCGCTTTCGTTGCCAGGCACGCGACCAATATGCTGCTGTGCGATCCACGCTGCAAACCCGTCAACGAACTGCCGCTCGGCAACCCGACTGCGTTCGGGCCGAGTACTTCGCATCGCGTGATCGTCGGCGGCAAGTTCCAGCCCGGACAGAAACTGCACTTCATCATGCAGTTTGCAAGCGGCGTGTCGGTTGTGGAGGCGGTCGTCACTCCAAACGCCCCCTGAAGCGCTTCTCAGCCTGCCGAGGCAGCACCGGGCGCGGTTCCGGTTCCTCAGCATCGACATCGCCTGCCCCTGGTCGGGTAAACTGTGGCCATCGTGCACTTCCGACTGGTTCTGCTTGTCCTGCTGACGGCGTTTTCTTCGACGTCTGCGGGCGCCCGCGCTCCCTTTCTCAGCGAAGCGACCCTGCGCCCTTCGGCCGGCGGCGCCGTACTGGAGGTCACCGTGAGCGCCCGGGACCGGGACGGTGACACCCTGCGCGGCATCTGGGTCGCGGGCGCCCGCACCAACCTGCTGCGTTGCCAGCCTCGCTGCAAGATCGTGAGCAGCATTCCGGTGCAAGGTCAGATGCTGCTAGGAGGCAAGACGATGTACCGCGTGGTGCTCGGCGGACGCTTTTTGCCGGGTCAGAAAGTGGGCCTGGTGCTCTCCTTTGCGGGCGGCAACGCGGCGGTCGAGGCCACTGTCGGGCGTGAGACGGCTTGGCTGCCCTGAGCTGGCTGCTGCCCGCTGCCGGAATGCGGGCGGCGCCGGGCGTGGCGTATTTCTATGTGAACCGGGCGTGAAGGCGCTAGCATGACTTACTGGCTCACGCGGTTCGGTCCATCGCCGAACCGTTGAGACTGCTTTTCGCGCCTATGAACAAGCCCACGCCCGCCCTGGGATTTTCCCCGCTGATCGCGCCTCCTTCGGCGCAGCACGTTCACCTGCCGCTTGATATCAGTCCTCTGGATCTTGCGCGGTACGCGGTTGGCCTTGCCAACGTGCGCGGTGGAACGGTCATCGTTGGTATGGGACGTGACGGTGTGCAGGACGCAGGCGACCTGCATCCGCTGCAGGTCACGCACGCCATTTTCGAGCTGTCCGGGGGTCGCCTGAGCGTCAACGTGCAACACCACCTCACGGACGCCGGGCGTGTTCTGCTGGTTCACGTACCGCAGGCGCCTTACCTGCTCGCCACGCCTTCCGGCGAGGTCGTGGCCTGGGATGGCGCGCACCTCGTTCCCGTGAGTGCGAGCAACGTGGAGCCCCTGGCCCAACCCGACTACACCGCCACCGTGCCACCTCACGCTTCGCTCGCCGACCTCGATCCGCTGGAAGTCGCCCGCCTGCGCTCGATGGGGCGACGCGGCGACCTTGCTCAGCTGGCCGACCTGGATTTTTTGCGTGAGCTGGGTTTGCTCGTCGAACAGGACGGCGAATGGCGTCCGACCATCGCGGGCGTGCTGATGGCTGGCACGCCGCGCGCCCTGAAAGCCTACATTCCGCAGGCCGAAGTCGATTATTACCATCACGCTCAGGGCGACGTCGATTTTCAGTTTCGTGAGGATCTGCTGCGTCCCCTTCCGGCGCTGCTGCTGCGGCTCTCGGAACTGGTGCAGGCGCGCAACGCGTTTACTCCGGTGCAGGTCGGGCTGTTTCGCATCGAGGTCTGGGATTTCGACGAGGCCGTGTACCGCGAAGCCATCCTGAACGCCCTGGCGCACCGCGACTATCAGCTGCGCGACGTGGTGCACGTGCATCATTATCCCGACCGGCTGGAGATCAGCAATCCAGGCGGATTTCCGGGCGGCATCACGCCGAAAAACATCCTGCGACACCAGCCCAAGCGCCGCAATCCGCTGCTGGCCGAGGCGCTGGCGCGGCTTGGCTTCGTTGAGCGTGCCGGAGTGGGCGTCGACAAGATGTACCAGTTGATGCTGCGTCACGGCAAAGAGCCACCGGAATTCATCACGTACCCGGACGCCGTAACGCTGACGCTGCACAACCCCGGCTTCGATGCCGAGTTCGTGCGCTTCGTGGCCCGCAAGCAAGAAGAGATGCAGACCCTTAACCTCGACATGCTGATCGTGCTGAGCCTGCTGGGACGGGAGGGTGAGGCGGCGCGGGGCGAGCTGGCGCGCGCCCTGCAACTGCCCGAAGAGCGTACACCGCGCCTGCTGGCCACCATGGAGGACCGTGGGCTGATCACGCGGACCGGGCGTGGATCGGCCACGCGCTACGAGCTGTCACCGGCCTCGCGCGCCGCGATTGGCCGTGGAACGGTGCGACATGCCCATTCCACCGTGCAACACCCGACTCCACAGCCTCCTCCAATGCCTGCACACCCTTCTCCTGCCCTGCAGCGTGCTCAGACGCCCTCCACTTCTGACAGGCCGGCGCGGCCCTCTACGCGCGAGGTGGCCCTGATGCTGGCCGCCCGCACTTCCGGGGTGGCCAACGGTGAGCTCCGGATGGCGTGCGGGCTTTCTACCCAGGGAAGCTGGCGGGCCCTGCGATCGCTTGTCGACGCCGGAAAGCTCGAACGACGCGGCCACGGGCCCCGCGCAGCGCGGTATTTCCTCAAGCAAGGCTGAGGTTTGATTGACAAGCGTTTCATGGGCGAGGTAGCCTTAACCGTCAGTCAATCGTCTTGTGGAACCGATTCCAAGTATAATCGGGGATCGTCGGCAGGCTCTATCCTGGAGTGCACCAACATCGCAGCATTTGTTCTAGTAGGGGGACATATGAAAAAAGCCGTGCTGATTTCCACCTTGAGCCTCGCCTTTTCGGCGGGAGCGGCCTCAGCCCAGGGTGTAACCCTGACCTTCGCCTGCGACTCGGTCGGCAGTGGATACGATCAGTGCAAGACTGGCGCGGACGCCTGGGCCAAGAAGACCGGGAACACCGTGCGTGTGCTGCAGGTGCCCAAAGAGACGGGTGACCGCCTGGCCCTCTACCAACAGCAGCTGGGCGCCAAGTCCAAGGACGTCGACGTGTACATGATCGACGTGGTGTGGCCGGGCCTGATCAGCCAGCACCTCGCCGACCTCAGCAAATCGATTCCCAAAGCGGAACTCGATGCGCACTTCCCCGCGATCGTCAAGAACAACACCATCAACGGCAAGCTGGTGGGCGTACCGTGGTTCACCGACGCGGGCGTGCTGTACTACCGCACCGACCTGATGGAAAAATACGGCTACAAGAGCGCACCGAAGACCTGGGCCGAACTGGAAACGATGGCCAAGAAAATTCAGGACGGTGAGCGCAAGGACAACCCGCGCTTTGTCGGCTTCGTCTTTCAAGGCAAAAACTACGAAGGCCTGACCTGCGACGCCCTGGAATGGGTCGCCAGCTTCGGTGGCGGCAGCATCGTCGACGCCAACGGCAACGTCACCATCAACAACCCCAAGACCGTCGCCGCGCTCAAGACCGTGCAGGGCTGGATCGGCACCATCGCGCCCCAGGCTGTCACCACCTACGCCGAGGAAGAAGCGCGCAACGTCTTCCAAGGCGGAAACGCTGCCTTCATGCGCAACTGGCCTTACGCCTACGCGGCCGGTCAGGACGAGAAGTCACCCATTCGGGGCAAGATCGGCGTGGCCGCACTCCCCGCAGGCCCGGGCGGCAAGCCCGCAGCCACGCTGGGTGGCTGGCAGCTGGCGGTCAACAACTACAGCGCTCACCCCAAGGAAGCCGCCGATCTGGTGCGCTACCTGACCGGGCGGGAAGAACAGAAGCGCCGCGCCATCGAGGCCAGCTACAACCCCACCATTGCCTCGCTGTACAAGGACCAGGACGTGCTCAAGGCCGTGCCCTTCTTCGGCAGCCTGTACGACGTGTTCGTCAACGCCGTCGCGCGTCCCGCCACGGCCACCAAGAGCAAGTACAACCAGGTGTCCAACGCCTTTGCAAGCGGCGTCTACGGCGTGCTGACCAAAAAGCAGACGCCCGAGGCGGCCGCGGCCAGCATCCAGGCACAGATCACCCGCATCAAGGGCCGCGGCTTCTAAGCCGGAGCCGGGCAGGAACCGCACCGTTGGGCGCCCCCTACCAGGGCGCCCAACGTGAATTTGCTGCAAATTCATAACAACGCGCGCATCCTGTCCGGACGTGGACGCCGCACACTGAATATGAAAGGAGCATCATGGCGACTTCTACCCCATCCGCGCAAAGCCACCCCAAGCGTGGCCGCAGCGTCGAAGCGACCCGGGCCCGCACGGCGATCTGGCTGTTGCTGCCCACGTTGATCGTGATCGCCCTGGTTGCAGGGTATCCGCTGCTGCGCACGCTGTACCTGTCCCTGACGGAATACAACATCAACACGGATGCGTCACCGAACTACATCGGATTCGACAATTTTTTCTTCCGTGGTGACGACGGTACGGCACTCGGGCTGCTGACCGATCCGCTGTGGTGGCAGTCGGTCTGGACAACCCTGCGCTTCACGCTGGCCTCGGTGGTGACCGAAACGCTGCTGGGGCTCGCCTTTGCGCTGGTCATCAACAGCAAGTTCAAGGGGCGCGGTCTGCTGCGCACTGCCATCCTGGTGCCCTGGGCCGTGCCGACCGTGGTGAGCGCGCAGATGTGGAACTGGATGTATCAGGACAACTTCGGAATTATCAGCCAGTGGGGACGCAATCTGGGCATGCTGGACGTCGGACAGTCCTTTGTGGCCGACCCCAGCACGGCCCTGTGGGCGCTGGTGGCCGTGGACGTCTGGAAAACGACCCCCTTCATGGCCCTGCTGCTGCTCGCCGGCCTGCAGAGCATCCCCAGCGACATGTACGAAGCAGCTGACGTGGACGGTGCCAGCAAGGTGCGCCAGTTCTTCCGTCTCACGCTGCCACTGCTCACCCCTGCCCTGCTGGTGGCCCTGATCTTCCGCACGCTCGACGCACTGCGGGTGTTCGACATGCCGTACATCGTCAAGGGCAACGCCCCCGAAACGATGACCATGAGCATCTACGCGCGTCAGCAGATGATCGACAACGCACAGTTCGGTTACGGCAGTGCGGTCAGCATCCTGATTTTTCTGATCATCATGATCTTTACCATCGTGTACGTCACCACCCTGCGGGTCCGCTTCGACTGAGGTAGCCATGAACAAGAATCCTGTGCTTCAACGCCTCGGTCTGGCGCTTTTCTGGGTGGTCGTGGCCATCATCCTGTTCTACGTGCTCTTTCCCTTTTACTGGGCGCTCAAGACCAGCCTCACCAGCCCGGGAGAACTTTCGAACACCGCGCTCGACTGGTTTCCCCGTCGGCCCACCCTGGAGAATTACGCGCTGGTGTTTCAAGGTCAGCCTTTCGGGCGCAACCTGCTCAACAGCCTTGGTGTGGCCAGCGGCACCGTGATCATCAGTTTGCTGCTCTCGGTTCTTTCGGCCTACGCACTTGGCAAGTTCCGCTTTCGCTTCAAGCCGATCTTGATGTACACCATTCTGGCGGTCAGCGTGTTTCCACAGATCGCCGTACTGGGGGGCATGTACACCACCGTGCGCGCGCTGGGACTCTACAACCAGTGGGGCGGTCTGATTCTCAGTTACATGATCTTCACCCTGCCCTTTACGGTGTGGGTGCTGACCAGCTTCGTACGTGAAATTCCCGGCGAACTCGAGGAGGCGGCCGTCATGGACGGTGCCTCGCCGCTGCAGACGCTCTTCAAGGTAATGCTGCCGGTGATGACGCCTGCCCTGGTCACCACCGGGCTGCTGGGCTTCATTGCCGCCTGGAACGAATTTCTGTTCGCCCTGACATTCACCACCACGGACGCGGCGCGCACCGTTCCGGTGGCCATCGGTTCGTTCAGTGGGGCCAGCCAGTACGAGAATCCCTTTGCGCAGATCATGGCAGCCAGCGTCATCGTGACGATTCCGCTGATCCTGTTGGTGCTGATCTTCCAGCGCAACATCGTGTCAGGCCTGACGGCAGGCGCAGTCAAAGGCTGACTCCACCTTCCGTTTCTGACGAATCAAGGCGCTCGGTGACCGAGCGTCTTGATTTCTTATGAAGGGTGGAGAGCCCGGCGCTTGTGGTGCCCGCTCCGCTCGCGTACGCTCAAAGCGTGTCCGTCGTGGCGCGGGGCAATCCATGGATCGTGCGGGGCAAAGCGCTCGCGACGATGACCTTGCTGCTGCTGATCAGCTTCAGCCCCTCGGTGGCCTGGTTTGTCTCGCGGCAATACACCCATTGGCAAAGTGATGCCGTCAGTCCGCGCCGGGCGGAACTGCCCCCACCACCGGCTCTCACGGTGGACCTCTCGCGGCGTTACGCACCCCAACTCGCGCGCTACGAGCGTCGGCTCGACGCCCTGAAAATTTCCGCACCGCGCCGCTCGCGGCTGGTCGAAGAGCACTTCCAGCTGTACCGGCGCGCCCACGCGCTGTTCGGTGCGGCTCAGGCAGGTGCGATGCTGGGGCTGATCGAAGCCGAAACCCGCAATCAGGAAATCGCACTGGGGCGCCGCTCCGTGTTCTCCAGCCCCGAGGCGGCGCTGAGCAACGTGGAACGCTGGCTGACCTTTTCGGCGGTGGCGTTGCTGGAACAGCAGCAGGTCGAGCGGCGCGAGCTGTCACGGCGTCTTCGCGCGCTGGCCCCCGTGCCGTTGGCGCCGGAGGTGGTGTTCGTGCACGCGCGCTGGATTAAACGCGCCGCGTCGGTCACCGGGCTGCCCCCGGCGGTGCTGGCCGCAGTGGTCGATACCGAGCAGGCCGGTGCCCGGGTTGCGTACGGTCTGTCCGGCGCCCTGCGCACTTTTACCGATACGGCGGCGCTGCGCACCACCCAGATGTACGGGCGCAGCGGCCTCACGGGTGAGCTCTCCAAAACGGTCGGGCTGACCCAGATGTCATGGCAGGACGCGCTGGGCCAGCAGAACCGGCTGGCCGCCATGAACGCACAATTGGGCGTGCCCTTTCCGGCCAACGAAGCCGAGGCACGCGCACTGCTGTCGCGCCCCTATGCCAACCTGCTGCTCACAGCCTCACGGATCGTCGGTTACCTGAACTACACCGAGGGATTGGGCGCCAACAGCGTCGTTGCGCATACCAGTGCTCAGGTGTACTACCTGGGCCCGGGTTGGCACAACAACCCCGCCCTGGCCTCCAGCGGTCAGACCTGGCCGTATGCCTGGAACGCCTTTTTCAAGGCTTGCCTGTACGAACGGCTTCTGCGGTGACGGCCAGCGGCCGCGCGTTGCCCGCCGCGAATTGATAGCATCCGGGCAGGCATGATTCTGTCAATCGATACCAGCACGCCCTTCCTGGTCCTCGGGTTGTGGGACGGTCAATCCGGAGCAGCGCTCGCCCTGGAGGACATCAAGGAGGTGGGACGTGCCCACGCCGAGGAATTGCCCCAGGCCGTGACGCGGCTCTATCAGCAGTCCGGCCGCCCACCGGGAGCAACAGTGCTCGCCATCGGTACGGGACCGGGCTCCTACACCGGGCTGCGCGTGGGCACGAGCTACGCACTGGGCTGCGCCCGGGCATGGAACGCTGATGTGGTGGGCGTGAGTTCACTTGAGGGAGTCGCCGCTCGCGCCCAAGGCACAGTGGCCGTCTCCGCAGACGCCCGCCGGGGTCAGGTGTATGGTGCGGTGTATCAGGTACATGAGGGGCTGGTCACCGAAGTGCTCGATCCTCCCCGCAAGCAGCCCACCGACGAGTTCGCGTCACTTGCGCGTGGCCTGACCTGGCTGCGTGACGAAGCGCCCAGCGGGATCGCGCTGGCCCGCCTGGCCGCCGCGCGAGGTCAGCCGCACTGGCAGCTGGAGTACAGCTGATCCCTACTTGCCGCACGCTTGATCCAGCTTCACCGCGCCTCAGGACAGCGCGGTCAGGTCGGCCAGGGTCGGTGCGTAAGCGCCCGCACGGGTACAGGCCGCCGCTCCCACCGTCAGGGCAAAACGAATATGTTCGCTCCAGCCCGCCTGCGCATCACGAACCGCGTGGGTCAGCAGACCGGCCACAAAGGCGTCGCCCGCACCGACCGTATCGATCACTTCGACCCGAACGGCCTCAAAGTCGCGCCGTTCGCCGTCCGCGAACAGGCTGGCCCCCTCTCCCCCGCGCGTCACGATCAGCGGCGCGCCCGGATTGAGTTCCCGCATCGCATTGACGGCCTCGGCTTCGGACGACTCGGGATAAAAAAAGCGGACATCCTCATCGGAGAGCTTGATGACGTCCGCGAGCTGCAAGGTGCGCTCGAACATCGGGCGGTACGCCGGGTTGCCGTGAACGTTGCGTGCATTGGGATCGAAGCTGACCTTCGCTCCCGCGTCCCTGGCACGCTCGGCCAGTTCGAGCAGTCGGGTGTTCAGCGGCGCGCGGGCAAGACTGATGCCGCCCAGATGAATCCAGCGCACCGAGCGCATCCACCCTGTGGGCAGTTGATCGGGCTGAAAGTGCAGGTCGGCACTGTTCTCGCCCAGAAACATATAGGCTGGCGGATGCACCTGATGCACCACGGCCATCAGGGTGGGCGCCGAGACCTGCTGCAAGAAGCGCACGTCGAGACCGGCGGCCACCGAGACCCGCCATATTTCGTCGCCGAAGACGTCATGACCGACTGCGCCCGCGAACGCTGAAGGCACACCCAGTGACGCGGCGGCACGCGCGACGTTCCAGCCGGCACCGCCGGCGTGCGACGTCCAGGTCTGCTCTCCCGTACGGACAAGGTCGGTCAGCGCTTCGCCGGCACTGACGATGAGGGGCTGAGGGGAAACGTCTGTCATTCGGTCAGTCTAGAAAACTACCGGGGGCAGCATCCCGGCCGTTGCCTGCCTTGGGCCGGCAGGCCCCAGTACGACAGACCCGAGCACCTGAACCGCCACACGGGAAAATGAGCGCAGCCAAGAACGCCCAGCCTCACAGGTCATCAAGGTGGCGCGCCAGATCGGCAGGGTCACGGTAGACCGCATACGCTCCCTCGTGGCGTGTGTCCCCCCCGCAGGTCAGGAACACCGTCCGCACGCCCGCCTTCTGCGCGGCCTGCACATCGAAAGGCGTGTCGCCGACCATCAGCACCTCGTCAGGCGCGAGCGCCAGCCGTTCCACCGCAGCGAGGATGATGTCGGGCTCGGGCTTGGACGCTTCGACGTCGCTGGCGGTGGTGAACGGCAAATCCGCGTCGGCGAGTTCGGCGCGCTCCAGCAGACCCTGCACCAGGGATTCGTCTGCCGACGTACCGATGATGACCTTGAGTCCACGCGACCGCAAGCCCGCGACCAGCTCGCGCGTGCCGGGCTGGGACCGGACGCGCGCCAGCTCCTCGGCCACAAAGTGCGTCTTCCAGCCTTCCTTGACGCGCGCGTAACGGGCGCTGTCCTGACCGATTCCCAGGACCTCGGGAACGAGCTGGTCGCCTCCCATGCCAACCAGGGAACGCACCCGCTCGAAGGGCACGTCAAGGCCCTCGTCACCGAACGCGCGCACCCAGGCGCGCGCGTGGGCATCGTTGCTGTCGACGAGGGTTCCGTCGATATCGAGAATCACTCCCTGCACGCTTGGCATGTCCGGAGCCTAGCCTGCCCGCGTGAAGGGCAGGTCGGCGTCGCGTTCAGACGAGATTGAGGATTGGCGCCGCCCACTGCGTGAAGTGGCAAGCTGAGCCCATGATCCATGTTGATCAATCGAAACGGGTGCTGGTGACGGGCGCAGCCCAGGGCATCGGCCGGGCGATCGCGGCACTGTACGTGGAGCGCGGTGCCCGGGTGGTGCTGTTCGATACCCAGCCGAAAGTTCAGGATGTGGCGCGCGAGCTCGGGGCCGTAGGCGTGACAGGTGACCTTTCGCTCAGTTCAGACCGCACACAGGCGGTGGCCGCGGCGGTAGAACGCTGGCAGGGTCTGGATGTGCTGGTGAACAATGCCGCCTTTCAGCAGGCTCCCGGCTCGACAATGGAGGTGGCCGGTGAGGGCTGGCAGCGCGCCCTTGACGTCAACCTCGGCGGCCCGCTGTTTCTGTCGCGCGAGTGCGTCCCCCATATGCCATCGGGAGGAGCCATTGTGAACGTCGCCTCGGTACAGGGATTGTTCGCCGAACCCGGCAACGTGGCGTACAACGCCAGCAAGGGAGGACTGATCAACCTCACGCGCGCCATGGCGCTCGATCTGGCACCGAGGGGCGTGCGCGTCAACGCGGTGGCGCCGGGCGCAATCGAGACTGAGGGTGTTCTGGAAGCGATCGAAGGGAGCGACAACCCTGCGCAGACCCGCCGCGACTACGAGGAATTGCACGCGCTGCGACGCCTGGGGCAACCTGGAGAAGTCGCTCAGGCCGTGTATTTTCTGGGCTCGGACAACGCCAGCTTCATTACTGGCACCATTCTGACGGTCGACGGCGGAATGACGGCGAGCTTCATGATGGCCGGAAGACCAGTATAGAGAGGCTCCCGGCGCGCCTTTTGCATGGCCATCCCCAAAGTTTGGACATGTGCTGCCCATATTGTGCGGCCACCTCACGATTCTGGGTGACCGTAGCAGGCTTGCGGTGCCTGAAGCTCGGATTCATCCCCGTAACTTCTCCGGTCCTGGTGGATGTAGATGTCCTGAGTGATCGAGGCGCGAGAGTGCCCCATCTAAGCTGCGATCTCGGTGGCCGACTTGCCGTCACCTGCCTTCCGCGAGCCGAACGTGTGCCGAAGCCCGTGCGCTTTGATGTAATCCACCCTGGCCTTCTCGCAGAGGGGCTTCATGTGGCGCCTGATCTTGTCGCCGTACCGGGAAGTACCCCCTAGCGAAGTGAGCACGTACCGGGATCGACCCGACCCGGCAGGCTGGCTGAACGCCGTTCATCCTGGTGGCGCTTCTGCTCTAGCAAGGGATGTGTTGGTCCGTATGTACTTATTCGGCCTTCACGCACGGTCGGCAGATGACCTGCGGATTCGACACGCTCCAGGACCTACTGCTCCACGCCTCGCCAGCGTCATGGCATGCTCTCAGGACCCTCTTGCCTATAGACCGAGATACCTTGCAGACGTGGTGTCGTCTGGGACGTTGCCCCTCGTAGACCGGGATTCACTCCTTGACATTAATCGTTGAAACACCTATTGTGGAGGTCATGAGCGCCACTCTTCGTGTCGAAATCCAACAAAATAGCCCCTTCCGCAGCCTGGAAGAGGAAGCGGCGCTCAACCTCCACCGCACCGCGCAGCTGCTCGCCGACCAAAGTGAGCTGTCGCTCCGTGAGTATGGTCTGACGCCCACCCAGTACAACGTTCTGCGCATTCTGCGCGGCGCGGGTGATGGCGGGCTGGGCCGCAACGAAATTCGCGAGCGGCTCCTCAGCCGCATGCCCGATGTGACCCGCCTGCTCGACAAAATGGAGGACATGGGCCTCGTCACCCGCGTGCGCAGCTCCAGTGACCGCCGCTGCGTTCCAACCGCCCTCACGGAGAAGGGTCACGCCCTGGTGGACTCGTTGGACGAACCGGTCGCCGAGCTCCACAAAGCGCAGTTCGGGCACCTCACGCCTGGTCAGCTGCACTCCCTGATTGAGGCCCTCACGCTGATCCGCGCGCGGGTATCCCAGGTGTAGGTCCACTTTTTCTGCTACCAAATACTTGTTACAACACTCAATCATCCAACAAGGAGTTCCAGTGATCTTCCCCACAACCATTCCCTACCCCGACCTGCCCGCCGACCGCCTCGGCCTCAAGCCCGAGCGCCACACCCTCCCCGCGAACATCGGCCTCGGAACCGTCACCCTCCAGATCAACGACCTCGGCGCCTCCATCGCCTACTACACCCGGGTCATCGGTCTGACCTTGCACACCCAGGGCGAACAGCACGGCCAGCGCATCGCCACCCTCGGCATTTCCGACAGCCAGACCCTTCTCGAACTCCGCGAGAAGCCCGGCGTCAAGTACGCCCCGCACCGAGGTCGGCTCGGCCTTTACCACTTCGCGCTGCTGCTCCCCACTCGCGCCGACCTCGCCCGCTTCGTCCGCAACGCCCTCAGCCTCGGCGTGCACGTCGGAAGTGGCGACCATCACTACAGCGAAGCCACCTACCTGATGGACCCCGATGGCATCAGCATCGAGGTGTATTGCGACCGTCCCCGCGAAGAGTGGCAGGTCACGGAAGGCGGCGAGATCGTCGGCCGCGCCGACCCCCTCGACCTCCACGCCCTCGTCGCCACTGCTGCCGCGACTCCCTGGACGGGCCTCCCGACCGGCGCCACCATTGGCCACTTGCACTTCTACATCGTTGACCTCGACCAGGCCGCCCGCTTCTACCACGCCGGCCTCGGCTTCCCCAAAATCACCTGGTCGTTCCTCGCCCCCTCGGGCCTGTTCCTCAGCGTCGGCGGCTACCACCACCACATCGGACTCAACACCTGGGCCGCCGGCAGCCCTCCCTCCGGCGAGAACGACGCGCGCCTCCTGACCTGGGAACTGATCCTCCCCGACCAAAAGACCACTGACCAGACGGTGGCCAGCCTCCGGGCCGAAGGCTTCGACGTCACCCCTACCCCCGATGGCCTGCTCGCCAACGACCCTTGGGGCATCACCGTCCGCCTCCGCACCGCCTGAACCTCCCGTCCGCCCGTCGACTCCTCGCTACTCTCACGCCCTCAAGGAGCACCCCATGACCACGACCACCCGCACCACCGCCCGTCCCAGCAAAGCCCTGCACATCACCCTCTGGATCCTTCAGGCCCTCCTCGCCGCCGCGTTCCTCATGACCGGCCTGATGAAGCTCGCCCAGCCCATCACGCAGCTCGCCGGCATGCTGCCTTGGGTCACTGAAGTTCCCGCCCTGCTCGTTCGCTTCATCGGTCTCGCCGAAGTCGCCGGCGCGCTCGGCCTGATCCTGCCCGCCCTCACCCCCATCCGCCCGAATCTCACGCCGCTCGCTGCCCTCGGCCTCGTCGCCGTCATGCTCCTCGCCAGCGCGTTCTACCTCACCCGAGGCGAAGGAATGATGGTCCCGATGAATCTCGTCCTGGCCGCACTCGCCAGTTTTGCCGCCTGGGGACGCACCCGCAAAGCGCCCATCCAGGCCCGCTAAACCTCACCCCTTGAATCCCGCTCGCTGATCCCTTCCCGAGGAGTTCGCACCATGACCAACCCTGCTTCCCAGGCTCACACCGCCGCGCGCATCGACCCGAAGCTCACCCTTGGCGAAGTTGCCCTGACTGTGCATGATCTCGACCTCATCGTGGGGTTCTACCAGCAGGTTCTCGGTCTGCGCCTCCTCGCCCGTGAAGGAACCCGCGCCGTGCTCAGCACGCCCGACGGCCACCCGCTCGTCACGCTGCGCCAAAACCTCCAGGCGCCCATCGCGCCCGGGAATAGCACCGGCCTGTACCAGCTCGCCATCGCCTTCCCCACCCGACCCGACCTCGCCCGCTGGCTCCGGCCCGCTCCTGCGGAACCGAGTTCAGCGAACGCAAAGGTACACCCCTGTGGAACACGCGTGCTGCCGAGGACCATCTGGTGAGCGCTGTAGAGCACCTGGGCGCCGGGAATGCCCTGAAGACCACCGCCAAGTTGACCAAACTGAGCCGCCCTACCGTCCGTCGCCTGGCCATCCTGACCGGCGTCCACGCCCAGGGCATTCACGAGCAGCACGCCAGGGAGCTCCAGCTCAGTGCGTTGCAGGCCGATGAGCGGTACGGCTTCTTTGAACGCAAGGATCAGCAGCTGTGGGAATGTGGGAAGCCACCGTTATCGAACCCAGGAGCAAGTTCCTGGTGCAAAGTGAACTCGGCCAGCGGAACGAGGATCTTGGACGCCGCCTGTTGCTGGGAGCCCGTCAACGATTGGCCAACCCACATGACCTGGTGCTGTTCACCGACGTCTGGGCGGTGTACGAGTCACTGTTCCCCGAGGTGTTCGGCGTTCCGTACCGTGCACCTCGTAAAGGATCACAGGAGCACTTCAAGAAGCTGCGCTTCCGGGTGCCTCGCACGCTGGCACACGTGCTGATCATCAAGCGGAGGGTGGTGGAAGTACTGCAACGTATCGCCCATGGCAGTTGGTCGAGGGTGGATGCCGAGGTCGAACAGCTTGGCTACCAGACACCGAACACTTCAGCGGTGGAGCGGCTGAACGGCACGTCCACAAGGATGAATGCCTTTGAGGCCAGGAAGAGCCTGGCCTTTGCCCGTACATCCCTGATGCGTCGTGCGCTGAGCCAGCTGTGCATGGGCTGTATCACTGGTGCAACGAGCAGCGCGGCTTACGTGTCAAGCTGCCTGAGCCACAGGGACGGCAGCAGTACCAGCAGCGCACCCCAGCTATGGCTATCGGCATCAGCGCGGACATCTGGTCGGTCGCTGACTTCCTTCGCTTTCCCATCCACCGAGGTGAGCAAAGTTCCACCCCACTGCCGACCATCCTTAGCCAGCAGATATTGCGCTCAAGCGTGATCTGCTTGATTCACTTGTCGTAGCGTGAGCACCGCCCCAGCCTGCAAGCCATCCGAGGTGAACACGGGATTCGCAGCCCCTGACACGAGAATGATGTCTCCATCTGGACGCCGAATCTGCCAGTGTGCGTCGCGGACCACCTCTCCCTGCCGTAAGGCCCGCACCAGAGGCAATTCATCCTCAGGGTGCGGCTGGCCGTCCATTGTGAGCAGGTTGTACGTATCGGTGTACGCTTCCGGAGTAATATCCAGCACTTTCACGCCGTGTAACTCCGCCGCGACGTCATTCACGAAGATGAGCCGTCCCTGGCTGTCCGCCACAATGACACCTTCCTGCAGGTGCGTCAGCACCGCAGCGTGCTCTTCAGCCAGGCGTTCACTTTCCTTACGAGCTTCGACGTACCGGGTGACATCCACGACCAAACCCAACACCCCGCTGATCTGCGCATCGAATCCTCGCAGTGGAATGTACGAGGCGTTGATGTAGATCTCCTTTGGCGTCCCCGTATATGGATCGGTGAGTTGGGCACGTGCCTCTGTCACTTCGACGACTTCTCCTGTGCGGTACACCTGATCGAACAGCTCGTAAAAGCCTTGACCTTCGATGTCGGGGAAGGCGGCGCGAAGCGCGCGTCCTTCGATGTCACGGTTGTTGATCAGCTGACGCGCGAAGTCATTGCTGTATTCAAAGACATGCTCCGGTCCGCGCGTCAGGTACAGCGCGACTGGGGCGGCCTGGAAGATGTTACGCAGGTAGCCTCGTTCAGCTTCTTTGCGGAGCAGCCACTGCCGGTCGGTGATGTCCCGCAGGATCAACCCCAGGCCGCCATCGAGTGGGAAAGCGCGAACTTCGAACCAGCTGAAGAACGTGGGAAAGAAGACATCAACTTCCGTGGTGATCTTCTGTTTGCTGGCGCGGTGCAGTTCACGCCAGGTGTTGGTGGTGGGATCGGCCGGGATGAGGTGCTGGAGGGTGAGTTCGTCGCTGAGCTGGGGGTTGCGGAGCATCAGGCGGGCAGGTCGGTTCAGGTACGTGACGTGCCAGTGCTCGTTGACGGCGATGAAGCCGTCATTCATGGCCTCAGCGAGGACTTCAAAGGCGGACATGACAGCAATCTACAACGACCCGAACGCTGGTGAACAACAGGACGAACGTCAATTGCGTCTACGACCGCTTCGAGGACTGGCATGCCTGTGAGGTTGCACCAGTTGAGGTTGACCCGATTTTACGCAGGTGGGAATAAGCCCAAAGATAGGGGGCACCACCATGACGAATCGCAAAGTGTACACCGCCGAATTCAAACGAGATGCCGTCAACCTGGCCGAGTCCACCGGCAACGTCGCGGGCACAGCCCGAGACCTGGGGATCAGCGACTCCGTACTGCGAAAATGGATCAAAGCGGCCCAGCAGGGCATGCAAGCCTTTCCTGGGCAGGGCCGTCAGCACCTCACGCCGGAGCAGCAAGAGATCAAGCGGCTCCGACAGGAAAACGAAATCCTGCGGCAAGAACGGGAAATATTAAAAAAGGCGGCTGCCTGTCTTGGGCAGAACGGACGCCCATGAGGACGCCTGCCCGCTTCTTTGCCAAAGAAAGTCGCTGATCTTCGCGTTCATCCACGACAACCGACACGAGTTCCGCCTGGACATCTTGTGCCGAATGCTCGGGGTGGCGATCAGCGGATACTACACCTGGCGAGGAAGGCCAATCTCGCAACACCAGTTCCACGACGCAGCTCTCTCTTTGCGGATCAAAGCACTGCACGAGCAGTACAAGGGCCGCTACGGTGCTCCCCGCCTGCACATCGAACTCGCACAGGAGGGCCTGAAGTGCAGCAAGAAGCGCGTAGCTCGTCTGATGCGGACGGCTGGTCTGAGGGCCAAAGGCAAGCGCAAGCATGTCGTCACCACCGACAGCAATCACGAACTGGCTGTGGCAGAGAATCTACTGCAACGCGACTTCCAACCTCAGCAGCCTAACCAGGTCTGGGCTGGAGACATCACCTACATTCCCACCAAGGAAGGCTGGTTGTACCTGGCAGTCGTGCTGGACTTGTACTCCAGGTTGATCGTGGGGTGGTCGATGAGCGACCGTATGCCTGCCGAGCTACCGGTGGCGGCCTTGCAGATGGCTGTCCAGCGCCGGTCACCGCCTCCAGGGCTGATTCATCACAGCGACAGGGGAAGTCAGTACGCCAGTGGGCTCTTCCAGGCTGAACTCCAGCAGATCGGAGCGCAAGCCAGCATGAGTCGGCAGGGAAATTGCTGGGACAATGCCTGCGTAGAGAGTTTTTTCGCCACCCTCAAGCGAGAGCTGCTAGATAGTGAGCCGTTTGAGTCACGAGAAGCAGCCAGGGCCGCCATCTTCTCGTACCTGGAAGTCTTCTACAACCGCCAGCGCCGTCATTCGACCCTTGGCCTTGGCTACTTGACACCACACCAGGCTGACCGCCATGCTCAAGCCGCTTAACTTCACCTACGCAAAATCGACCCAACCCCAAGTTACGCGCAGACAGGGTACGCCTATGAGCAGCGCCCTCTTCGCACACGAGAGAATCCACACCCTTGCTTCAAGTGCGGAGCGGGTATGACAGTGTGCGTGCCGCACGATGAACACAAACGTGTCCACAGTCACCTCCTCCGCATTGGGTACCCGGCAATGGTGAGTGGTTTCACTCCGAACATCTGATCAGTCACTGGCCTCATTCGCTTCCCCCTCTATCGGGGGACGGCATGGTTCCACGCAACTGCCTACTGTCCCATATTGGCCGACAAGGCAGCAGGCCAGGTAGTACAGGACGGCATTCTCTCAAAGGAGGAATGCCGTCCTGTAGTACCTTCAACCTGCTTAAACACATCCAGAGAAACTGGCTTACACATAGGACCGGCTCACTTCATGATGGCCGGAAAGCCAGTCTGATCTAGGGAACGTCATCTGCGTCACAGTGCGGCCTGGCGAGGATTGTTTGGGCGGGCGACCTTTATTCGCTCGGTTCAAGCGCGCGTGGGTAAGAACCGATGATCTTGACGAAGCTCGCGCGGTGCAACACCCCGACCAGTGACTTGGCAATGGCAGGGTCACGGGCGTCGCCTTCGAAGTCGACGTAGATCAGGTAACTCCACGCCCGGTCACGGCGAGGACGGGACTCAATTTTGCTCATGTTGAGCCCGCGCAGTTCACTGAGCGTCTCGACCAGAAACCCCGGTGTGTGCCGCACCGCGAAGACCAGTGAAGTCTTGTACGGCACGTCCTCGCGCGGTGGTTCCGTGCGCGAAAGCACCAGAAAGCGCGTGTAGTTGAAATCCTCGTCCTCGATGCCTTGAGCGAGCACGTCGAGGCCGTACAGTTCTCCGGCGCGCCGTGAAGCGATTACGGCCTCATCCCGTGCGCCGCTGCCCAGCAGATTCTCGGCCGCGCCGGCCGTGTCATAGGCGGCGACGGGCAGCAGGTGGTGCCGGGCGAGAAAGCCGTCACACTGCGCCAGGGCCTGTGGATGCGAGGCGACCCGACGCACATCTTCGAGCTTGACGCCCGGCAGTGCCAGCAGGTGGTGCTTGACCCTTACGATGATTTCGCGCACGACGTGCAAATCGGTTTCGAGCAGCAGATCGACGTTCTGGTGCACGCTGCCGGCCAGGCTGTTTTCGACTGGCACGACGCCCAGGTCAGCCTGACCCCCGGTGACTGCCGCGAACACCTCGTGAAACGTGGGGTAACCGCGTGGCTGGGCGTGCTCGCTGGCCAATTGCGCGGCGCGTTCACCATAGGCACCCGGCACCCCCTGAAAGGCCACCACCGTGGATGTCGGGGGCGCGGCGTCCTGCGCGGACCAGATAGGGTGGGCGTCTGCTGTTCGTTGATCGGGAATGCCCATTATGCCCCAAAGCCTACGCGCCCGCCGAACGCAAGGCAAGAACGGATGTTCGGCACGGTGTGCCGATCCGGCGACCGGACTGTTGAAGCGAAACGGACCCCAGATGGGGTGCGCGTTGCCTTTTGCACTATCATGCAGCCGACATGGCCGACAATCTGCTGAACCTCGACGCCACCGACCTGGTGGCCGCCCTGCGCCGCCGTGAGGTGAGTGCGCTCGAAGTGACCGAGCTCTACCTGCGCCGGATCGAGGAGCACAATCCCAACGTCAACGCCGTACGCGAAATCAATCCACGTGCCCTGGAGTTCGCGAGACAGCTCGACCAGCAGAATCCGACCGGACTTTTGCACGGCCTGCCCGTGCTGCTCAAGGACAACATCGATACGGAAGGTGAACTGCACACGACCGCCGGAGCCTGGAATCTGCGCGCGCACCGCGCCGAGCGTGACGCACCGCTGGTGGCGCAGCTGCGCGCCGCCGGTGCGATTGTGCTGGGCAAGGCCAACATGACCGAATGGGCCAACTTCACGACGTTCGGTATGCCCAACGGCTTCTCGTCGCTCGGCGGACAGGTGCGTAATCCCTGGAAAGATGGCGCTGACGTGGGAGGCAGCTCCTCAGGAAGTGGTGCGGCCGTTGCGGCGCGTCTGGCACCGATTGCTGTCGGCACCGAAACGTCCGGGTCAATTCTCTCACCAGCATCGAGCAACGGGGTGGTGGGGCTCAAGCCGACGGTCGGCCGCGTTTCGCGGGGTGGAATCATTCCGATCGCCTCGAGCCAGGATACGGCCGGGCCGCTGTCACGCACGGTTCGCGACGCCGCATTGCTGCTCTCCGCCATGAGCGCGCAGGATTCTCACGACCAGGCAACGCACGCGGCGCCACCCTTCGAGCCGGATTTTTCGCCTGATGCGCTGGCGGGCGCCCGCCTGGGTGTAGCGCGCAAAGCCTGGGACAGGCTCACCCCCGAGCGGCGATCTGCGCTGGATGACGTGTTGGAAGTCTTGCGGCAAGCGGGCGCCGTGATCGTCGAAGACTCCGACCTGAGCACCTGGGACGAACTGCAACACGGTGGTCTCGAGGTACTGGTCTATGAATTCAAACGCGACCTCAATGCCTATCTTGGAGGCGTCAGGAACGGCCCGCGTAGTCTGCGTGAGGTCATTTCGCAAAATGAGGCGGAGGGACACATGCCGTATGGTCAACTGCTCCTGCTGGCAGCAGAGGCGACTTCGGGGACCTTGCGGGAAGGGGCCTACCTGCGTGCGCGGGCCCGCGATCTGGAGCTGGCCCGCGACCGTGGGCTGAGCGCGCTGTTTTCTGGTCTGTCCCTCGATGCGTGGCTGTCACCTGGCGCGGGCGCGTCGCATGTCGGGGCCAAGGCAGGCTTTCCCAGCGTATGTGTGCCGGTCGGTGTGGTAGAGGGCACACCGCTCGCCCTGACCCTGACGGGACCCGCCTGGGCCGAGCCACGCCTGCTTTCCATGGCCGCGGCTTATGAAACGCTGCGCGGTCCGTGGGAAGCGGGCCTCTGATACCGAGTTGCTTTGACGCCCGAGCGAAGCAAAGACCTCAACGCCGAACGAAGTGAGTGTACTCAGCCACGAGGTTGCGGCAATCGAGGAAATGGAGGAGCACCTGAGAAGAGCACCCAGGTGCTCCGAAGTGAACGCAACTTCGTGTGACGCTTTCGGGTGACCTTATCCCTTCGGGTCACCCCTCGGCAGGCCCGCGATATGTGCCGAACGTCAGTACCAAAAATTGACGTAATCAGTGCCGCTCAAGGACCAGAGGCGTGGGCCAGCCCAGCGGGCCAGCAGCTCTTCACCTGCGGTCAGACGAATCTCGGCGCTGGGAATGCTGCTTCCGAAGTCCTTGCTCCAAACGACCTTGAGGGTGTTGCGCCCCTTGTGCAGGTACGAGGAGATGTCACGTTTTTCCAGGCTGGCATAATCGCCAAGCGGTCGCCCGTTCAGCGTCAGCTGTATCAGCCCGCGCGCCACCAGGGTGCTCAGTCGCAGCAGCCCCTCGGCAGATGCGTTGCGCGCCTCCAGCGGTGGATCGTCACGAACGATGGCCACGGACAGCACGCCACTGGTCGGCCGGAGTACCCCGTCGATTCGGTAGCGAAACAGCAGTTCCGGAGATCCGGCGTCAGAGATCCGGCTGACTGCAACCTCCGCTCCCTGCCGCACGTTGCTCCAACCAATGCGCACCGGGTTGCTTCCCTGCAGCAGCAAGTCATTGATGGTTCTCACTTCAGGTTTTCCAGCGGAAAAACGCATCAACTTCTGCCCGATAACCACGCGAACCTCGGCGTCACCTGGAGAAACGCTCAGAATGTAACGAGCCTGCGCCCCAGCAGCGCTCATTGAGAGTAGGCACAGTAATAAGATGAAGGCTTTCAACGTGTCTCCATGTTAATGCTTTTTAAAGTTCACGCACATGAAAAATGTTGAGTGAAGGATAAATGAATTAGACATTATAGTAATATGAAAACCAGTGGGCGTGCCTACAGCGCACACCTGGTACCACCCGTTAGGCTGAATCAGTGTCGGCCTCTCCTGCCTTCGGACTTGTATGTGTGACTGCCTCGGGAGAAGTACGCTTCCGTACGGTAACGCGCACCAACTATCTCAAACTCAGTCCTGCTGCCCGGCGCGAAAAACTACGCGATCTGTATCACGACAACACCGCCCGGCTGCTGAAGGCGCTCGACTTCTGCCGTCAGCGCGGAATTCGCCTGTACCGCATGACCTCGCAGCTCTTTCCGATGAGCGATCTCGATGATGGCATCGGCGCCGAAGTCCTGGCCGAGCTGTCGGCCATCCTGCCCGAAGTTGGACAGCGCGCCGAGAGCTACGGCATTCGCGTGGTCGTGCACCCTGATCAGTTCGTGGTCCTCAGCTCCGACTCACCGAACGTGGTGGAAAATTCGCGCCTGATTCTCGGCCAGCATGCCCGAAACCTCGACCTGATGGGTCTTCCACGCAACGCCTGGAGCATCATCCTGATCCATGGAGGCAAGGGCGGACGCAGCGAGGCCCTCGGAACGCGCATCATGGAGCTGCCTGAAAACGTCCGCACCCGGCTCGCCCTGGAGAACGACGAGCACATCTACAGCGCCGCTGAAATACTGCAGGTAGCCAGGCGCACAGGCGTGCCATTCGTCTTCGATGCCCATCATCACGTCATTAAAGAGAAAGTCGCTTCGTACGACGACGCCTCGGTCAAGCACTTCGTACGCGAGGCACAACGCACCTGGCCGCATCCAGAGTGGCAGATCGTTCATCTGTCGAACGGTAGGGAGGGCCTGCTCGACCGGCGCCACAGCGATCTCATCGAAACGTTCCCCCAGGCGTACCTCGACGTTCCCTGGATTGAAGTGGAGGCCAAGGGCAAGGAAAACGCCATCGCCGACCTCCAGCAGCGCTTTGCAGGTTGAGAAAACCCGCTGGTGACTGCGGGGCACCAAAGTCTTCTCCGACGACATCCCGTGGCGACCGTGACACATAGGGCTTCCAGTGCGCTTTGGACAACCTTCGGGCAAGATCTGTATTTCTGCCGCGAGGCAAAAATACACAAAAAAGTAAGAATCCCATCCAGGACGGGATTCTTATTGGTGGGCGGTGAGGGATTTGAACCCCCGACCCTTCGCTTGTAAGGCGAACGCTCTACCGCTGAGCTAACCGCCCG
The DNA here is from genome assembly GCF_000317835.1 of Deinococcus peraridilitoris DSM 19664. Classification (NCBI taxonomy): domain Bacteria; kingdom Thermotogati; phylum Deinococcota; class Deinococci; order Deinococcales; family Deinococcaceae; genus Deinococcus; species Deinococcus peraridilitoris. The sequence goes on along the minus strand of NC_019793.1, from coordinate 3,526,690 downwards.
ATCGTACGCCCGAAGGCGCCTCAGCCTCAGCATGGTAGCGACCGCGCCGGCTTCGGTCAAGCGGGCGCCGAGGTAGCCTGAGGCCATGACGAGGCTCGGTGTGCTTGCGGCGTGGATACAACGACGTCTTGGACCCGAGGAAGTACCCGTCTTGTACCGGACCGGTCGCGAGCAGATAGCGACGCTGGGCCTGGCGCTAGAAGCGGCTGACGTCCCGTCGGGTTGCGGCGTGGACGCGCTCTTCCTGCATCGCCCATTTGATGTGGGCAGCTTGTGTGAGGGCGCAGGCGTACTGGCGTCTCATGCGGGTTTCGACCGGTATCTCACCACTGGGGAGAACTGGTCGCTCGCTTCGCATCTGGGTTGGACAGACGTTCAGCCCTTTGTGGTGGGCGGACGAATCCTCGGTCTGAGGGCAGCCGCGCCGAGCGAGGGCTGGGATGGACTGCTTGCGTCGGCCCTGGAAAGCTTCGGAGGATGGGATGAGGCACTGCCCCCAACTTCGGTGTTGCACGAACGGGCGGGCAGCGTGGCGCTCGTGAACGCCATGCGGCCCGCTTTACTGAGTGCCGCCCATGACCGGGGCGTCAGGGTGTATGTCACGGGACAGTTTCGTGGGGGTGCCCGGCAACGGGCCGAAGCACTCGGGATGGGCATTCTCGCGCTGGGCCACAAACGCAGCGAGCGGTGGGGACTGCAGCAGCTGGCGCGGGAGCTGTCAGCCGAATTCCCCGATGTACACATCCGTGTTTTTGCGTGAACTACGAAATCCCGGTCATTCCTGAAGAGCCTTCTCGAGCGCTGTGCGAGACCGTCTGCAGCCGCTCGCCTGCACGGTTACAGCATCGGGAAAAACCCCGCGACGGGAACGGGCGCTCCGGGTTGACGACGGTAATTGTCCGTTTGGACATCGACAAACTGTGGATCGGCCAGACGTGAAGTGCTCGAAATCGCGCTCGTACCACGCCGCCCGGCGATCACCACGTCGGCGCTGCCATTAGGCCAGAAGACGTTTTCGCTCTCACCGATCACACCGTCGGTCCACACGAGGCTTTTACCCGCGTCACTGCGTCCTTGCAGGACGTTCTGGCGAAGTTCCAGCACGCTGGCGTCGCAGCCTTCTCCGCAGGAGACCCCGACCTTGACGTTCACAGCGGTGTTGCCAATGGCTTTCGTGCCGAGATTGTCACCCCATTTGCTCTGGCTGCCTCGCAGCACCAGAAACTCACCGCCCAGCGAGTGCCCGACATACAAATTGCGCTCGAAGATGTTGTGCCGGGCCGCCTCGGTACTGGTTCCTCCCAGCTCGGTAAAGGTCGTGTCCCGGATGGACTGGTTGTGGTGCACGTAATTCTGGCTGCCTTTGTAGACCTCGACGCTGGCACCCTCGATCGCGTAGTCCTCGCTGCAGGCGAGATTGCCGGAAAACGTGTTATAGGCGATCTCGTTACCGTGTGCGTTGACCAGCACCCCCCAGGCTCCGGAATCGTCGTCGTACTTAAGGGCCGCGGGCGTGTTGGTGCTGATGACGTCGTTGTTGGTGAGGGTGTTGTAAAGCGCCTTGTTCCTGGTTCCGGCACTGAAGTGGATGGCGGCAGTGAAGCCGCTTGCCCGCGAATGCTGCACGACGTTGTCGCTGTTTCGCAACGCGAAACCGACCCGCCAGCCCTGCGCTTGCGTGGGGCACTTCACGGTGCCGCCGTAGGAAGGGTTTTTGGCAAGCCACGAGGTGGGGCGGTTTCCCACTTCCGGCTCAAGGTACTCCAGAACCTGATGGGTACCACTGATGGCAATGGCCACTTCCTGTGTTCCGGTGGTGCGTATACGAGGCAACTCTCCTGTCCCGTACGCGCCGATGGTAACGGGTGCCGACGCAGTGCCGTTCCAGCGGGCGCTCAGCTGACCGTCCCAGCGGCAATTTCTCTTGAGCAGCAAGGCTTCGCCCGGATTCAGGGCAGCCGTGTTGGCTTTGGCGAGACTTTTCCAGGCGGTCATTTCGCTGGTGCCGTCAAAGGAATCGCTGCCCGAGGAACAGTCCAGATAGTACGTCTTGCTGTACGGGGTGACGGGCGACGGGGGCGGGGCGGGCACGACGGGTGACGGCGGTAGTTCGGTGGGCGGAGGAGCCGGGTCACTGGGGGGAGCCGGTTCGGTGGGCGGGTTTGCGGGTGCCAGCGGCGCACGGTCCGGAAGCAGTACCACTGGCAGAAAGGAAACTTCCGCCAGCGTCACGTCCGCGTTCTCCGAGTTACCGGAGTTCGTGACGCGTACGAACCGCGCCTGATGCGAACCGAACAGAAATGGCTCGATCTGCAAAGTCGAGCCGCTGGACTTCAGGCCCGACGCAACGTTTCTGAAGGTTTGACCATCATCGCTCACTGCAATGTCAAACGTTGCCTGCCGCACATCTCCCCGGTGGAATGCCACGCCGATGCCACTCAGACGTTTGCTGGCCCCGAGATCGTAACGAATCCACTCACCACGCCCTGATGCGGCCCAATGCGTCCGCGGATCGCGGTCCACAGAGGCCTGCGGTCCGAACCCTGCGCGGGCACTGCTGGATCGCACGCTCACGGCGGCGATCGGCGTGCTTTCTTTGAAAGCGGCCTCGGCCAGCGAGATGCGGGCGTCCTGGCTCACCACCCGGACATACCGCGTCTGGACCGGCGAAAAGCCGAAGTACTGAAGGCTCGTGCTGGTACGGCCCGACTCGGCCTCAAGCACCTTTGTGAACGCCACTCCATCCAAGCTGACCTCGACACTGAAGCGTGTCGTCCGCAGGTTTGCGTCGAAAAAGGCCAGTTCGAGACCGTCAAGCTGCGTCTCTGCGCCAAGGTCGAAGCGAATCCACGCCCCGGCCTCCTGGGCTGTCCAGTAAGTACCGAGGTCACCGTCCGTCGTGAATGAAGGCAGCGAGTCACCGTCTGCCGCGCTAACCGACGTCCTGGTGATCGTGAGGGGCCGAAGGTTCGGCGAGACGAGTGGCAGCAGAAACTCCTGGGTGTCGTAGCCCGTTGTACTCGGCGCTTGCGGGCTACCACCACAACCGGTCAGGACACTCAGCAGGGTCAGGGAAGCCAGGGTGATGAACTTGTTGAGGTGCATGGGGTGGTTCTCCTCATGTCCGTCACTCCGCCCGAACTGCGCGAGTATGACGCTTTGATGAAGTATGTCTTACTCACATCTTAAAGCGCCCTTAAATTATTCACATGTGATGATTCTTGCGGGCGAACCACGGCGAAATCGGATGAGAAGCTGCCGACTCGGCTTCACGGTCGGGGAACACAAGGCCACTCCTTCGCCACAGAATTCAAAGTTGGCACGGCAAAACGAAAGCGCGGGCAGGCCTTATCGGCCTGCCGCGCTTTCCCGGCGGGTCAGTGGCCCGGTGTCCGCCCGAGCGCACCCAGTTTATCGTGCACGGCGATTCGGTCAATGAGGGTGGAGCTGGCCTCGTTCAGGCCGACCAGTTCCACCTTCACTCCCTGCCGCATGAAATTCAGGGCCACCTTGTCAATGGCACCAACCGCGCTGCCGTCCCACAAGTGCGCGTGCGTCAGATCGATCACGGCTTTGTCAATGTTCTCCTGCACGTCGAACGAATGCACGAATTCATGCGAACTCACGAAGAACATCTGCCCCAGCACGTGGTAGGTGCGCGTGCGTCCGTCGGGGCTCAGCTCGCTGGTGACGCTCGACAGCTGTGAGACCTTGCGGGCGAAGAAGATGGCGCTCAGCACCACGCCCACCAGTACCCCGATCGACAGGTCGTGCGTGATGACCGTGGCGGCCACCGTTGACACCATCACGATGCTCTCGCTTTTCGGAAAGGTCCTGAGTGACTTGAAGCTGCTCCAGTCGAAGGTACTGATGGCCACCACAAACATCACCGCCACCAGGGCCGCCATCGGAATCTGAATGACCAGTGGTTGCAGCACCAGAATCAGGATCAGCAGCACCACCCCGGCCGTGAACGCCGAAAGTCTTCCGCGTCCACCGCTGGTGACGTTGATGACGCTCTGCCCGATCATCGCGCAGCCCGCCATCCCTCCCAGAAAGCCCGTGGCAATGTTGGCCACACCCTGCGCGTTGGATTCCTGGTTCTTGTCGCTGGTGCTGAGCGTCAGGTCATCCACGATCTGTGCGGTCAGCAAGGATTCCAGCAGTCCGACGATCGCGAGGGTAAAGGCGACGGGCGCGATGATCATCAGGGTTTCCAGCGTGAATGGCACTTGTGGCAAGGCGAAAAATGGCAGCGTGCTCGGGAGTTCTCCCATATCGCCGACCGTACGGACGTTGGCGCCGGTGAAGATCGCCACGGCCGTGAGCGCCACGATGGCGACCAGGGCGCTCGGAACGGCCGGAATGATTTTCGGCAGCAGGTAGATGATCGCCAGCCCGGCGGCAACCATGGCGTACATCTGCCAGTTCGCGCCCACGAACTGCGGCAGCTGGGCCAGGAAGATCAGGATGGCAAGCGCGTTGACGAAGCCGGTCATGACGCTTCTCGGCACGAACTTGAGGTAGCGGGCGAGTTTCGCCCAGCCGAACAAAATCTGAATGAAACCGGTGAGGACGGTGGCAGCGAACAGGTAAGGCAAGCCGTGATCTTTCACCAGATCGATCATCAACAAAGCCATGGCGCCGGTTGCGGCGCTGATCATGCCAGGTCGTCCACCGATAAAGGCGGTGATGACGGCGATGCTGAAGCTGGCATAGAGACCCACTTTGGGGTCTACTCCGGCGATGATGGAAAAGGCAATGGCTTCAGGAATCAGCGCGAGCGCGACGACCAGCCCGGCGAGGAAATCTCCGCGGATGTTACCGAACCATTCTTTTTTGTACTGAGCGAGCGTCAAAAAAATACCTCTGTGTTGAAATCCGCGGTGGCAGCAGGCGAGAAGGCGCAAAGCGTGAAGAAACATGCGCAGACCGGAGTCTCAGTTCACCTGATTGTTCTTCGGGGGCGCTCTCGTGGGCGCCGCACCCGCGGTAACGTCATTATGGCAAAAGTGTCCAGTGAACGCAAATCGGGGTCAGTTCGCCTGTCCAGGGCCGCCCTCTGGCGCCGGTAGCCGTTCTCGCCGCCCGCCTGCGGGCGGCGACCCACGCCCATACAATGGGGCATGCGAGTCGTCTCTGTGAACGTCGGTCAACCCCGGGTGGTCAGAATCGGCGCCGAGGATGTGGTAAGTGGCATCTGGAAAGTGCCTGCGGCGGGCCTGCAGGCCATCGGCCCGCTGGGGGTACAGGGAGACCACGTGGCGAACACCAAGCACCACGGTGGACCGGACCAGGCGGTCTACCTGTACACCGCGCAGGATTACGACTGGTGGACCCAGCGCCTGCTGGAGCACGGACAGGACGAACCTCTGCAGGCCGGAGTGTTCGGCGAGAATCTGACCCTGTCGACGTTCGGTGAGACCGAGGTCCGGATAGGCGACCGCTTCGAGATGGGCGAGGTTGTGCTGGAAGTCACGGCGCCCCGTATTCCCTGCGCCACGTTCGCTGCCCGCATGAACGATTTGTCGTTTGTCAGGAAGTTCCGTGATGCCCGGCGCCCCGGCTGCTACGCGCGCGTGATGCAGTCCGGCCGTCTCCAGGCAGGCGATGAAGTGCGCAGAACGCCCGCACCACCGGCTTACCCGACGATCACCGAGGTCTTTGACCTGTGGTATGAGAAGTCACCGCCCACCGAGCTGCTGCGGCGCGTGCTGGCCGCGCCCGTGGCTGAACGGGCGCGCCTTCACTACGGTGATCTGCTGGCATCACGGCCAAACTGACGCCGACCCGAGGCGCGGCACCGACCGTTTCAGGCGCTCTTCAGACGCTGCGCGAACTGACGGCGAAACTTGACCACTTTTGGTGCCACCACGGCCAGGCAGTACCCTTGCCCGGGATTGCGCCGAAAGAAGTCCTGGTGATACGGCTCAGCCTTGTAAAAGGGGCCGTCGCTTTCGATCGTCGTGACGATCGGGGCCTCCCAGATGTGCGCGTCATTCAGCTCGGCGATCACGCGTTCCGCGGTCACGCGCTGCGAGTCACCGTGCGCGAAGATGGCCGAGCGGTACTGGGTGCCCACGTCGCCTCCCTGTCGGTTCAGCGTCGTGGGATCGTGAGTCGCGAAGAAAATGCCCAAAATGTCTTCGTACGAGATGACCTGGGAATCGTAGGTGATCCGGACAGCCTCGGCGTGACCGGTGCGGCCGCCGCAGACCTGCTCGTAGGTGGGGTTGGGATCGGCACCGCCAATGTAGCCCGATTCGACGCTGCTCACGCCGAGCACCTCCTGAAAGACCGCTTCGGTGCACCAAAAGCAGCCACCGGCCAGTGTCGCAATTTCTTGAGCCATGGCGGCAGTCTGCCGCAATGCTGGCGTTCGCGCTGTCGGGATGGGCACGATTGGTCAGAAGCCGCGTCCGGTCATGGCAGACCGCTCAGGCGCGAACATGCTCCACGACAAACGGGCCATAAAAATGTACCGAGGACGCCCCGGCCATTGTGAACGCCTTGCAGACCTCCTGATATGACGTTCCCCGCGACAGCGTGACGCACACGACGTAGCGGCCCATCAGCAGTTCGTGCACGTAGTGCTCAAGCTGCCCTCGCTCCTCGGTCATGCCTTGCAGGTAGCGTACGAAACGGGCGATCAGGCCGTGGTGGCGTCCGTCCGAGTCGAGGGTGTGCGCGCCTCCTTCGCCCTCCAGTATTTCGATCTTCTCGTCGCCGCAGCCCAGGGCCATCAACTGCCCGGCCAGCACGCGTACAGCTTCCAGATCGGCAAGCACGCCAAAAATCTTGCCGCGTGGGTAAAACGAAAAGGGCCGGGTGGAGCCGGATACAGTAGGGGGGCGGATTTCCATCGGGTGCTCCTGTTCGCCTGCCGGGATACGTCACAGGGTCGCGGTGACGTCATCACCAATGAGAGCGGGAAAACCAATCGACTGCCGAAGTGGGGGACTTTTGTCCGACGGTAACACTGTCCGGCGACCAGGATGGTGCGCTGGCCTGCGAGGTGAACGTCGTCTCAGGGAAACCGCCAGACAACTGAGCGAAGAGGTCATTTTCTTGCGCTGGAGGCAGCAAGTTTGCACAATGTCGGCATGCGACGCATCGGCTTACTCGGCGGCATGAGCTGGGAATCGACCCAGCTGTATTACCGCTTCATCAACGAAGCAGTCCGCGATCAGCTGGGCGGCCTGCACTCGGCTGACCTGCTGCTGCGCTCTTTCGACTTCGAGCAGGTCGCGCGTCTGCAGCGGGCTGACCGCTGGGAAGACGCTGCCAATCTGCTGGGCGGAGCGGCGCGTGACCTCGTCCGGGGTGGCGCCGAGGTCATCCTGATCTGCACCAATACCATGCATCTGGTCGCGGAGGACGTTGCCACGCAGGCTGGAGCGCCGGTCATTCACATCGCCGACGTGACCGCTGAGGCGGTGCAGGCCGCAGAACTGACGCGAGTCGGGCTGTTGGCCACTGCCTTTACGATGGAGCGTTCCTTTTACCGCGAGCGGTTCGAACAGCGGGGCCTGTCGGTGCTGGTGCCCGAGGTGCAGGCGCGCAGCGAGGTCCACCGGGTGATCTTCGAGGAGCTGTGTCAGGGCGTCGTGCGGCCGGAATCCAAAGCCGTGTACCTCGGCGTCGCGCGTGATCTGATCGAGCGTGGGGCGCAAGGCCTGATTCTCGGCTGCACCGAGATCTGCCTGTTGATCGGGCAGGAGGATTTCCGCGTACCAGTGTTCGACACCACCGCTTTGCATGCCCGCGCCGCTGTCCGCTTCGCGCTGTCCGCGCCCGAACCGGCCCAGGCATACTAAACCGGGACCGGGACTGAATGAGAAGAGCCGCTCCTGAGCGGCTCTTCTGCGCGAAGGCGTGTTGTCCGGTTCAGGCTTCCATGTGCGGTGAGCCCGACAGGCTGCGCTCCACGGCGTTGCTCACTTCAGTTTCGAAGCGCTGCAGGTGTCGCTCCAGACGGGCAATCTCGTTTTCACCGAGGTCGCTCAGCAGCAGGGTCGTGCGCCCCAGAACCGAGAACATCAACCGCTCGTCTTCGTCGCTTTCGAGGGGATCAAGAGTCAGGCTGCCGAAATCCAGGCTCTGGTTAAGCAAATTGACACCCAGCATCACGTCTGCCAGAGCCTCCTCGTCCACGTAGAGATCCAGGTCGAGGTGGGCGCGCACCATCACGCCCTCCCCCGCCTCATCACCCTCGGCGAACAAGGCCAGTTGCGCGCTGTGACCTGCCAGCACCGCACCGTCTTCCACGCGCTCGACGTCGCGGCCACGCTGGGCCAGTTGCGCGATCAGGCGCTCCAGTTCGGTCATGGGGGGGAGTATAGCGTTCGGCCACAACCAGCGAAAGGAACGCCGCACGGTATGATCACCGTCAGGCCGTGGCGCGGTAGACCCAGACGTGACCTTGCCATTCACGCAGAAGTTCACCGTGCAGGCGCAGGTACTCCACGTGCGCGAGCGTCTCGGCCAGCGCAAAGCGCCGGGCGCTGGCCGACAAGTCGCGCGGAAACATGGCAAAGGACAGTTCAAAGGCGTGCTGTGGTCGGGCGCACAGCTCGGCTCGGCACAAGTCAAGGCGCTCGGCGTGATGGGCGAGCAGTTCGGCGGCACGCTCACGGGTATCGTCGAGAAAGGGCCCGTAGTGACCGACGACGGAACGGCGCGGCGCGAGATCGTGCAAGGTACGCAAGGTACTGAGATAGTCGCCCAGGGGATCGGGCCTCGTGTATGCGTACAGACCGACATTGGGTGAGATGCGCGGCAAAATCGCGTCACCAGCGATCAGCAGACGCTGGTCGGCCTGCCACAGGCCCAGATGCCCGTCGGCATGACCGGGCAGCCACAACACTTCCCAGGGCAGGCCGGTCAGCTCGATCCGCTCGCCCTGCCTCAGGGGAAGCAGGCGGCTCGCGGGGTGAACGCGCTCGCGCGAGCGGCGCGATTCGCTCTCCATCTCGGTGAGCAGTTCACCGCGCATGCCGTGATCCTCGAAGTGCCTGCGGTGCCCCGCGAGCCACTGTTCCCACATGCGCCAGTAGCGTTCGCCGCGCGCGATGTCGAGGTCAAGCATGTGTACGGTCGCGCCGCTGCGCTCTTCGATCAAACCGGCCAGCCCGTAGTGGTCGGGATGATGATGGGTGATGATGACCCGCTCGATGCGCTCCCAATGCAGCCCGAGTTCACCCAGGGCGCTTTCGATGGCCGCCTGGGCTTCCGGTGTGTCGAGCGCCGCGTCGATCAGGGTGACCGGCCTCGCCGTGTCGATCAGCACGGTCACGAAGCGCATGGGGTAAGGAATGGGCACTTGCAGGGCGTACAGAGTGCCGTGGACATGGGTGAGCATGGACACAAGCTAGCAAGACCATGCCGGGCCGGCGTTGCCCCGAACGCGAGCTGCAATCGCCCGTATCCCGTGCCAGATTCTCGGCGCCACCGGGCGCACCACGGCGCGGGGGCGGTCCGGCACGGCCGATTGTCGATTGTCTACGGTGTCGCAGGAAGGGCTCGCTGCCGATCGGTAAGATGTCGGGGTGACCCACGTTCTGACCCGCGCCGCGTCCGTCGAGCGCCACACCCTGGAAACCCGCATTCACGTGACGCTCGATCTCGACGCGGCAGTCGAGGGGGAGCTGTCGACCGGACACGGCTTTCTCGACCACATGCTTGAACAACTCCGCCGGCACGGCCGGCTGGGTCTGAGCGTGGCCGCCCAGGGTGATCTGCACATCGAGGTGCATCATCTGGCCGAAGACACGGGCATCACGCTGGGTCAGGCGCTGTCACGCGCGTTGGGTGAACGCGCGGGCATCGAGCGGTACGGCAGCGCCTTCGTGCCAATGGACGAGACGTTGGCGCACGTGGTCGTCGACCTGTCAGGTCGCGCCCATCTGGCCTTCGAGCCTGAATCGCTCGATGTCTGGGGCAGTGCGGGCGGCTTCAGCCATTATCACCTGCGCGAATTCCTGCGCGGGCTGTGCAACCATGCGGGCGTGACCGTGCACGTGCGCCTGCTGGCGGGCCGTGAAGCACACCACGTCATCGAAGCGGTATTCAAGGCCTTCGCGCGCGCCCTGCGGGACGCCGTGCGGATCACCGGTCAGGGCACCCCGAGCACGAAGGGCGTGCTGTGATGGGCAAGACGCTGCTGATCGATTATGGATCGGGCAACCTTCGCAGCGCCCACAAGGCGCTGGTCCGTGCAGGTCTGGACGTCGAGCTGTCAAGCGACCCTGCGCGGGTGTCCCACGCGGCGGCCCTGGTGGTGCCCGGTCAGGGTCACTTCCGGCAGGTTATGGAGGCATTTCGCTCCTCAGGTTTCGAGGAGCCGCTCCGCGAGGCCGTCGGGCGCGGCGTCCCACTGCTGGGCATCTGCGTGGGCATGCAACTGCTCTTCGAGGGTTCCGAGGAAGCGCCCGGGACCCCAGGGCTGGGTTTGTTCGGCGGCATCGTGCGCCGGTATGGAGGCGACGTGAGCGTGCCGCAGATGGGTTGGAATTCGATCGACCGGGTGGGTGACTCGCCGATTCTGCGGGATCTGGCGTGCCCCGCCTACGTGTACTTCGCCAATTCGTACTATGTCCCGCTGGACGCCGAAGTGGAAGCCGGGGCCATCAGCGAGCACGGCGTTACGTCCTGGAGCGCCATTTCACAGGGCAATATCCACGCCACGCAGTTCCACCCGGAGAAGAGTGGCCCGGTGGGCTTGGAGATTCTGCACGGCTTTCGCCGCCACGTGGTCGAGGCGGCCTCACTCACCCGTTGACCGTCGCGCCGCCCGGGATCAGCCGCTGTGGCCGGTTCGCGAATTCTGAATGGTTTCATGCATGACCGTCGCCCGAAGGCGGACGTTTAATCTATGGCCATGTCTTTGCCCTCGGAGCTGAGTTATCTGGATTTCTGGAGCCTTGCTTCAGGTGAAAACGTCCGCCCGGACCGTCTGCTGGGTGCCCACGTGGTGGAGCAGGGCGGCGTGCCCGGCACGCGTTTCGCGGTCTGGGCGCCCAACGCGCGGATGGTGAGCGTTATCGGTGATTTCAACGGCTGGAATCCCTTCGAGCACGGCATGCACCGGCACGAACTGGGGTTCTGGCACGTGTTCGTGCCCGGCGCCGCACACGGACAGCAGTACAAATTCGCAGTCACGAGTCACGCCGGCCATACCGTTCATAAAAGCGATCCGGTTGGGAAATTCATGGAGCTGCGTCCCAATACCGCCTCGGTCATCTGGGCACCCGAAGCGTTCGCCTGGAGCGATGACGCGTGGCTCTCGGCCCGGCAAGGCGCAGGCTACGACCGCCCCATCTCGGTGTACGAGGTCCACCTGGCCTCATGGTCGCGCCGCGAGGACGGCTGGTACCTCAATTACCGCGAGATCGCCACACGGCTGGCCGACTACGTCTGCGAGATGGGCTTCACGCACGTCGAGCTGATGGGCGTCTCCGAGCATCCCTTTGACGGGTCCTGGGGCTACCAGGTGACGGGATATTATGCACCCACTTCGCGTCACGGCACGCCGGACGACTTCAAGTGGATGATCAACCACCTGCACGAGCGTGGCATTGGCGTCTACGTGGACTGGGTACCCGGCCACTTCCCGACGGACGAAAGTGGACTCGCCCTCTGGGACGGCTCGGCGCTGTACGAGTATGCCGATCCCCGGCGCGGCTTTCACCCGGACTGGAACACCTACGTCTTCGATTACGGACGCAACGAGGTCGTGACCTTCCTGATCGGCTCTGCCCTCAACTGGATCGAGGATTACCACATCGACGGCCTGCGCGTGGACGCGGTCGCCAGCATGATCTACCTCGACTTTTCACGCACCGAATGGCTGCCGAACATCTACGGCGGGCGCGAGAACCTCGAGGCCATCGCCTTTATGAAGCGTCTCAACGATACCGTTCACAGCCTGCATCCCGGGGCGGTGATGATTGCCGAGGAATCGACCGCCTTTCCCGGCGTGACCTCGCCCACGCCGCAGGGACTGGGCTTTGACTACAAGTGGGCGATGGGCTGGATGAACGACACCCTGGCGTACTTCGAAAAAAATCCGCTGTACCGCCGGTACGACCACGGCAAGATGACCTTTTTCAACGTGTACCGCACGACAGAGCATTTCATGCTGGCCATCTCGCACGACGAGGTGGTGCACCTGAAGAAGTCGATGGTCAGCAAGATGCCCGGCGACTGGTACCAGCAGCGCGCCGGTCTGCGGGCCTTTCTGGCGTTGCAGTGGGCCACGCCCGGCAAGAAGCTGCTGTTTCAGGGTCAGGAATTTGCGCAGAGCACCGAGTGGGAGTACAACGTCGGTCTGCCGTGGTATGTGACGGAGCACATCGAACACCGCGGGGTGCAAGTCCTGGTGCGGGACCTCAACCGGCTCTACTGTGCGCAGCGCGCGCTGCACGCCGGCGACCATCACGAAGCCGGTCAGGAGTGGTTGAGCGCCAACGACGCCGAAGCCAGCGTCTTCACCTTCCTGCGGCGCGATCCGCAAGGCAGCGACTGGCTGCTGGTAGTCGCCTCGCTCACCCCGGTCTACCGGGAAGGCTACATGATCGGCGTTCCAGAGAGCGGCCGTTACCGCGTGGTACTCGATACTGACGCGGCCGAATACGGTGGATTCGGTACCCGGCAGACTGATCTGGAGGCGCGCGAGGGGCAGTGGCACGGTCAGCCTGCGCACCTGCGCCTGAATCTGGCGCCCAACAGCGTGCTGTGGCTGGTCAAAGAGTGATTTTGGGCAGGCCGGGCGCGCGGCGAGCACGGCGGCGCGGGCCATGCGGAGGCCGCGACCGATGAAGCCAGATCCGGGTCTGCTGCCGCTTGGCAACCTGATCATCCTGCTGGTGCTGGCCCTGCTGCTCTTCGCCGCGCTCGTGGACTTGTGGCGGGCGCCCGTCTGGATGCTCGCCGCACTGTTCGCCGCTCGACTGGGCGTGCAGCTCTTGCGCGCCCGCCACGACCCGGCCTCGCGGCGTCCGGCGGCGTGGCTGGTCGACGTGGTTCTGCTGGTCCTGCTGGTCACACAGACACCTCGCTGAGCGGGCCGATGCGGAGGGCAGGCGGAGGGCAGGCGGAGGGCAGAAGGGCGCCCCAACCGGCAAGAAAGAAGAGCGGGCAAGTGCAGGCCCGCTCTTCTTTCCGCCGTACTCCAGTTACATCCGGCTGACTGCCTGTGCCTCTACGGGGATGACGATCACCCGGTCCGGAGTGATGACGCGCACCTCACGCTTGGCGGCCTGCCACTGGACCCGCAGTGCCGGCAAGGAACGCAGGGCGCCCACCTGAACGTAGGCGGTGTTGCCACGCACGGCGGCCGGAAGACTCAGAGACTGGGCACCGACGCGCACGGTCACCTCAGTTTTGCCGGGCAGGAGCACCTGGCCACCCAGTGCATTCACCAGCGCTCGCAATGGAACATACACGCTGCCTGCACTGGTCATCAATCCGCGAGCGTCGAGGACAAACGGCACGAGCGGCGGCCGGGGGGCGGCCGTCTGCGTTCCCTGTACGGGCGGCGCCGCTTCGGTCTGCGCCGCCTGAGTCTCCGGGGCACTCGCGGCGACTGACACGCGTGGCGTGTTGGCGACCTGCTCGGCCCGCGCCGTGATTTCGCTGGGTGTGAGCGTGCGTCCCCAGCCGGCCGGCACCGAGCGCCACTGCGACCATGGGCCGCTGGCCGGGCCCTGCCCGACAGCCATCGCCAGCAGGCGTCCGTCGTTGGAAACGCTGTAGAGCATGCCCGAGTCGCTGATCGCTGCCGATACGTCGATGCGCGCCGAGGTCGGAAGCTGCCACAGCGGCCTTCCGGTTTCAGACACTGCGTGCAGGGTACCCTGCGCGTCACCCACCACCAGATCACCATTGCTCAGCTGCGCCGCGGGAGCAGCAATGGGCGCGCCGGCGCGGTAGGTCCAGGCTTCGGTGCCGCCCTGTTGCAGGGCGTACAGGGTACCGTCGAAGCTTCCCACCACCACCAGGCCTTGCTGTGTGATGATCGGCGAGGCGTTGACGAACAGTCGGGTCTGTACTTTCCAGCGCAGCTGACCTGCCGGGTCCACCGAATAGACATGCCGGTCTGACGATCCGAAGTAAATGTTTCCTTGTGCGTCGAGGGCCGGGCTCGAAAAGACGAACGAGCCTGCCGAGAATTTCCATTTCACCTGCCCGTCGGGCGACAAGGCGGTGAGGGTGGAATCCTGCGCGCCGAAATAAATGGTGCCGTCAAGAGACACGGCAGGGCTCGAAAAGATACCCGCTCCTGCCTGGAAGGTCCACAGTACCTGACCTTGCGAACTCAGCGCCACCACCCGGCCTGCCGTCGACGCGACAATCAGGCTGCCGTCTGTGCGCAAGGCCGGCGTGGCAAAGATATCCCCGTCAAGCTTGTATCGCCACTCCAGTTTGCCGTCGGGCGTGAGGGCGTAGACATAGTCGTCATAGCTGACCACATAGATCTGGCCACCTGGGGCAACCACCGGCTGCCCGCGCCCGATGTCGCCCAGCGCGTATGTCCAGCGCTCCTCGCCTGCCGAGGTGGTGCGGTGTATTTTGGCATCACTGCCGACAAACAGCAGGTCGCCCTCTGCCGTCAGAGCCAGGGCACTCAGGCCTTTCAGCGGCTTCTGCCACACCACCGCCGGAGGGCTGGCAGCCAATGTTACTCCGGAAAGATGAAGCATAAACAAAGCGAAGGTCAATGATTTTCTCATTTAAAAGTGGACTCCTTCATTCGGTCTTCATGCGACCTGTAAGCTTCATTGGCTCAGAAGCTGCTTCGTAGACGTTACAACACTGCATTTCTACAATGCTAAGTGATATGAAAAAGACTCTCATTGTAAGTGTGATCCTCGGCATGACCACCATGGCATTCGCCCAAACGGGCACCACGACCACCACAACAACCACGACCCAGACGCAGCCCGCCGCGCCGGCCACCCAGGCCACCGGACAGCTGAGCGCCGAGCAATACTTCGCCCGCGCCCAGGAGCAGGCCGTGCAGGCCGAAGTCGCCTACCCGGTGGCTTTCGTCGACCGTACCCTCTGGAAGGCTGCCGTCACGGACGCCAGCATGGCGGCAATGGCCGAACCTGACAACCGCGAGTACCGGTCCTACAGCGCACAGCTCTACACCAAGACCCAGTGGTGGATCAACGCTTACAACGCCTGGAGGGAACTGGGCGAGCTGACCGAAGCCGAGCGTGACCTGGCCGCCCTGTCCGCTGCCAAGCTCGGTTACCTGGCCCTGCAACGCGGTGACCGCGACACTGCCCGCACCTATGTCACGCAGGGCATGCAGTGGCGCAACACGCAGTCCCTGCAAGACCTGATGCGCCGCCTCTGAGCGTCTGTTTCTGCCAGAGCACTCCGGGAACTCCGGAGTGCTCTTTTCATGTCCCGCTGCCCCGTCTCCGGACCACTTACGTTGCGTTCCTGCCGCCGCGCGAAGGGTCGGTTACCCTGCCTGAACAGCGCCGTGTTCGACCGGCTTTATTCCATGCGGAGGGCGCGGCTGCCAGCCACGCTCTTGCTCACCAGAATGCGTGACGGCAGGCGCTCCGAGAGACTCTCGACGTGAGTAATGACCCCCACCGTACGGCCCTGAGTACGGACCTTTTCGAGGGCGCCCGCCACCGCTTCCAGGGCCTGCGGATCGAGGGTGCCAAATCCCTCGTCCAGAAAAAGTGCCCCGAGAATATGATTCCCGGCAAGGTAATCACTCAGGGCAATCGCCAGGGCCAGGCTGGCCAGAAAAGTCTCGCCTCCCGAAAGGGTCTTGACACCGCGGGTCTCGCCGGCATTCCATAGATCCTGCACGCTGTACTCACCGCTTTCCAGCAGCAGGCGGTAGCGTCCGTCGCTGATCTCGAACAGCAGCTCGCCCGCCCGGTCCAGCAGGCTCGATTCGACTTCAGCCAGCAGAAACTGCTGGAACTCGTTGGCCCGAAGGGACTGCGCCAGGGCCGACCAGGTGTCCAGATCGCGCGAGGTGCGGGCCAGGGCCGCTTCAAGTTCGAGTTTCCGCGCGAGTTTCTCCTCTCCGGCGCGCAGCTGCGCCGCCAGTTCCGCGGCGCGGCGCCGTGAGGCCGTGACGTACTGCTCGGCACGCTCACACTGCGCTCGCGCTTCAAGCAACTCCCGCTCGTCGAACGTGCGGCCACCCAAAGTGCTCTCCAGATCGGCCACCTCGCCCTGGCATTTCTCCAGGACCGTGCTCCACAGCCGGTAGCGCTCTTCGAGCCCGAGGATCTCGTGCTCGGGCAGCGCTGCCGAACTGGCCTGCGCTTCGGTCAGCCGCAGCTCGGCGAGGCTGGTACTCAGGACCTGCTCCGCGCTGTCGAATTCGCTCTGGCGTTCGGCCATACCGCGTTCGGCGGAGCTTAGGGCCGCTTCGGCGGCGGCCAGCGACACCTCGAGGGTCGCGGCGCGGCGACGGATTTCCTCGGTACGGGAGACCCGCATTGCAATTTCGCTCAGCAGCGCGCGCCGTTGCCCGGCCGGGTCGTCACCGCTGGCACGCAATTCAGCGGCCAGACCGGCCAACAGCGAACGCGCCTCGGCGGCAGCGTCGCCTGAGAGCTGCTCCTGCAGGCGCCTCAGGGCCTCACGGCGGGAGTTGAGCGCCTCTTCACGGCGATAGAGATCAGAGCGGTCCCGGGTCACGGTGCCCTCCAGCGCACGGATGTTGGCACGCAGCTCGCTGAGCCGGTCTCGCAGCGCCAGCAGGGCTTCCTCGAGCGTTAAGGTGCGCTGTTCCAGGGTAGCCATATCGACGGCGGGAGGCGCGGGCAGCGCGTGCACCGTCTGCTCGCACAGTGGGCAGGGCTGACCGACGTGCAACTGGTGACGCAAGGCCAGTGCACCCTCACGTTCGCGCACGGAACGCAATTCAGCTGCCGCCACGTCGTGCTCACTGCGAATCTGCCGGCCCTTTTCCGTCACGTCTTCTTGCTGAAGGCGCCAGGCGGCCAGATTTTCGTCGTCGCTCGCCACCCGCAGCCGCAGGGCGGCAATTTCACGCGCTTCGTGTTCGATGGCTTTCGCCTCGACCGAAAGCTGCTGCTGGAAATTCACGCGCTCACGTGCCTGCACAAAAGCGTCTTCGTCCCAGGCGCGCGGCGATGGGTCGGTCAGCCCGAGCGAACCGCCGTGACGCCGCAACACTGCCAGTTTACGTTCGGCCTCGTGCAGGCCGTCCGCGCGGCGCTGCAAGGCAGGGCATTCCTGCAGAGCGCTCTGCGCCTCCTGGGACTGCTGCAGCGCCGCGCGCACCCCGACGACGCGCTCATCACGTGTCTGCCGGGCTGCGCTGACCTCCGCCATCGCCCGCTCAGCGCGTGACTGCGCGCGGTCACGCGCCTCGATGCGCGGCAGAACGCCCGCGACCCGGCGGGCACGGCGGGCGCGCTCCAGGGCTTCGTTGGTCGCCGCACGGCGCTCCTCGAGCTCGCTCAGTGAAGCGCGTGCCGCTCTCAGCTGAGCGTGCAGCGCCCCGATCTGGGCCAGCTCGGCGACCCGAGCGCTCAGCTGCTCACGCACCGACTGACCCTGCTCGGCGGCCTCCTCGGCCAGCCGCACTTCAGTTCGCCAGCCGTCCAGTACCTCTGGCGTCAGGCTGGCGTACTCGCCGTCGAGCAGGGTCTGTTGGGCGCGCAGATCGGCGCTCAGGGCCGCCTTGCGTTCACCCGCCACCTCGGCCATGCGTCTGTAGTGGTCGAGGTCCAGCAGCGCGCCCAGCAGTTCCTGACGCTCCTTGCCGGTGCCTCGCAGAAAACGGTCGAATTGTCCTTGCGGCAGGACCACGGCGCGGGTAAACGAATCGAAGTTGAGTCCGACCACCTTCTCGATCGCCAGTTGTGTCTCGGCTTTCTTGGTTTCGGTGAGCGTCACGAAACGTTCACCGTTCCAGGTCTCGAAACGCACCTCGTTGTCGGCCTGCCGTCGCCCACGCGCGCGCGCGACTCGGTAGCGCGCACCGGCCGACTCGAATTCCAGACTGATCGAGAGACCCCGCTCACCCTGCGAAATCAGCGCGTCGTGCCCGATCTTGCCTAGGCGCGGCGTCTGGCCGTACAGCGCGTACATCACCGCGTCGAGCAGACTCGACTTCCCGCTGCCCGTCGGGCCCTGAATGGCGTAGAGTTCCAGGTGCTCGAAGTCGATTTCGACGTGCTGTCGAAAGCAGGTGAAGCCCTGCACGGCCAGCTTGAGCGGCTTCATGCGTTCACCCCGGCACCCGGCACTTCTTCTTCGCGGGCCAGTCGGTCGGCTTCCTCGAAGGCGGCTTTCAGGTTCGACGGCAGGGTCTCGACGCCACGCCGCTCCCGATAGTACCGCTCGAACAGCTGCAGCGGGGTCAGGCCGTCGCGGCGCTCCACGCTGGCCGGCGCTGCCTCGCCCACCGCTTCGGTTTCGATGGCGAGCGTTTGTGGCAACAGCCGCAGCACCCGGTCCTTGAGTCCGGGCATCGTCGCTCCGCCCGGCACCTGCACCACCACCTTCAGCAAGCCGGGAAAGTCCGCCACGGCGGCCAGCTTGCGGTCCAGATCGTCAAGGTCCGACTTGACCACCTTCAAGGGTTTTCCAGCCGAGAGCGGCAAAAAATGCACTTTGGCCGGTCGGCCCGGCTCGACCTCCACCAGGTTGACTCCCTTGCGCTCGCCGGCCTCCCCGAAGTCCAGCTGAATCAGGCTGCCCGGGTAATACGCGGGCGGCGCCTCGGAGGGCTGCTGCGGCTTGTGAACGTGACCCAGCGCAACGTACTGGGCGCTGGTCGGGAATTGCTGGGGCGACACGGTGTAGGCGTTGGTCAGGTCGAACAGGAAGGTCCGCTCGGAGCCCGACGGGGCACTGCCTTCGACGGTCGCGTGCAGCATGAGGGTGTTGACAGCGTTCGCCCGGAAGGAACGCTCGAACTGCCCCATGAAAAAACCCATGCCTTCGCGGTACTTCTGCCGCCAGGCCCCGACGTCCCCGCCGAGCACGTCGGCGTACTTCACCAGGCGACGCTCGCTGAGAAACGGAAAGGCCGCCACCACCAGGTCCGTGCCGTTCTTGGCGGTGATGGTGCGCACCGCCGCCTGCGGACTCGCGGGCATCTGCGCGACGAGGTGCACCCCGACCCAGCCCAGCAGACCCGAAAGGCCAGCAAGTCGGTTGGCGCTGTCGTGGTTGCCGGCAATCGCGACGCTGGGAATCTCCAGTTCGCGCAGACGCAAAAAGAAATCATAGATGGCCGACTCGGCTTCGGCACTGGGGTTGACCGAATCAAAGAGGTCGCCGGCCACCAGAACGGCATCTGCCCGCTCACTCTTCGCGAGATCGGCCACTTCGGTGAGGGCGGCCCGAATTTCAGGGGTCCGGTCAAAGCCGCGCAGGGTGCGTCCGGCGTGGAAGTCGGCGGTGTGCAGTAAACGCATGAGCCTTCATTATGCCTGAAGCAGAAGAAGCGGACGCCGCCCAAATCACGATGACGTATCCGGCGGCGCGGCAAGACGACCACAGCCTGCACCTGGGCCCTCCGCGCCAGGTGCTGTGAATCTTTGGAACACGCCTCCCGCTGAGTGCGCTGAGTGCGCGTGTGACCGTCAGCTGGACGCGCTCAGCTCGGAAACCCACTTCGGGCGCGTGAGCCTTTTGGCCGCAGCTGTCTTGCCTCGCATTCGCCACCGGATCTCCGCTATGCTGTCCACATAACGCCGTGACCCCAGATTCTCCGCTCACCTCGAACCCCGACGCTCCATCCGCTCAGCATCTGCGGGTGCGTGGCAGCGTGAACAAAGTGCGCTTCCGTGCTGACAGCGGCTTTGCCGTGCTCTCGGCAACCATCGAAAACGAAGAAGGCCGGGACAACGACGCCACCCTGGTCGGAATGGTGCCCCCGCTGGAGTCCGGTGACACCTTCAACGCCGAGGTTACCCTCGAAGAGCACCGCGAATACGGGTATCAGTACCGCATTCAGCTGCTGCTGCTGGACGACGTGCCCGTGGCGCTCAACGAAGAGGGTGTCGCGGCCTACCTGGAAGCGCGCGTCGCCGGAGTCGGCAAAGTGCTGGCAGGACGCATCGCGCAGCATTTCGGTGCCGACGCCTTGGACATTCTCAGTGAGGACCCCGAACGGCTGCTGTCGGTGCCCGGCGTGACCCGCAGCACCCTGCACAAAATCGTGCAGAGCTGGGAAGAAGCGGGAGGCGAGCGTCGCCTGATCGCAGGGCTGCAAGGTCTGGGACTCAGCATCTCGCAGGCCCAGCGCGCCGTGAAGCACTTCGGCTCGAACGCCCTGGATCACCTCAATTCGGATATTTACGCGCTCACGGAAATCGAAGGCATCGGCTTTCTCACCGCCGACAAGCTCGCCGAGAAGCAGGGAATCCAACGCGACGACCCGCGACGACTGACGGCCGCGGCGGTCTATGCCCTGCAGCAGGCCCAGCTGGCGGGTGGGCACACCTACCTGCCGCACGAACGCGCGCTCAGGGGGCTCGTCCACTACGCGCGGGTCTCGCCGCTGCAGGCCGAATTTGCCCTGGAAAGCGCCAGCGAACTCGGACGGGTCATCGACGATGACGGGCGTATCTACCTTCCGAGCGTGCTGCGCGCCGAAAAGAAGCTCGCGAGCACCATCCGCACGCTGCTGGCCACGCCGCCCAGCGACGAATGGACCGTCACGAAAAAGGACGCCCGCGGGCTCAGTGCCCAGCAGGCCGAAATCTTGCAGTTACTGGAAGAAAACCGGCTGGTGGTGCTGACGGGCGGACCGGGCACCGGCAAGAGCACCACCACGCGGGCCGTGGCCGATCTGGCCGAGAAGCTCGGGCTGGAAGTCGGCCTGTGCGCGCCAACCGGCAAGGCGGCGCGCCGGCTGGGCGAAGTGACGGGCAGAACTGCCAGCACCATTCACCGGCTCCTCGGGTATGGCCCGGACGGTTTTCGCTTCGGGCCCATCGAGCCACTGCTCTACGACCTGATCATCGTGGACGAGGTCAGCATGTGCGGCGACGCGTTGCTGTTGGCCCTGCTCAGTGCCCTTGGGCCGGGCACGCGCGTACTGCTCGTGGGGGACGCTGATCAGCTGCCGCCCGTCGATGCAGGCCTGCCCCTCCTCGCGCTGACCCAGATCGCGCCCACCGTGCGCCTGCAGCAAATTTACCGTCAGGCGGCCGAAAGTCCGATTGTGACTGCCGCCCACGGGTTGCTGGGTGGTCAGCCGCCCGTCTTCGGGCCTGCGGCTTTGCGCCACATCGAGGTCGAAAGCGACGTGGGCGCGCGCCGGGTGGCTTTGCTGGTGCGCGAACTGGGCGGGCCGTCGATGGTACAGGTCCTCTCCCCTATGCGCAAGGGCCCGCTGGGCGTGGAAATGCTCAACCACGCCCTGCAGAGCCTGTTCAATCCCGGCTCGGGCGGCACGCGCATCGGCGAGTTCGAAGTGCGCGCAGGCGACTACGTGGTGCAGACCAAGAACGATTACCAGAATGAGGTGTTCAATGGAACGCTCGGCCTGGTGCTCGCAGAAGGCGGCGGGAAAGTTCAGGTGGACTTCGAGGGCAATATCGTCGAACTGTCCGGCGCCGAGCTGTGGAATCTGCAGCTGGGCTACGCGCTGACCGTACACCGCGCGCAAGGCAGCGAGTGGAAGACCGTGCTGGGCGTCTTGCACGAGGCCCACGCGAACATGCTGTCGCGCAATCTGGCCTACACGGCCCTGACACGGGCCAGCGAGCGTTTCCTGGCGGTCGGCTCCGAGCGGGCCTGGGCCATTGCCGCGTCGCGTCAGCGCGAAGTGCGTCACACGCACCTGCTCGAACGTATCCGTGGAGCGTGACCGGGGCCGCATCGGGCGGCGCCTGGCGCGCTTGCGATGATGAAGCCTCCCTGCGCTGTTCCTCAGGGCCTCCGCATGACACCGCTTCTAAGCTGAAGAGGCTGAAGAGCAAATTACGGAGGAGCGATGACTGAGGACACTGGAATGATGGCCACGGGAGGTTTGCGCGGCATCAGCGAGGACACACCCGAACACCAGGACCGGAGCCTCGACGGCATCTCGGGCGCGCGGGACGCGGCTCCCTCGACCGAGCGGTACAGCAACTTGCAGCAGGGTGCTTCTGTCAGCGCTGAGCCCGACCAGGCCTCGCTTGAACAGCGTGCCCGTGAAGAGGCGACCGTGGAAGGCCTGGTGTCGGGTCCGCGAGGCGGAGTCACCGGCACGAGTGACAGCTGAGAGCCCAGGCCTTCGAGACCAAGCCTTCGGGAAACGCCCGGCGGGCAAGTAGAACCACTCCCCCATGACATGAAACAGCTTCGTCGTGCCCGGTGACTTTGTGGCCATCGGACGCTATTCGCGTGTCAGGACGTAAACATCCACGTTGCGGGTGTGGCGCAGCACCGTATGTACGATCGAACCGCGCAAAAATTCCTCCCAGCGGGAACGGCTGCTCTCACCGATCACCACCTGGGTGATGTGATTTGCCTCGACATACTGCACCAGGGTGCGTCCGATGTTTCCCTGGCTGGGAATGACCTTGAAGTGGCCTCCCAGTGCCTCGGTGGTGTCCTGAAAAAACTGCAGGAGCTGCTCGCCCTGGGCATCGGGCTTCCCTGAACTCACGAAGACCACGTCAAGTTCCCCGCCGAGCCGACTGGCAATGCGCCCGCCCCGGCGGATCAGCCGGCCCGATTCGGGCTCCAGGGCGCAGGCGACCAGAATGCGCTCCTTGACACCGCCGTTGTCTTGATCCTCACCCTGCACGGCGTCCGCGACCTGCCGCAGCGCCAGTTCACGCAGCGTCGTCAAGGTGCTTTCGGTAAAAAAGTTCTTGAGCGCGGCGTCGACCTTGTCAGGGGAATAGATTTTTCCGGCACGCAGGCGGTGTTGCAGGGTCTGTGGACTGACGTCCACCAGCACCACCTCGTCGGCTTCCTGCAGCACCTTGTCGGGCAGGCGGTCCTTCACGCGCACGCCGGTCAAACGCGCGATCAGGTCGTTGAGGCTTTCGAGGTGCTGGATATTCACGGTAGAAACAACGTCGATGCCGGCCGCCAGCAGGTCTTCGACATCCTCATACCGCCTCGCGTGAGCGCTGCCGGGCGCATTGGTGTGCGCCAGGTCGTCGACGAGAACCACTTCGGGGCGGAGGTGCAACAGCCCTCCCAAGTCCATTTCACTCAACACCGCCCCTTTGAATTCCACTTCACGACGTGGAAAGGACGGCAGCGCGTACGCGACGTCCTGGGTTTCACGTCGGCCGTGTGTCTCCAGCACCCCGATCATCACCCGGCGCCCTGCGGCCAGCAGCTCGTGAAGATCCTGCAGGGCACGGTAGGTTTTTCCGACCCCGCTGGCCATACCGACATAGATCTTGTGGCGACCGCGCGGGCGGGCCGCGTTTTCATCGGGGGTCTGCTGAGTGAGCGGGCTCGCCTCGTCTGGCTCGGCCATGCCCGCTATTGTAACGCTGGCCCGTCTCAGCACAAGCTCCAGCGTTCGGCGTGGACCTGAAGAGCAAGCCGACCTGCATTCTCACCCAAGCCAGGGCGGCGCGGCCTATTATTCGCCCCGGCGCGAGCGCGCAGCGGGCACAGAACATGAAGATACCCATAATTGTCAGGATGTCCTGGAGTATGCTGGAAGGCGTGAGGCGCCCTGAGGTGTCAAGGAGAATGTCGTGAAAGAACTCGTGCTGGATGGCGAGGAGTGCCAGACTCACCTGAAAAAATGTGCACGCGCCCTGATCGCCAACGACGGCAGCGTGATCTACAAGGACAGCGTGCCGCGTTTCTGGTTGTTCGACGAAGCGGACGGCAGCATGCGGCTGCTGACCTGGAACGAAATGCAGCTCAACTTTCCGGAACTGCTGGATTGAGGCTGCAAGAGGAGGGCGCGGACGCCATGGCGTCCGCGCCCTCCTCTTGCACTCTTCGCGGGGCCGGGCCCCATTTGCTGGTCGCCTCGGCTCAGCGCCATGCTATCGTTCCCGCGGAGGTTCTCATGAAGAAAACTTTTATGGCTCTCGCATTCGCCGGCATGGTGTCGATGGCGTCAGCTGAAGGCTACTTTGGCCTCTACACGCTGGGTGCCCAGTACACGGTGGACAACGGAAATTTCGCATCACGGTTCGGTGTGGGCGTGCCCCTGGCGCTTGGCGGTGCGCTGATCGTGACCGGTAACGCGGCGATCATCCTGCCGGGAGGCAACCTCAGCAACGACGGCGCCTGGAAGTCGCGCTACGGTTTCGGGACCGACCTGGGCTTCATCAGCGCGGGCGGCGCGGGCGCTTTGCTGGTTCGTCCCAACATCCTGGGTGTGGTCGAATACAACTTTCAGAATGGCGTGAGCCTCTTTGGTGAAGCCAACATCGGTCCGGCCTTCGTGACTGGCAGCGGTGGGGGCGGCCTGATCGGCTACGCTATTCCGGGCTTCAAACTCGGCGTCAATTTCAGGTAAATCCACCCCAGAAGAGCAGAGGACCGCCCAACCGGGCGGTCCTCTGCTCACTTCACGCATCAGATTTCCGTCTCCTTCAACTGCCGAACTGGACCCTTGAGCTAACATGGCTGCATGCGGATTCGCCTCGACCCCTGGCCCATCGACACCCTTGATCCTCAGATGAGCCTGAACGCTTTCAAGGGGGACGTGATCGATATCGAGTCGAACCGCTGGGAACGGCTGGCGCGCCGCACGATTCCGCAGAATCTGCACACGGTCTATGTGGTGGACGGCAAACCCCGCATGGAAGCCCGCCTGCTGGTCGAGAACGGTGCAGCGCCACTGTTTGGTGGCTATGGCGCCTACGTGGTGGGCGCTGTCGAGCTGGATCCACACGGACGGCGTGAAGCGCAATTGCAGCACGTCCGCGCCAGCCGGATACTGGCGCTGTGCGGGGACGTCAAGGCCGAGGGCGCGCGCCTGATTCCCCGCAACCCCCACACCGGAGAGCTGCTCTACCGGGTGGAGAACGCCGAAGGCAACACCCAGAGTGCGCCCGCCCAGAAAATCCAGTCCCTGATGCTGCGTGAGGAGCAGAAACTCTCGCACGCCTTCGCGTCACAGGTACCGTGGAGCGAGGACGACGACGAGGAAGATCTCGCTGCACTCACCTTGCAAGATGGCCCGGTGCGCCCCGGCTTCGGCGGTGGCGCGGTGGTCGGATGCGTGAAGACCATGCAGACCCTGTACGTCAGCGCCGACCGTGCCTATCTGCTCTCCGAACTGCGCCCCGGCGAGCGCAGCCCGATTCTCTACTTTCGCTATGACGGCTCCGGCGAAGCGCGCTTCACCTGGTATGTGCGCCTGTGTGACGCCGAGTTCTACCAGCATCCCTACGCGGGTGTAATGCGGCTGGAGATGCACGCGGGTGACAACACCGAGCTGCCCAACATCGTACGCGCCATTGCCGACCTGAGCGGCGACTTGCTGTGCAAGCTCGCCTCCAAGGCCCACAAGGACCCGCGTGCGCCGCAGAATCTGATTCCGACCCGGGCGCTGGAGCAGGCAATGGGACGTGCGATGGGTGACGCTTCGCTCGTGATGCGGCGTATTCGCGCGCACATCGCCCAGGAACTCGGTCAGCCGCTCGGAGGCGTGGCGTGAGCGGAACTCCGGTTGGCATGATTCTCGGCACCCAGGAAGCCACACCACTGCAGTTCTGGTTCTCGGTGGTGGCGGGCGCCAGCGTTCAGCTCGACGATCTCATCGTGGCACGCACCAGAAAGCCAGACGGCTCCAGCGTGGCCTTTTATGGGGTAGTGGACGCTGTGCGCAAAATCCACGAAGGCGTCAGCTTCGAGAGTGACGTCGAAGAAGTCGTGAACGGCTTTTTGCCCGCCAACACCAGCTACACCGCGCACGTGCTGGTGACCCGCGTCGATCCCGAGGACTTCGTACCACCGCAGCCCGGCGACCGGGTCTTTCACGCGCAGGACGAGGATCTGGCCCGCGCCCTGTACCAGGACGGCATGAAGTCGCAGCTTCCGGCGGGCCTGCTGCGCTCCGGCCAGCCCGTCGCGCTCAACTTCGATTTCCTCAACGGTTCGCAGGGCGCGCACGTGAACATCTCGGGCGTGTCGGGAGTGGCCACCAAGACCAGCTATGCACTGTTTCTGCTGTACTCGATTTTCAACTCCCAGGCGCTGGGAACCGAACGCGGCAACACCAAAGCCCTGATCTTCAACGTGAAGGGCGAGGATCTGTTCTTTCTGGACCTGCCCAACGCCAAGCTGAGCGAAAAAGAAGGCAAGGTGATGGCCGCCCGCGCTCAGAGCGGCGACCGCTACCGGGCGCTGGGGCTTCCACGCACTCCGTTCACCGACGTGCAGTTCCTCGCCCCGCCTCATCCAGGCGGCGGGGACGCCGTAGTACCGCACGTCGAACAGCGCGCGCAGGGTGTCACGCCATACCTGTGGACGCTGCGCGAATTCTGTCTCAAGCGCCTGCTGCCGTACTGCTTCTCGGACCGGGAAGCGAGCCTCAACCTCGGCTTCGTCATTTCCGGGCTGGAGGAAAAACTCTACCGGTTGGCCATGAGCGAGCCAAACAAGCCTTACCTCACGGTCGACGACTGGAACGAGCAGGATGAATTTCAGGCCATCGAACTCGGCCTGGGCTTCGACGAGATGGGCAAGACGCGCCTGACCAGCTTCGAACAGCTGGTGTCGTACATCGAATACAAGTTGCTCGAGCAGAGCGACGGCGCGGGCGATCCCAAGTGGGTCGCCAAGCAGAACCAGGGCACCCTGCAAGCCTTCGTACGCCGCCTGCGCGGCGTGCAAAAGCACCTCTCCCCGCTCGTGCGCGGCGACCTGAGCGCAGAGCAGGCCGCGCGCTTTCGGCCTGATGTGCTAAGGCCGGGCGTACAGCTCAGCGTGGTCGACATTCATCAGCTGCACCCGCACGCGCAGATGTTCGTGGTAGGCGTGGTGCTGCGCGAGCTGTTCGACAAGAAGGAGCGTTCGGGACGCAAGCCCTACGTATTTGTGGTGCTCGACGAACTGAACAAGTACGCGCCGCGTGACGGGGACAGCCCGATCAAGGAGGTGCTGCTCGACATCGCCGAACGCGGACGCTCGATGGGCATCATCTTGATCGGTGCACAGCAGACGGCTTCGGAGGTCGAGCGGCGCATTACCAGCAACGCCGCCATCCGCGTCGTGGGCCGCCTCGATCCTGCCGAAGCCGAGCGGCCCGAATACCGCTTCCTGCCCGCGACCTACCGTCTGCGCGCCGCAATTCTGCAGCCGGGCACCATGATTTTGCAGCAGCCCGAAGTGCCCACGCCGGTGATGGTCACCTTTCCTTTTCCCGCGTACGCCACCCGCAAGGACGAGGTCATGCAGGCCGAGGCGCCCGAAGAAGTCGAACAGCAGGCGAGTGACTGGCTTGGCCTGTAAGCTTCCCGCAGTGCGTGAGACCCGTCGCCCTGGTGCCAGATCTCACGCCTTCCCCGATTTCACGCGCGAGGATCCTCGTTGATGCCCGCTGAACCCGCGCGGATCCTGGAGCGGCTGGTCACCGAGCGCAAAGTGCGGGCAGTCGCCTGGGCGGGAAGCTTTGCCACCGAAAATGCCTGGAGTGGCAGCGTCCCGACCATCGTGACCTTCGAGCGGGGTCTGCTGTCCCACCACACGGAAACCCGCGCCGGCCTGACCCAGGAACGTTTTCCTTACGAGCAGCTCGAAGCGTGGCGCGACTGGGACACGGCCCGTGAGCAGGCGCCGCTGGGCTTGCTCGCCACCTCCCGCGTCGCCTACGACCCCACCGGCTACTTCGCCCGCATCCAGAAGACGCTCTGGGGACTCTCAGATGAAAAAAGGGCCGCGTACCGCTCCGACCTGCTCAACAGCGCCCGCTCGGCGCTGGAGCAGGCGCAGCGCGAATTCACCGGACCCGGCCAGGGCGTGGCAGGTCAGCTGCAGTGTCTGGTGATCGCGCGCGAGGTGGCCCTGACGTTTCTGTATCCGGCGCTGCTGACCTGGCTGCACGCGTGGCCCGAATTCGAAATCCGTCTTCCGCACGCCTGGCGCGCGGTGGCCGGGCTGAAGTTTCCCCGAGCCGTATACCACCTGGAGTCACTTTACGGCTTCGCAGGAGAGGACGAAGCGCGCAGGGTGCTGCTGGCATCGCGCGGCCTGGGTCTCGTGGAGCAGGAACGGCGCGCCCGGGCCGCGTTTCAGGCTGGGTATTTTGATGGCGCGGTGCGCCTGCTGCGCGATGAGGCCGCGCGCACACACCGCGCGGACCTGGTGGGCTGGAATCACCTCAGCACCAGCAGACGCGAGCGCCTGGCCTCCCTGCTCGGCCTGGAGCGCAGCCCGCTCGGTCCGACAGCCCTCCAGGCCACCGGAAAGCTGCTGGAGGCTTGCCGTGAAGGAGCATGAAGCCCGGTCCGGCCTGACACGGGGGCCTCAGATCAGACCGACTCGCTCGAACTCGCGCCGCGCTTCCTCCTCGAACCTGGTCCGCACCTGCGCGTACGAACCCGTCACCGTCGCGCCCGCAGCGGCCACGTGGCCACCGCCACCACAGGCCACGGCGATGTTCTGAGCACTCACCCGCCCTCGTGAGCGCAGCGACAGCTTGACGCGCTCACCGTAATCCTTGAACAGGCAGGCCAGCTCGGTTCCCTCGGCCGAGCGGATGGTACTGACATATGACTCCACGTCGTCCCAGCTCGACTGCGTGCGGTGCAGCATGGCCTCGTCGACGCGCGCCGTGACCACCCGGCCGTCCATCAGAAACTCCATGCTGCCCAGTACCAGTTCGAGCAGGGCGAAGTAGGCGCGGGGCTGCTGGGCGAGCATCTCGTTGATCCAGGCCAGCTGCGCGCCGTGCTCGACCAGATCGGCGCCCGCGCGCAGCACCTCGGGCGTGGTATTGGAAAACCGGAACGAACCGGTGTCGGTGTTGATGCCCAGCAGGACTGGCGTGGCGGTCTCTGGGGTCCAGGGCACGCCCAGCGCCTCGATCAGGTCCTTGACCATCAGGGCGGTGGCCGCCTTAGTCGGGTCGACCAGTCCGAGGTCGGCCCGGCGTTTGTTCGTGCCGTGGTGATCGACATTGATGACCTGACCCGTGAAGGAAGCCAGGTCAGCTCCCGCGACCCGCCCGGTGTCGTTGTTGTCGACATCCAGCACCACCAGCAGTGCCCCCTCGGGCCAGGCGCCCAGGGCCTCCTGCGCTTCGCCTTCGGCCAGGAAATATCCCAGATAGCGCGGAACGCGCATGTACATCCGCGCGTCGTGGCCCAGGCTGCGCAGGGCGCGCACGAGACCGAGACAGCTTCCCAGCGCGTCTCCATCCGGATCGACGTGCGAAAGCACCACAATCGGTCCGGGGTGACGGCGCAGCTTGTCTGCGATGGCGCGGGTCAGCTCCGCGTAGTGTGGTTCGGAGGCGTTCGAAGCGGTCATGCTGGAAGTATAAGATGCCCCTGAGGCGCGAGGTGCGGCGCAGCGGGCCTTCAGCCGGGCCGCCCATGAGGGACGGCCGGGCCAACGGAAAGCCCTGACCTGCCCGCCAACCGGGCTTGCTGTGCGTCTCCCGGTCCTGGTCACGTATACTCCGCTCGTGGCGCCTTTTTTGAACCTCGCCGCCCTGACCGGCGAGGAACTCGAGCTGCTGCTCGGCGTCGAGGCCGCGCAGCGGCTGCGTCCCGACCTGTCGCGCGCCCGCATGGAGCAGAAAGCCTTTCGCGGAGCGGAAATTCCCGACGAATTGCGCTTCGAGCCGCTTTCCGGTTCGTCCGAGGATGGGCGAGCCTGGGGAGCGACGAGCGACCACACCCGCAAAATCCGCAGCATGCGCGAAGCGTACGCTGCCCTGGGATTTGCCGAGCACGGCGCGTTCTACGCCCCAGGACTCCAGGGCGCGCGGCATCAGCTGGCCCTGACCGGCGAAGGTGACACTGCCGCGCGCATCGTCTGGAGCGAAACCCTCAGCGAGCACAGCGAAACCCCCAGCACGCAGCTCCTGACCCTGCTTCGGGACCGCGCCTCGGGATTTGCGGCCGTACTGACCAGCACGGTCCTCACGCTGCCCGCACCCTCGCTGAGTGAGGAAGTGGCGCTGCGTCACCTGCCCGGGCTTGACGTTCAGGCCGCGCATGCGGCTCACCGCAGCGAGGTGCAGCGTGACGGCCGTGGGGTGCGCCTCGCGACATATACAGACTGGGAGCGGGCATGGCGTTTCCTGCGTAGCCTCAACATGTCGGCCTGGGCCCGGCGGGGCGTCCTGCTCGACGTCAAAGGAGAGAAATGACCAAGGCAACGAATTCGAACGCGGCGCGGCACGTGGCGTTCGACTGGGGCGGCGTGTTCACCATCGGAACCTTCGACGGCCGTTCCACCGAGCGGCTGGCAAAACAGTACGCGCTCGACGTCGATGTGGTCCGAACGCATTATTTTGCACTGATCCATCACCTGGAGGTGGGTGAATGGACCCTTCCGGCGTTCTGGGAAGAGTTCGCGGAGCGCCTTCAGATCGGCGCTGTACCTTACGAGGACTTTCGTGACCTGTATCTCGGCTCGGTGGTGCGCAATGAAGCGATGTACCGCGCGCTGGCACAACTGCCCGGCAGTGTTCGCGTGGGCCTGCTGAGCAACAACTACCCGGTGGTCAGCGACGTGCTGCGCCAGGATCCGGAATTCGGGCGCTTCGATGCGCTGGTTTTCAGCAACGAGATCGGTCACAAGAAACCTTCCGCCAAGGCATTTCAGGCCCTGGTGGACGCGCTGAACGTGCTTCCCGAAACGTGTGCCTTCGTGGATGACGTGCCAGAGAATATCGCAGCTGCCCAGGCGCACGGCTTTCACGGACTGCTCTACGACCACACCCGCCACGCCGAGTTCCTGAGCGACCTGCAGGGCTGGCTGCGCGTGCCCTTGACCGACGTGGAGCGCGTTTGACGGAGTCCGAGGAACTACAGCCCATCCGCCTGCTGCAGGGATACCTGTGGCATCCGCGCGACGCGGGTATCGAGCTCTCCGGTTACCTGCCCCAGGAACTGTCGGGCGCCCGGCTGGTCTGGGACGAGGTCACGCCTCCCTTTGCCTTTTTCGAGAACGGTGAGCTTACCTCATCGCAGGTGTTTTACCAGTTCACGACTTTCCGAGTATACGAACGCCGGCCTGACAACGACACGCTGCACGCTCACGCGCAGGGGCTCTCCGAAGCGTTGGGGCCCCTGCTGGAGCGGACTCCGCCGGGTGTCGGCTGGCAGCTGTGGGAAGACCTGCGCGAACTGTGAGTGGGCCGACCAGATGACACGCTTGGATTACACTGGGGCGATGACGTTGCGCTGGTTGGACCTGTACTGCGGCGAGGACCCGCACCCGCGACGCTTTGACCGCATCGAAACGGCCCTCGAGTACCTGCGACGTATTGAACGCCTGCCGCAGGAAGCGTTGCAGGTCATGGCAGAGTACGGCGTCGTCGAGCCGCCTCTCGCGCGCCGGGCGTACCGGCTGAGCTTCCACACTGCCGAGCGCCGCGCCTAACACTGGTGTGCGGGCTGAGCGCGAAACCGTTGGACAAAGTGCTGAAAAGGAGCAGAGTTGCCGAGATTCATCCAGAAATTCCCTGTTCAATTCTCGCCGCGCCGTTCCCGTGAGCGTGACACATGAGCGTGGCCGTGCTGGTCTACGCCGGCGTGCTGGAACTCGAGCTTGGCGCGGCGCTCAGCGTGTTCAGCCTGGCCGGAGGCGACGGTGCGACGCGCACCGTCGCCCGCTCGCGCGCCTCGGTGGTGGGCTCGGGAGGCCTGGTCACGACACCGGAAGTGATGTTCGCCGCACTTGAGCCGCCTGAAGGGGTTTTCGTTCCGGGCGGCGTGGGCGCTGCCCGGATGAGCCGCGATCCGCTGGTCCAGTCTTTTCTGCGGGCACAGCACGCGCGGGGTGTTCCGATGGCCGCCTCGGGCAGCGGCGTACTGGCGCTCGGTGAGGCCGGACTGCTGGAAGGCCTGGTGGTCTCCACCTCAGCGGATCTGGAAGATACCGTCTGGGGGTATTCACCTTCGGACGTGCTTTCGGGGGGCCTGTCCGAGGACTCGGACCGCATCAGTTCCCACGGTGGTCTTGGCGCCCTGGACGCCGCCCTGTGCCTCGCGGCGCGCCTGTGGGGTACGGCCGCCGCGACCGGGGCAGCGCGGCGCCTGGGCTACGGCGCCGCGTGACGCCCTACACTGAGCGGCTGATGGTCACGCCAAACCCGGCACAGGCTTCCCTGCAGTCGTTACAGTCCGCCTGGCCCGACATCGATGTGATGCTGCAATTCGGCAGAGATGCCCGAGGAGGCGAGCGCCTGCTGATCACGTTGACCGGCCTTCAGTCCGAACGCGTGGAACTGGCCCGGGACGCCTGGCTGACGGCACTGGCAGCGTCGGGCGTGCGCGCTTTTGTCGTTTGATCTCACCTTACAGGCTGAGGTTGACCATCAGACGTTCCAGCGTCAGCTCGGGGTCCGCGCCACTTTTCATGCCTTGGTCCGCTTCGAGGATGCGGCACAGGTGGCTGCGGATTTTGGCTTCGCTGAGGCGGCGCGCGACGTCCAGGGCCTTTTTGGCCGGGTATGGCCTGACCCCGAGCCGGGTGGCAGCCGTCTGCTCATTCACGCTGCGTTCCTCCTGCAGCAGTGCCACGCAACGCGCCACCAGGCTGTACTGCCACACCACCGCTCCCATCAGCTTGAAGGCGTCCTCACCGCCACCGAGCAGCCGTGAAAGCTGCGCGAGGGCTTCCTGAGGCCGCCCGGTCGTGGCGGCGCCCAGCATGGCAAAGCTGTCCCCTGGCGTCTCTCGACCTACCACACGCATGACCCGTTGGCGGTCAAGCCGGCCGTCCACAAAAACCAGCTTGGTCAGCTCTCCCTCGATTGACGCCAGGTCGCTGCCAAAAACCTCGGCCAGGTACAGCGCCGAGTCGCGGTCGAGCTTGAGCTGGTGCTCACGGGCGCGCACCGCCACCCATCCGGCAACATCACCGGGCTTTTCGGGCGCAGGCGAAGCGAAATGTTCGCCGCGATTCTGATACAGCTTGAGCCGGGTCGCGGGCGCCGCAGCGTCCAGAACAGCGACGGTGGCGTCGGCGCCGCTGAGCAGATCGAGCAGTTCCTTGCCGACCTTGACTCCCTCGAGGTCCACCACCACGGACGCCTCACCGAACAGCGACGGCACCAGCAACGGTGCCAGCACCTCGGTGTTCACGTCCTCACCGCCCAGACGCGGCAGGTCACGCAGGGTGAGTCCGCGCTCGGCCAGAACCCGGCGGGCAGTCTGCTCGACCAGAAAACGGTTGCCGGTGAAGCCCAGAATCACACCCTCAGCATAGAACACCAATCGCAGCTGCACGCAGGGACGCTGCCCCGAAGGCCAAACGAAGCGCCCATGTCTCCTCTCGGCGCTATCCGTCCAGGCGCAACTGTTCGGCTGCGCGCTCCAGTTCGATCAGAAAGGCGATGGCGCTCGACGGGCGCCTTGCAGGATCACGCGCCAGCGCCATTTCGAGCAGCGGGTGCAGCGCCTGGGGGTGCGGCAGCGGCACGCGCTCGTCACGAATGCCAGCCAGCCAGCTGAAGGGGTCGCGGTACGGCGGAGTACCCGCGAGCGCCTCAAACAGAATGACGCCCGCACTGTACAGGTCACTGCGCGGATCGTTGCGGACGCCCTTGTACTGTTCGGGCGGCATGTAGTGCGGTGTGCCGAAGCGCTCTCCCAGGCGGGTGATGCGCGGTGCGGCGCGATCGTGCGACAGGCCGAAATCGGTGACGCGCACCCGCCCACCTTCGAGCAGGATGTTTTCCGGTTTGAGGTCCAGGTGGGTGATCCCCCGGGCATGCGCGTGACCGATGGCCGCCATCAGACCGCGCATCAGGTCGACTGCCTCACGGACTTCCAGCACGCCACGCTCAAACTTGCAGCGCAGATCGCCTCCTTCGATGAAGCGGTAGATCAGCTGCGTTCTGGTGTGCCCCAGCAAGGGCACAATGTTCGGATGGGTGCTCAGCCGTGCCGCGATGTCGCCTTCACGCTGAAAGCGCATGATCATTTCCGGATCGTCACTGGTGAGCGTCTTGACGAGCACCTGTTCGCCACGCCACACTGCCCGCTCCACCCGCGTCCCGAGCCGCTCTTGCAGCACCTCGACGGGGCGGATACGTTCGTGCAGCAAGCGCGAGAACACAGGGTGATTCTATCCTGCTGTCCGTCCCGAAACTGTTCAGGCTCGCAGCAGTAGGCACTTTTATGGGTCCTTCCATTCGCGTTGCGGCAGCCCGCCGGAACCCTGCCGGACGCTCCTTTGTTCTTTCCAGCCTGCGCTAGGTTTAAAGTATGACCTCTCGCCTTCCGGAGTCGCGCCAGAATCACGAGCCCAGCACGTCCAGCCCACTGACCGAGCGTCCGCGCCGTCTGCGGCGCACCCGTGCCCTGCGCGCGCTGGTACGGGAAACCAGCCTGCGCCCGGACCAGCTGATTTTGCCGCTCTTTGTGCATGAAAGTCCCGGGGAAGCTGAAATTTCCTCGATGCCGGGCGTCTGGCGCCAGGATGTGACGCGCGCGGTCGAGCGAGCTGCGCACGGGCAGGAGCTCGGCGTGTCCTCGGTGGTCCTGTTCGGAATTCCCAGCGAGAAGGACGAGCTGGGCAGCGGCGCCTACTCGGAAGAAGGTGTGGTGCAGCGTGCGGCGCGCGAACTGAAGCGCCAGCTCCCCGAACTCACCGTGATCTTCGATACCTGCCTGTGTGAATACACCAGCCACGGCCACTGCGGACCGCTGCACCTGCACGGTCCCGGCGGCGCCACAGTCGACAATGACGCGGCGCTGGCGCTGATCGCCCGCACGGCCGTCAGCCAGGCGCGCGCGGGTGCCGACGTGATCGCGCCGAGCGCCGCGATGGACGGCATGGTGGGCGCCATCCGCTCGGCCCTCGACGCCAACGGTTTTCACGACACCGCGATCATGTCGTATGCCGTGAAATACGCCTCGGCCTTTTACGGTCCCTTTCGTGACGCCGCCGACAGCGCGCCGGCAATGGGTGACCGCGCCAGCTATCAGATGGATCCGCTGGGCGGTTACCGCGAAGCCCTGCGCGAAGCGCGGCTTGACGTGGCGCAGGGAGCCGACTTTTTGATGGTCAAGCCGGCGCTGGCTTATCTGGACGTGCTGCGCAGCGTTCGCGAGCATTTCGACCTGCCGTTGGTGGCCTACAACGTGTCAGGCGAGTACGCCATGGTAAAAATGGCCGCACGCGCGGGCATCCTCGATGAACGCCGGGTGGTCCTTGAAAGCCTGGGCGGCATGCGCCGCGCAGGGGCGGACGCCATCATCACCTATCACGCGCTGGATGCGGCGCGCTGGCTGCGTGAAGCCTGAAGCAGGGAAACTCGTAATTGCCTTACGAGTTTCCCTGCTTTAAACTGAAGCATCAGAAACCACCTCACCGACGCAGGGCGCGTCAGGGTCGTTTCGCAAAAGGGGCAGAAATGTGGATTTCGACAAAAGCGCAATACGGCTTGCGGGCGCTGATTGAAATTGGCAAGCGTCCCGGAGAAGCGGTTCCACTCAAGGACGTGGCAGAGAAGCAGGACATCAGCCAGCATTACCTGGAGCAGCTCGCCGCCCAGTTGCGCCGCAGCGGATTCATCCGCTCGGTGCGTGGCGCACACGGCGGGTACCGGCTGGCACGCTCACCCGAGCTGATTCAGGCCTGGGACGTGGTGGTGGCGATGGAAGGCAGTCTCTCACCGGTGTCCTGCCTGGAAGACGAAGGCAACTGCGAGCGCGCGGGCGCCTGCGCTACGGAAGGATTGTGGCGCCGGGTAGAAGAGGCGGTGCGCGACGTCCTGGGAGGCACCACACTCGCCGACCTCATTCACGAAAATTTGCTGATCGAGCAGAGCCGTCTGGTTCAGCTCGAGACAAACTACCTCGGGCGCTGAGGGTCACCGGAAACCGCCGCACGACATCAGGTCGGCGCGGCGGTTTCTTGGTTTCGGGTCCTGCCACCTGATACGCACTACCCTGGCAGCGCCTATCGAATGCCTCACCATTCGCCTCATGAGTGGTGCTGACTTTTTCACGCCTGTACTGCAGACCTCAATGCTATAAGTTCTATGAGGGTCTTTTAAGGGCCTGCTCATTCGTGACAGCAAGGCCCTCGCCCGTACTCCACCGTCTCTTCCTCCGAGGTTTATATGCGTAAATCAATGCTGGTTCTGGTGCTGCTGGCATCGCAGGCTGCCGCCGTCTCCACCGTCAAAATCGCCGTGATCGCGCCGCTCAGCGGCTCACTTCAGACGGGCGGCGAAGCCATCCGCCAGGGTGCGGAGCTGGCCATGCGCGATTACGCTCCCGAGCTGCGCCGTCTTGGCGTCGATGTGAAGCTCGAAGCCCTCGACGACCAGGGCAACGCCACAGTGGGTATCAACCAGGCCAAAAAAGTGGTGGCCGATCCGACGTTCGTCGGTGTGGTCGGCTCGCTCGCCTCGGGCGTGAGCATCGCGCTGAGCGACGTGCTGCGCACAGGTGACCTCGCGCAGATTTCGGCGAACTCGACCGCCAACGAGTTCACGGATCGCGGCCTGCCCAACGTCAACCGTGTGGTGGCCCGCAACGACGACCAGGGCGTCGTTATGGCGCAGTACGCCAACGAGGTTCTCAAGGCCAAGCGTGTGTACGTACTGAGCGACTCCACAACTTACGGCGACGGCCTGGCCGAATCGTTCGTCAAGGCGGCCGGAGCGGCCGGCATGGAGATTCTGGGGCGCGTCAGCACCACCAAGCGCAGCGGCTTTGACGACCTGATCAAGCTGGTGGCCGGTCGCAAGCCCGACATGATCTATTACGGCGGGCAGTACGACGGCGCGCTGGGCTTTCTGAACGAGTACCGCGCCGTGGACGCCACCACCCTGTTCGCCGGGGGTGACGCGCTGGACAGCCCGAACTTTTACCGCAGCGGGCAGGCCAGCGCGCGCGGCACCGTATTCACCACGGTGTACGGCCCGGTCAACCGCTTCAGCAACAGCTTCCTGTTCGTGCAGAAGTTCAAGGCCACCTACAAGAGTGAGCCGAACATTCGTGCGCTGTTCGCGTACGACGCGACACGCGCCATGCTGAGCGCCATCCGCGACGCCGCCAAAACCCCGAACACCGCGCCGACCCGCGCACAGGTGATGGCCGCCCTGCGCAAGGTCAACCTCGACCGCGCCGTCACGGGCGCCATCGCCTTCGACCAGAAGGGCGACCGCCAGCGGGCGCCGCTGTTCGTGATGAAGGTCAACGATGTGTTCGTTCCCGACGTGCAGCGCATCACCATCGTGCGTCCCTGAGCGCAAAGCATCCCAGCTGGTGCGGGCTTCCTGAAGGAAGCCCGCATTCCTTGTTTGCCCGAACAGGTCAATCGGCACACGGGCGAGCGCCGGCGTACTAGACTGCACGACGATTCGCTATGCCCTACCGTCGCCTGCTCAAACCCCTGCTCTTTCGCCTGGACGCCGAAAACGCCCATCACCTCACCTTACGCGGACTGTCGTCGGCGCAACGGCTTTCCGCAGGGCGCGCCCTGCTCGCGGCATTGTACGCCGTGCCTGCTTCCAAGCGGCTGGAGAGCCATCTGTGGGACCTGCGCTTTCCGTCTCCCGTAGGACTGGCAGCCGGACTCGACAAGAACGCGCAGGCCGTGGACGCGCTTTCACGCATTGGCCTGGGCTTTCTGGAGGTCGGCACCGTCACCCCCAGGCCCCAGGCCGGCAACGAACGTCCTCGGCTTTTTCGGCTTCCCGAAGACAAAGCCCTAATCAACCGCATGGGCTTCAACAACGAGGGCGCGCAGGCCATGGCGCGTCGCCTGGCCGCCTTTGTGTGTCATCCCGTGCCGGTCGGGGTGAACATCGGCAAGAACAAGGACACGCCCAACGAGCAGGCGGCTGAGGACTACCGCGAGTGCCTGCGCGAGCTGTATGCCTACGGCGACTTCTTCGTGGTGAACGTCAGCTCCCCGAACACGCCAGGGCTGCGCAGCCTGCAGGGGGGCGGGGAGCTGCTCGGGCTGCTTCGTGCCGTACTGCAGGAAGCAGACGTGCAGCGCGTGCGGCAGCTGCAACACAAGCCAGTTCTGGTGAAAATCGCGCCGGACCTGGACGACGACGCCCTGCAGACCACCGTGAACGCAGTCCGGGCTGCGGGCGTTCAGGGCATCATCGTCTCCAACACCACCCTGAGCCGCGAAGGCCTCAGCAGCCCCCACCGCCAGCAGGCGGGCGGTCTGAGCGGTCAGCCCCTCCGCGAGCGCTCCACCGCGCTGGTGCGTCGGGTCTACGCGCTGACCCAGGGCGCACTTCCCATTGTGGCGTCGGGCGGGGTATTCAGCGCGCAGGACGCTTACGAGAAGATCCGGGCGGGCGCCAGCCTGGTCGAGATCTACACCGCCCTGATCTATGAGGGGCCCGAGGTGCTGCGCAGCATCAACGAGGGGCTCGAAGCGCTGCTGCAGCGCAACGGCTTTGACAACGTCGCGCAGGCGGTGGGCGCAGACCATCGGTAAGGCCGCCAAAGTGCCTCTGCCCTCATCTGACTGCGCCGACGAGATCATTCTCGTCGGCGCATATCGCTTAAGTTCAACGCAAGTGACCGAGGTGCCGCCAGATCGCTAGGAGTTCGTGTCGGGCCTGCTTGCCCGCTCAAACGCGACCCGACCGCCCACCACCGTCAGCACCGGCCAGCCGCGCAGCTTCTCCCCAGCCCAGGGACTGAACCTGGCCTTGCTTTTGAACTCACTCACCTTCACCTCACGCTCGGTTTCGAAGTCCAGAACGGTCAGGTCGGCGGGCGCGCCTTCCTCCAGCGAGGGCAGCGTCCAGCCCATCACCCGCGCGGGGGCGGAAGTGAACAGCTCTACGATCTTGGCAGGGCCCAGCACGTCCGCGAAGCGGGTGTACATCAGGGGAAAGGCCACTTCGATGCTGGGAATGCCAAAGGGCGCCTGCAGCAGGTCACGCTCTTTCTCGGCGCTGGTGTGCGGGGCGTGGTCGGTGGCCAGGCAATCGACAGTGCCGTCGCGCAGGCCTTCGAGCAGGGCCTCGGCGTCGGCTTGGGTACGCAGGGGCGGAGCGACCTTGTACATGGCGTCAAACGATCGCAGCGCCTCGTCAGTGAGGGTCAGGTGGTGCGGGCAGACTTCGCAAGTGACCACAATGCCGTCAGCCTTGGCACGGCGCACGATCTCCAGGGCACGCGCGCTGGAAAGGTGCTGAATGTGCAGGCGGGCGCCGGTCAGTCGGGCGAGTTCCACGTCACGCGCGACCCGGGCCGCTTCGGCCGCAACCGGGTTCCCGGGCAGGCCAAGTGACTCGCTGACCGCTCCTTCGTTCATCACGCCGTCGGCCCGCAGGGTGGCGTCCTCGGCATGGACGCTGACGACCAGACCCAGGCTGTGAGCGTATTCGAGGCCCAGACGCAGCATGCGGGCGTCCTCGTTGGTCCGGCCGTCGTCGGTGAATGTCACCGCGCCCGCTTCTTTCAGCAGGGCCAGTTCGGCGAGCTGTTCACCCTTCTGGCCTTTGGTCAGGGCGGCAGCGGGCCGCAGCCGGGCGTAACCGAGCCCCTCGGCCTTGGCGATCAGGCTGCGCACGAGCGCGGGGTCATCGACGACGGGCGCGGTGTTCGGCATGCTGACGACCGTGCCGTAGCCTCCGGCAGCGGCCGCCGCGAGTCCGCTTTCCAGGTCTTCTTTTTCCTCCTGACCCGGCTCGCGCAGGTGGGCGTGCAGCTCGATCAGGGCCGGCACGACCGTGCCGCCCCGACCGTCCAGGGTCTGGTCTGCCTGGCGGTCCAGGTTCCAGCCGAGAATCACGCCGTCTTCGAAGAACAGGGTTTCGAGGGCCCCGGCACCGAGCTCGGCGCCGAGCCGTTTCACGTTTTGCAGTCTGGTAATCATTCGCCCCTCCCGACGAGCAGGTGGTACAGCACACTCATGCGCACCGCCAGGCCGTTTTCGACCTGTTGCACGATTCTGGAGCGCGGTCCCGACGCGGTCTCACCGCTGATTTCGAGGTCACGGTTCATGGGGCCGGGGTGCATCACCACGGCGTGTTCACCGGTCCGCAAAAGCAGGGCGTCGTTGACCTGATAGTGCCGCGCATACTCCTGCAGGCTGCCCAGGTAGCCTGCGTTCATGCGTTCATGCTGCAGCCGCAGGGCCATCACGGCGTCGGCGCCCTTCACGGCCTCGTGAGGATCGGTGGTGAGCGTCACGCCGCGCCGCGCGAGTTCACCGGGAAGCAGTGTGGCAGGCCCGCAGAGAGTGACGCGCGCGCCCAGCATGGGCAGGAGTTCGGCGTTGCTGCGTGCGACGCGCGAATGACGCACGTCGCCGATGATCGCCACTTTCCGCCCCGCCAGGTCTCCGAATTCGCGCCGCAGGGTGTAGGCGTCCAGCAGCGCCTGGGTCGGATGAGCGCGTCGCCCGTCTCCGGCATTGATGGTGGGCTTCCCGCTGTAGCGCTCCACGAGGTGGGCCGCTCCGGAAGCTTCGTGCCGGACGATGAAGGCGTCGACCTGCATGGCACCAAGCGTCTCGACCGTGTCACGCAAGCTCTCGCCCTTGCTGAGGGAGCTCGCTCCCGCTGCAAAGGTCACCACGTCCGCGCTCATGCGGCGCGCGGCCAGTTCGAAACTCATGCGGGTGCGGGTGCTGTTCTCGAAAAAGGCGGTGCAGATGGTCAGGCCCTGCAGGGCGGGAACTTTCTTGACCGGGCGCGCCAGCACTTCTTTCATCACGTCGGCGGTGTCGAAGATGGCGTTCACGCGCGCCTCGCTCCAGCCACCGAAGTCGAGCAAACTCCTCATCGCGCGTCCTCCCACAGCTCGACGGCGTCGACCTCGTCGGTTTCCTGGAGCTTGACCTTGACCACCTCGTCGCGGGCGGTGGGCAGGTTCTTGCCCACGTAGTCGGCACGGATGGGAAGCTCGCGGTGACCGCGGTCGACCAGCACGGCCAGCTGGATGCCCTCGGGACGGCCCAGATCGATCAGTGCGTCGAGGGCAGCCCGCACGGTGCGGCCGGTGTAGAGCACGTCGTCAACCAGAATGACGCGCCGCCTCGCGAGGTCGAAAGGCACCTCGGTGCGCCGGACGATGGGCTGGTGCGCGATTTCGCTCAGGTCGTCACGGTAGAGGGTGATGTCCAGCTTGCCCAGGGGCACGTCCGTGCTTTCGAGCTCGCGCAGTTTCGCGGCCAAGCGTGCCGCCAGGGGGATGCCACGGGTATGCACGCCGATCAGCGCAAGGTGCTCGGCGCCCTTGTTGCGCTCGAGGATCTCGTGAGCGATGCGGGTCAGGGCGCGCTTCATCTCGTCGGCGCTCAGAATGTTGGCCTTAAATTCCACGAGGACCCTCCTGCGCGGCTCGCCGTGGCAAAAAAAAGCCGCCCAGCGTGTTCAGGCGGTGGGTCGTATGCAGGCTGTTTCTCATGTTGTCTCCTTCTCGCCTCGCGGGGCGCGTGCGGTTTCTCGGTACCGCGTTAAAGGTCCAGCAGATTCTACACCTCCTGAACACACCGGGTGCAAGCAAACTGTCGGCCATTAGGTTACTTGACAACACCAGACTCAGGTTTTAATATGTTGGGCGTAGGGGATCAGTGGGGCGCAGCGAAAATAAAGTCGCCCTCGACCCCAGAAACACCACCTTCAGGAGGAACTCATGATGCGATTTGATCCTTTCCGCGACATCGAGGAACTTCAGCAGCGCGTCGACCGCATGTTCGGCTCGGGCACCAGCAACCACACTTCGCAGCGCTTCTCCCCCACTGTCGACATCCACGAGGATGACGGTGGTCTGGACATCAGCCTCGACCTGCCTGGCATCGACCCTGGCAACATCAAGCTGGAAGCCGAAAACAACACCGTGACCGTGCAGGCCGAGCGCAAATACGATCAGGGCGGGCGCACCGCGCACCGTGTCGAGCGCGCCTACGGCACCTTCGTGCGCACCTTCAACGTACCCCCGCGCTACGACCTCGGCAAGATCGAAGCGTTGTATGCCCACGGCACCCTGAGCCTGCGCGTACCCCGCGCCGAGGCTGCCCAGCGCCGCAGCATCCCCATCAAGGGAATGTCCAACGACGCCGTGCAAACCCTCGAAGCGGGAGCGGCGCAGCGTCCGCAGGCCATGCAGGAAAGTCAGAGCGAAGCCAGCCTGTCCTCGTAATCCACCATCCGGCAACAGGTAAAGAAGGAGGCGGACCTTTCAGGTCCGCTTCCTCTATTCTGCACGACCGCTTTGGCTCACCGTCGTTCAGGGTGATTAAACTTGCGCCATGAGCGAAGAGACGGAACAGCGGCTCCACGAGCTGATGCACGCCGAAGTGTACTGGACAGCACGCGCGATGCGAGAGCAGGGCAGCCATTTCTTCCAGAAGCTCGGCGAAGCGCTCGAGCGCGCTGACGCGCACAACCGCCGGAAAATCTACCAGACCTGGACCGAGGAACTCCTCGATTTTTACCGGCGCGGCCTCCAACTCGCTGCCACAGAGGAGTGAATTCACCCCGGAAACGCGACTTTCCCCGCATTGTCCCGTTATGCGAATTCCTCAAGATGACGCATGCCCGACCAGCCCTCTTTGCTCGCGGTCTTTGCTCATCCGGACGACGAAGCCTTTTCCAGCGGCGGTACGCTCGCGCACTACGCCAGACAGGGCGTGCGTATCACCCTGGCCTGCGCCACGCGCGGTGAGGCAGGCAAGATCACCGACCCCAGCCTTACCGTCGAGGACCTGGGGCGTTTTCGTGAGGCCGAGCTGCAGGCCGCCTGTCAGGCGCTCGGCATTCCTGACGCAGTCTTTCTTGATTACCACGACTCCGGTCGACAGGAACGGGTGCGCACGAATGACCCACGGGCGCTCATGAACGTGGACCCCTTCGAGGTGGAAGGCCGCCTGCTCGAACTGATCGGGCAGGTGCGCCCCCAGGTCATGCTGACCTTCGATCCGCACGGCGGCTATGGGCACATCGACCATCTGGTCATTCACCGCGCCGCGAGCGCCGCGTTCTTCTCAGGCGGTCATCGCTACTCCGGCCTGCGGCGGCTGTTCTTCACCGCCCTGCCCGTGGCCTTCACCCGCCGCTTCGCCGAGACCGGCATGCCCATGGATTACGAGCCCGAACGTTACGGCGTCAGCGACGAGACGCTGGCGGTCAGCCTCAACGTCAGCGCCCTCGCCGAGCACAAGCTCGCGGCGCTGCGCGCCCACGGCACGCAGACCGGCCCGAGTTCCCGGATGGGCCAGCTGTCCCACGAGGAGCGCGAGCGACATCAGCGTGACCTGGTTCATCGGGAATCGTTCAGCCTGGGCGGTTCCCGCGCCGCCGTGCCGTCTTATCCTCTCCGGGGATTTTTCGATGGCCTAAGCGGCTTCGAGCATTTGGACACGTAAGTGTGGGCAGACACGCTTTCCTGCTCGCCCCCGCTCGACTCGAGTTTGGGAGAACACCCAAACTCGAGTGGGAGGTACTTAACTTTCCCTGAGCGCTTGATACTCCCTCCTTCACCGTGCCCTGCTGTAGTGGGATGCGTGTCCCTGTGCCAGCTGTGCGAGCGAGACGTGCCGAAGCTGACGGTGCATCACCTCGTGCCGCGTTCGCAGGGCAGGCGCGGCGAGGCGCTGCCCACCTTGCTGATCTGTTTGGCCTGCCACCGCCAGCTGCACGTGCTGTTTTCCAACGAGGAGCTGGCACGCAGCCTGAATACGCGCGACAAACGCGTTTCGCACCCGGCCATGGAGCGCTTCTTGAAATGGGTGCGCAAACAAAGTCCACAGACCCACGTGCGCGTCCGGCGTGGCTGAGGCTCCAAAGTGCCACACAGGCCGAGTTCGCTATGCTGCGCGCATGGACCTTGCGGCGGCGATCACGGCAGGTGGCGCTTCACGGCGCTTCGGCGCGGACAAGGCGCGCCACCTCTGGCAGGGCCGCACCCTGCTCGAGCACGTGGCGGGGAGCCTGGAGAT
The DNA here is from genome assembly GCF_000317835.1 of Deinococcus peraridilitoris DSM 19664. Classification (NCBI taxonomy): domain Bacteria; kingdom Thermotogati; phylum Deinococcota; class Deinococci; order Deinococcales; family Deinococcaceae; genus Deinococcus; species Deinococcus peraridilitoris. Next base: position 3,482,683 of record NC_019793.1, on the reverse strand, counting down.
GTGCTCGCCGAAATTGCTGATCGCCCCGCCTGGAAAATATGACCTGCCATCGTGGCGAACCATTCCGGACGGGCGACCCGGCGAAGGACCACTGGCCGGTCTGGAAAGCGCGCTTTCCGAGGTGCCCGGCTGGCTGGCCTTCGCGGCGGTGGACCTGCCGCACCTCACCCCGCTCTTTTGGCAGCTTCTCGCCCGTCAGCGGTGTCACCACGCGCTGGCCGTGTGCCCGCTCGATCACGACGGAAGGCCTCAGCCGCTGGCGGCGCTGTACCACGCGAACCTGCTTCCCGCAGTCAGCCGCCTGCTGGACAGCGGTGAGCGTCGGCTGCGAGAGGTCCTGACGGCCAGCGAGACCTGTTTCTTGCCTTGGCCTGCCCTGGCCGACCTGGGAGCGTCGCTGTTTCATAATGTCAATTATCCGGCTGACGCGCCCTGAGCGCCGCCTGGCAGACCCGCCACGTTGCGCGGTCACTCGGGCCTCCGTCCCTACGCCAAATGGCCGAGTGGCCGGAAATTGAAAGCCGGTCGGGTTCGTGCGACCGGCCGCTCGTGTTAAAACCAGCAGGTGCTACAACCTGACAGTCTGCTGAAGTTCGTGTTTCCGTCCGATCCGCAAGTATCGCCCGACGGGCAGCAGGTGGCGTACGTCCTGACCCGCATCGAAGAAGAAGATCCACGAAAGCCCGACCCGGAATATCCCAAACCCAGGTATAAGAGCGCCGTCTACCTGGGAGGGCAGGGCGGGGTGCGTCAGCTGACCGCCGGCCTGAAGCGCGACAGTGCGCCGCGCTGGTCACCGGACGGCTCGCAGCTGCTGTTTGTGTCAGACCGCGAAGACAAACCCCAGCTTTTCGTGCTGTCCCTCTCGGGCGGTGAGGCGAGGCAGCTCACGGCGCTGAAGTCCGGCGTCGGAGAAGGCCAGTGGAGCCCTGACGGCCTGACGGTGGCCTTCCTGTCACGCGGTGACTTCGAGGACCGTGGCCCGGACCGTGGTGAGGCCCGCGTGGTCGAGAAGCTGCGCTACAAGTTCAACGGCGCCGGCTTTCTGCCCGACAAGACGCGTGACCTGTACCTGCTGAACGTCGAGAGTGGAGAGGCGCGAATCCTGCATGCCCCCCCAAGCGAGATCTCGGACTTCGTGTGGAAGCTGGACGGCTCGGGCTTGCTGTTCGTGTCATCAGTGGACGAACACAAAGAGGCGCTGTGGGAAAGTGAGGTTTTCGACGTCAACCTGTCCGGAGAAGTCCGCCAGCTGACCCGTTGGGGATCCAGCCTGAGCGGCCTGGCCGTGCATCCCTCCGGAGAGCGCTTCGTTGCCGTCGGGCATCCGGGCGACAAACGGAACACCGAAGATCCGCACGTGTTCGAGTTTTCCCTGCGCGCACCCGACAGCGCACCCCGCCGCCTCGACGCACAGGTTGATTTCCCGGTGGGCAACATCGTCGCGGGAGACTGCCACGTCGGCAGCTTTCCGGGCCGCCCAGTGTGGCTCGGAGACACCCTCACGCTGCTGTATACGGTCGGTGGGAGTTGCGGGCTCTTCGAACTCCTGCAGGGTGACAAACGCGAACGGGTGTTCCATCCGGGCCAGGTCGTGGCAGGATTCACGGCCAACGCGAACGGCAGCGCCTACCTGCTGGAAAGCGACCACGACTATCCTGAGGTGTACCTGAACGGCAAGAAAATCACCGACCTTGCGAGTACCCTCGGCGACTTCCCACGCCGCAGGGCCGAGCGCGTGACCGTCCAGAACGAAGACGGCGAAATCGAAGGCTGGGTGCTGCGGCCCGAACTCCAGGGAAGTCCAGCCCTGCTGACCATTCACGGCGGTCCGCATACGGCGTACGGGCACGGCTTCATGCATGAATTCCAGCTGCTGGCCGAGCGCGGCTACGCAGTGTGCTACTGCAATCCGCGCGGCTCGGTGGGATACGGTCAGGCCTGGAGTGAGGCGATCTACGGGCGTTGGGGCAGCATCGATCACGCCGACCTGCTGGCCTTCTTCGACGCCTGCCTGGAGCGCTTCCCTGACCTCGACCGCGCGCGCACGGCCGTGATGGGCGGCAGCTACGGCGGGTACATGACCAACTGGATCGTCGGTCACGACTCGCGCTTTCGCGCGGCCGTGACCGACCGTTCGATCTGCAATCTGGTCGCCTTCAACGGCACCTCCGATATTGCGCCGCGCTTCTGGCGTGACGAGCTGGGCCTCGAATACATCCGCGAAGGCGACATCGCCGGTCTGTGGGACATGAGCCCGCTCAAGTACGTCGGGCAAGTCCGGACACCCTCCCTGATCATTCACTCGGAGGAAGACCACCGCTGCCCCGTCGAGCAGGCCGAGCAGTGGTTCACCGCGCTTAAGCTGCTGGGCGTCGAGACGCGCTTTGTACGCTTTCCCGGCGAAAACCATGAGCTGTCGCGCTCGGGACGTCCGGACCGCCGCCTGGCGCGCCTCGGCGAGTACCTCGCCTGGCTGGACCGTCACCTGGCCTGAGTCTCTCGGGCAGAGCGCCGTGAGGCTGCGGCAGGAAGCTGATGTCCTGGCTTCCTGCCGCAGTCTTGATCCTCAGGTGTCCTTCAGGTGAGAAGCAACTTTATTCGGTAAACTGGGCATTCGCCATGACCACGCGACCCGCTGCCCCAGCACTCACGACACCTCCAGCGGAGACCGCGTCAACCGACGAAGCGCACACGTTGGCCAAACACGGTGCGGCGCGCATTGCCGCCATCGACCTGTTTCGCGGCCTGGCCATTCTGGAGGTCGTCCTACATCACCTCAGCGGCGTGGCCCTGCGTTTCACCCAGCCCGATACCCTGTTGCGCGAAGCCCTGATGATCACGAACCGCACCCTGCACTTCGCGGTTCCCGCCTTTTTGTTCATGACGGCGGTCGTGCTGACACGCGCGGCCCTGAAAGACTTCCGGCCCGGCAGATATTACTGGAACCGCGTCAAGAAGTCGCTGCTGCCCTACGTGCTCTGGACGGTGCTCTACGTCCTGTTTCGCGTATTCACCAGCCAGGACCCGCCGAGCGTGCTGACCGACGCGACACGCTGGCAGCTGTGGCTGCAGTACGGCAAGGGCTACTTTCACCTGTATTTCCTGCTGATCGCCCTGCAGTTTTATCTGGTGCTGCCCCTGCTGCTGCCGCTCGTGCGGCGTACACCACCCTTTCTTGTCATGCTGAGCGCGGCGTTCGCGCTGCAGTTTGCCGTGTACTTTCTCAATCGCAGCCCCCTGATCAATTTCCGCTATCCGGGGACCATGGCCCTCTGGTACATCCCGGCAATCACGCTGGGCATGTACTTCGGTGCGCACTACTCCTCGTTCGAGCGTTTCTGGCTCCGCTACCGTCCCTGGATCGTCGGAACTGCGCTGTTCGCCCTGATCTGGTACATCCCTCAGGGCGTGACCGTGCTCAGCGGCGGGCGGGTGAATACGATCGAGTACAGCTCGGCCAACTGGGTGTATACGACGGCCATGGCCCTGACGCTGTTCGGGGTGGCGCACTCCCTGGCCCGAGGTCCGGTGTGGCTGCAACGTCCCCTTGCCCTGCTGGGCGCCTCAAGCCTGCAGGTCTACCTGATTCACCCAGCGGTCCTGTTTTTCTTCAACCGCTGGGGCTACCCGGGTGAGACAGTGCTGTTTGTCCTGACCCTGCTGGGCTACGCGGTGCTGGCCCTGGCCATTCCGCTGGGCATCGCCCACGCGCTCAAAGGAAGCCGTCTTTCGCTGTGGCTGTTCGGCCGTTGAGGCTTCTCGGGCCAGTTCGTGCGATCAAGCCATAGCGCGCTCCGGCAATGACCGTGGGCTAGAATTTCATCATGCTGTTTCTTGCCTTGGTGCTGCTCGTGCTTGCGTACGTCGTGGGCAGCCTGCCACTCGGGTACTGGCTGCTGACCCGGCTGGGCTTCAACCCCCGCACGGTCTCGGCCTATAACCTTGGCGTGGAAAATGTCGTGCGTCAGCTTGGACCCACAGCGGCCCTGGCGAGCGCGGCCCTTGACCTGCTCAAGGGCTTCCTGGCGGTGCTGATGGCCTCCAGCCTCCAGCAGGCCGAGGTGGCCGTCATGGCGGGCCTCGCGGCCTTTGCCGGGCACCTTTACCCACCCCGCTTTCTGTTTCCCCACCTGCCTCCGCGCGGACGCGGAAACCTGGTGCTGCTGGGAGTGTTCGCCGGCCTGTATGTCGGCGGCCTGAGCCTGTGGATCACCTTGCTGCCGCTGGTCGTGTGGGCAGCGGTCATCGGCCTGTTCGGCTTCGCGTCTGCCGCGACGGTCGCTGGGCTCAGCGTCTTTGCGATCGCGCTTTCCCTGAGTGCTCTTCCCACAGCAGCCAAACTGGCCGGCTGGGCGCTGCTGGCCCTCTCGGCCTGGCGTTTCAAGGAAAACCTGGGCCGAATCGTGGACGGCACCGAACCGCGCGTCGGAGACGACGTACCGATGCGCGGCAAGAACCCCAAGCAGGTGGTGACGGCATTCATGATTCACCCGCTCACGGTGGCTGATTTCTGGGAAACCCGCCGATTCGCCTGGATGAAGCCGCTCGTCGAGCGCGGGGTCCTGACCGAACGCAGCGTACGCGCGTTTGCAGCCCAGCTGCGGCCTATGAAGCTGGGCGAGTTGCGCGGCATCAAGACGAGCGACGGCACCGAGATCCGCATGTACCTACTGTCGAGCCCATTGCTGCCCGACGTCATCCAGAACCAGCCTGAGCTGGCGGTGAAGCGCGCTATCGAGGGGGCGCGGCTCGCTCACGAGCTGGGCGCGAGCGTGGTCGGCCTGGGGGCATTCTGGAGCGTGGTCGGCAACAAAGGTGAGGCCGTCCAGAGCGCTGTGCCCGAAATCACCGTGACCAACGGCGGCGCCTATACCGCCGGAACGATCAAGGCGGCCATTCCGGGCATCCTGTCCCACTTCGAAAATGAAGGACGCGATCTCAAGCAGGCTGTGGCGGCCGTCGTGGGTGCCAATGGCGTGGTTTCCTTCGGAATCGCGCGCACCATCACCCCGCAGGTCCGCAAGGTCATTCTGGTCGGACGGGACCTGGAGCGCCTGGAGCGCAGCGCCGCCAGCCTGAGACGCCTCAACCCCGACACCGAGATTGTCACCACCATCGACATTGCGACGATCAGGGAGGCCGACCTGATCTTCAGCGCCACCTCGGACCCGAATCCGGTGATCTTTCCCGAGCACGTCAAGCACGGGGCCTGGATCTTCGACGAAGGACGCCCCGCCGACGTACACGACACCGTCGCCCTGCTGCCCGGCGTGCGTGTCATACCCGGGGGCGTGGTGCGTCCGCCCGGTCAGATGCGCACCAACATCGACGTCAAGTTCGGCGAGAGCAACGTGCCGGCCTGCCTGGCCGAAACCCTGATCATCGCCGCGACGGGAGAGCATGAGCGCAAGTCGCTCGGACCGCAAACCAAAACCGAGAATATTAACTTTTTCGTGGATCAGGCCGAAAAGCTCGGTTTCCGCGTAATCGACTGACCTCTCACCACGTCGCCACGACAGCTCACGCCACTGCCTGACTTGCGCCCGACCCGGGCATGCCCATCACGCCTCGCGCACATGGCGGCGCACAGGAGCGTCAGCTGGGGTGGGGCGCTGACGATTGGGCGCCGGGCGCTGTACACTACCCCGGTGAAGATGCACACGGTTCAAGTCGGCGACGTTCACCGCGATCTGCCCATTGTGGAGGTAGCTCCCGGGGTTTCCGTCGCCCTGTTCAACATGCTGGGCGACACCGAAGTGACCGAGGCGGCCGGTCGCGCCCTCGCGGAGCGCCTGCCGGAGGGCATCGATACCCTGGTCACGCCCGAAGTCAAGGCCCTGCCCCTGGCGCACGTCATTTCGCGGTATTCGGGCAAGCCCTATATCGTGATCCGCAAAACCCAAAAGCCCTACATGGTCGAACCGGTCATGCGTGAGGTCGTGTCGATTACCACTGGAAAGCCGCAGCTGCTGGTCCTTGACGGCTTCGACGTCGAGAAGGTGCGCGGCAAGAAGGTCGCCATCGTGGACGACGTGGTGTCGAGCGGTGGGACGCTCCAGAGCCTCACGGCGATCATCGAGGAGGTCGGCGGCACCGTCGCGGCGGTGGTGGCGGTGTTCACCGAAGGCGCCGAGCGTCCTGAGGTAATCTCGCTGGGTCATCTGCCGCTTTTTGGCTGAAACGGAAGTCGGACGCCAAGGCTGCCGATGAACGCCGCAGTCCTTTGCCGCGCCGGCACCTTCCTCGTTACACTCTCCCCATGACAGCCAACAGCTTCACCGTCACCGTCGGCCGTGTTTCGAGGGAACTGCCCACCATCGAGGTCGGCGAAATGGGCCGCGTGCCCCTGGTCGAATTCCTGGGTGATGTGGAATTCACCAATGCCGTCGCCGACGAACTGCGCGCGCTGGTGCCTGAAGACGCCGAAATGCTGATGTCGGTCAGCACCACCTGCATTCCCCTCACGCACGCCCTGAGCGAGCGGACCGGACTGCCTTACGTGATCGTGCGCAAGAAACGCCGCACCTACCTGCGCGATCCTCTTATCCAGGAAGTCCAGAGCATGACCTTGGGTGTGAACGAGACACTGTGGCTCGACGGACGGCACGCGGCGCGCCTGCGCGGTCGTCGGGTCGTCATCCTCACCGACGTCGTGTCGACGGGCGGCACCAGCCTCGCCATGGCCCGGCTCGTCGAGCGTGCCGGCGGTCAGCTGAGCTGCTTTCTGAGCGCTTTCCGGCAGGGCGAGCCGGGCATCGACGTGAAGTACCTGCAGGAATTGCCCAAAGTTCTTTGAGGCGTGAAGTTCGCTGATGCGGACCTGCGCCCGTTTCGGAGCACCTGAGAACATACTCAGTGCTCCTGCAGTGCGGCAACCTCGTCGCTGAGGGCACCCACCGGGTTCGGCCTTGCCTGCTTCGTTTTGCCTGCTTCGTTCCGTCGTCCACGCAACCCGGTGTTACTCTTCGAAGATCTTGCCAGGATTGAGCAGGCCATAAGGATCGAACAGGCTTTTGATTTCACGCATCGCGTCGAGCGCCTCACCGTGCTCGTCTCGCAGGTACTTGCGTTTGCGGATACCCACGCCGTGCTCGCCCGTGCAGGTCCCGCCCATGCGCAGCGCCTCTCGGGTGATAGTGTCCGAAACAAGCGCGATGCGCTCCCAGGTCGCGGCGTCCTCCGGAGCAGCGTGAAACAGCAAATGAAAGTTACCATCGCCCACGTGCCCCACGATGGGCGCATGAAGCTGGTGCTCGCGCAGGAGCTGCTGAGTGATGGCGATGGCCCCTGGCAAGGCGGCAATTGGGACGCACACATCGCCCAGGCGGTTGGAGTGACCCGGATACATGGCGCGCAGGGCGTAATAGACGTGGTGACGCGCGGTCCAGAGTTCAGTGCGCTGAGCTTCGGTCGTCGCGCGTCCCGTGACCGCGCCGCCCGACTCGCGGCACAATTCCTCGACGAGGGCAAGCTGGGTGGCCACGTCAGCTCCATCGCGTCCGATCACTTCGATCCACAAAGTGGGCTGCTCGGCATCCGAGCGACCCTTGTAGAAATTCACAGCCCGAATGGTCTCGGCGTCCACCAGCTCCAGCCGCTGAGGACCGATGCCCGCCCCGATGATCATGACAGTTGCGGTGACCGCGTCATCCACGGACGCAAAGCTCACCTGCATACTGGCCGCGCTCGCGGGCAGCGGCCACAGGCGCACCGTGAGTTCGGTGATTACGCCGAGGGTACCTTCGGAACCCAGAAACAGGTGTTTGAGGTCATAACCGGCACTGCTCTTGGGGGCGCGGCTGCCGACGCGAAGGACGCGCCCGTCGAGCAGCGCAACGCGCATTTCCAGGACGTTGTCCCGCATCGTGCCGTACTTCACTGCCGCCGTGCCGCTCGCCCCGGTCGCCGCCATGCCGCCCAGTGAGGCCTCGGCACCAGGGTCGACCGCGAAGAACAGGCCATGCGGTCTGGCCTGACGCGACAGTTCGGGGTACAACACCCCAGGCTCGACCGTTGCGCTGAAGTTCGCGCTCTCGATGAGGAGCACACGGTTCATGCGTGTCAGGTCGAGGCTGATTCCACCACGCCACGGAACGGCGTTGCCTTCCAGGCCGCTGCCTGCTGCATAGGGCGTGATCGGCACGTGCAGTTCGCGCGCCAGGCGCAGGGCCGCCACTACGTCGGCTTCCGACTCGGCATATACGACGGCCTGGGGGGCGTGAGTATCGGGGTAGCCTTCATCGCGCCCGTGCGCGATGAGATCGGCTTTCACCGTGCTGACCCGCTCCCCGAACACCTCGCGCAGCCGCAAGAGCTGCTGGTCCTCCAACTCCCGAATGGTCATGGGTTCAGCCTAACTCGCCTGGAGCCTTAAAGCGTTTGTCCACTCCACCCTTGGCGGAAGACACACCATCAATTCCGTTGTCCTGCGCAAGACGCCCTGAAGGACGCCTGCCCGCGTCTTGGGCAGAACGGACGCCCATGAGGATGCCTGCCCGCTTCCAAACGCTCCTGGTCAAGGTCACTCGCTCCCCGCGCTGACACCGTGCCCAAAAGCGGTTTCGGGCACTGCGCGCTCTCCGCTCGGTCAAAGACATGGATCAAAAACCTATCCATGTCTTTGACAACCGCTTTAGGGCCGCAGACTGCGCAACCACGCCCAGGCAGCCTCGGCAGAGCGCACGCGCGCACCCCGTGAGGCCGGGAACCAATCCAGCAGGGCCTGAATACTGCCCATGCTCCCCTCAGCGACACTGCCGGGATCGCCAAAAATCACCTTGTGATCTCCGTCGGACAGCCAGAGCAGGCCTCCGGGTGGCAGAAAGGTCGACTCGCCGACCTTTCGGGCCGGTCCGAGCCACACGGCGTCAATCTCTGCTTCATCGGCGGGGTTCCGTGTGCCGGGCAGACAGCCGTAGTTCACCGGAGCAGGGAGAGGCTCTTCACGGTAAAACTCCACGGCTGCCCCGCTTTCCGTCTGTCGCCAGATAAAGCGGCGACGCTCGCCGAGCCGCCACTCGACCACGCCGCGCACGCCCTGAAGCGCGCCGGCCTGCCCGCTGATCAAGGCGCACCGCCGGGCGCGGGTGGCGCGGGAGCGCTGGACGGCGCGACCGGAACCTCTTCGAGTTCGAACTGACGCAGGATCGCGCCTTCAAAAAGCACCACCGCCCGGTAGAACCCAGGCTCCGGCGCACCCAGACGGAATTGCGCGGTGGGTTCGCGGATGTCGAGGTAGACGCGGTCGCGCCCCAGTTCGGTGTCGTCACGGAACCAGGCGACCGTCAGAAAACCCGACTTGCTGCGCGCGTCGAGGCGCACAGTCAGCGTCAGGTCGCCGCCGTCGCGGGCCAGGAGCCCCTCACTGAGGCGGGCCGGAAATTCGCCTTGCAGGGTCGGCGGCGCCAGCGGAAATGTGGTGTAGCGGCAGGCGGAAAGACCAAGCGAAAGAAACGCCGCCATCAAGAAAACAGTTCGCCTGAAAAGGCTGCTCGATTCTGTGTTCATGCTTAGACTCCTGTGGCCGCGATGGCACCCAGCAGCGCCAGCGGGGCCGTCTCGGCGCGCAGAATACGCTGGCCAAGCGTGACCGCGTGGTAACCACGCGACCGAAGCAGGGCGATCTCCTGCTCGGAAAAGCCACCTTCCGGACCGCTGACCAGGGTCGGCCCCACCGACCAGTCGAGCAGCGCGGTCAGTCGGGATGTGCTGCCAGGATGGGCCACGAATCCCTGGGTCGTTTCGGGCAGAGCGCTGAGGGGAATCGGCCTGAGTACGACTGGAACTACGGCACGGCGCGACTGTTTGGCGGCTTCCTGAGCGACTCGGTCCAGGCGCTGGAGTTTGGCATTGCCGATTTCGGGCACATCCGCAAAGCGGGTGCTGAGCAGCTGAATTCGGGAGACCCCCAGTTCCGTGGAGGCGCGCACGACATCGGTGAGCTTGTCTCCCTTGAGCAGGGCGACAGCCAGCGTCACCGGTTGCGGGGTTTCCGGCGCAGCGTCAACCAGCGCGCCCAGACGCAGCTCGGCCAACTCGTCGTCCAGCCGCACGAGGCTCGCCTGCGCTTCCTGACCGTGGCCGTCGAACACCCGGACGATGTCGCCGGGCGTCAGGCGCAGGACACGCAGGTGACGCGCTTCACGCGCCGTGAGCGTAATGGACTCCTGCAGGAAATCGACCCGGACGCGGTGCATGACTTCAGGCCTGCGCCACGACCAGCACCCAGTCACCCTGGGTGCGGCTTTGCGCGTTTTGGAATCCCTCCCGTGCCAGGGCGTCAAGCACCAGGGGCAGCTTGCCCGTCAGGATGCCGGTGAGTACCACCTGGCCTCCAGGCGCGATGACTTCGCGGTACTGACTCATCAGAATGTCGTGCAGCTCAGCGTATAGGTTCGCCACGAGCACATCGAAAGGCTGAGCCGCCGGCACCTCACTGAGGGTGCCTTCCATAAAGGTCAGCGTTCCCGCACTGCCGGGCCGGACGAAGTGGTCGTCCAGGCGTAAAAAGCCGTTCAGTCGGGCGTTTTCCTCGGCGGCCGGAATGGTCACCGGGTCGATGTCCACGCCGATCACCTCGCCCGCACCCAACAGTGCCGCGGCCAACGCCAGCACCCCCGAGCCGGTGCCGACATCCAGCACACGAGGCTGCAGCGCCCAGGAACGCTCGCTCAGGGCCTCGACGGCCAGGCGGGTGGTTTCGTGGTGCCCGGTGCCAAACGCCATTCCCACCTCGATCAGCAGCGGACGTTGGCCCGGCGGAACCTCGCTTGCCAGCCAGGGCGGGGCAATGGCGAAGGCGCCTGCCTGCACAGGCTTCAGGTCCTTCTTCCAGCCTTCCTGCCAATCCTGATCGGGCTCTTCGGTCCACTCACCCAAGAGCGGGACATCCATTTTCTCGGAGAAGTAGGCGAGCACGGTCTCGCCGTGTTCCTCGAGGCCCTGGGCGCCGGCGCTCCACAAGGTGTCGAGGTCCACTTCGCGCGCATCGAGGGTGCCGGGCAAGCGAAAAATCCACATGATCCAAGTGTAGTGCAGACGCTTGGACTGCCGACGCACCGGCTGGCCTTTTTGTCGTATTTTGAGAGTGTGGAAAACACACTGCAACGAGCGTGGAATCGGGCCCATGCAGACCAGACTTCCCGTCCTGGCTCGGTCCGGGTCCACTACTGGAGCTGACAGGACGCATGTCGCCGTTCAGCCCCGAGATGCTCGCCCAGGTGTATGACGAACTGGCCGCTCAGACATCCACCGAATCCCTCGTTTCTGCTCTGCTTTCGCACCTCACGCGCGGCACGAACGGTCGGGCGAACGTCTGGATGCTCGACCAGCAGTTGCGGTCGATGTCGGCGCAGTGGCGCGAGGAGCCGTCCGCCTGGCCGCCGCTGAGAAGGGCCCTGCGCGAGTCCTTTGACACGGCGCGGCCGCATGAGCTGCTGTGCGAAGGGAGCCAACGGCCTGAAAACCCGCCTGAGCACAGCCGTCACGCGCTCGTGCTGCCTCTGGCGGTACGGGGTGAGGTTCAGGCGGTGATACTGATCGAGCAAGGCGCACCTTTCGGCGAAGCCAGAGGCCCGCTCGTCGTATTCGCGAAGGCTGTGGCAGGATTGCTGGTGCAGCTTCGTGAGCGCCACCGCGCGGCCGCCACCGCCAAGCTGGCACAAGCGCTGCCGGGACAGGGTGCCGAGGAAGCATCCCGTTCGGCGCTGGACCATTTGCGCCGCTTCACCCCGGTCAAGACCGTCACGCTGCTCGACTACCGTGACGCTACCTTGCGTCCCAGTGGACGCGACGACAGAGCGCCGAGCCTGCCAGTAGAATGGCCGCCTTCGATGTTACACTCGCTGCGGCACGGAGAGCCGAGCCTGGGTGAGGACTTCATGCTGTGCCCGGTTGCCGGGCGCCACCGCGCCCGACGGGCACTCTGGGCAGAATTTGGAACCGCGAAGTGGTCCCAGGCCGATGCCATTCTGTTTCAGATGGTCGCCCGCCTGCTTGGTTCCGCGCTGGAGCGTTTCGATGTGCAGGCGCAGCTCTCGAGCCAGCTGCGCCTGCAGCGCGAACTGCTGAGCGTCCCCCCCGAGGGACTCTACCTGCCGTTGCTGCAAGAAGCCGTCCGACTTGTTCCCGGCGCAGGGGCCGGCAGTCTGTTGGTCCGCGTCGACGACCGTTTTCATTACCGCGCCTGGGTCGGCTATGAGCGTGAGGAACTGCAGGATGTCAGCTTTATGGTGTCCGATACCCGTGACACCTGGTACGGGCTCGATGACGCCGCGTGGCTGGCCGGAGTTCCACGGGTACTCAGCCAGGGCAGCATCGTGCAGCAGGGCGCGGGCTATCAGGTGCAAAGTCAACTGATTGCCGCCTGCCTGCCGTCCACCCACCTCCTGCACGCCAACCTGTGTGTGCCCATCTTGTACCAAGGGCAGGTGTACGCGGTGCTGAACCTCGATTCGGTCCGGGACCCCGACGCCTTCGGGGCAGATTCAGTTGATGTCGCCCGCGCGTTCGCGGCGCAGGCAGCGGCCCTGATTCATCATGCCGAGCAGCGGCAGCTGATCGAGAACGCCGCGCGAACGGACACCCTGACGGGCTTGCCCAACCGGCGTGCGTTCAACGAGGCGCTCACGCGTGCGGTGAAGGGTGCCGGGCGCAATCTACAGCCGGTCTCGATGCTGGTGCTCGATCTGAGCGGTTTCAAGGGAATCAACGACCGCTTCGGGCACGCTGCCGGAGACCAGGTGCTCGTGCAGATCGCCCAGGCACTTCAGCAGCAATTGCGCGGTGAGGATCAGGTGTTCCGCTGGGGCGGTGACGAATTCGCGGTGCTGCTTCCCTTTACGGACGGGCGTGGCGCGGTGCAGGTGGCCGGAAGACTGGCCGACTCCGTGGGAGAACTCTCCACCGCCAACACCAACCTGCGCGCCAATATCGGCATTGCAACGGCATGTGGCGAAGCGCTGTGCGGCGAGACGTTGCTGCGTCAGGCCGACGCCGCGATGTACCGTGCCAAGGCGAGCGGCCGACCGTACGCCATCAGCTCAGGCTGAACGCCGGGCGCTGCCCTGCTGGTGCGAGAAGTCTGCACGGGCGCGGCGCGTCCTTACGCCACATTTGCCATAATCGAGCGCATGAAACTGGCAATCGTCGGCGTGGGCAAGCTGGGGCTTTCACTTCTGGAGGGCCTGACCCGCCGGGGAGTGGTCCAGGGGAGCGACATCGGCCTGCTGGACATCAACGCGGTGCGCGTCCAGCAGCTGTCGGAACGTTTCGGGGCGCGTGTTTTGACCCCAGGAGACCTGGCCCAGGTCGGGCGTATCGCGCTGTGTCTCCAGCCACGCACCTTTCCGGGTGCCGTGGAATGGCTCGCGCAACCCAACACCGGCTATCTCTCCACCATGGCCGGAGTCAGCGTCGCCACCTTGTCGCGCCGCCTGGGCACACGCCGGGTGGTGCGGGCCATGCCCAGCCTCGCCGCAACCATCGGCAAGGCGCAGACGGCCATCACGGCGCCCAAGGAAGCCGTTGACGCGGGCGATCTTGACTTTGCCCGTTCGCTGTTTGGCGCGGTCGGTGATGTCTATGAACTGCCCGAGCACCTGTTCAATACCTTCACCGGCATGAGTGCCTCGGGACCGGCTTACGCGGCGGTGTTTGCCGAGGGCCTCGCCGACGGTGCGGTGCGCATGGGCCTTTCGCGTCCGCTGGCGCAAGAACTCGCCGCCAAGCTGTTGATCGCGTCGGGAGAACTGCTGCTGGGACGCGCGCATCCGGGCCTCCTCAAAGACGAGGTCGCCTCGCCGGGCGGCACGACCATTGCCGGACTGGCCGAGCTTGAGCGCGGAGCGGTGCGTTCTGCCCTGATCGAAGCCGTGGTGGCCGCCACCAAACGCGGCGCCGAGCTTGGCAAGGACGACGAGCAGTAGCCGCCGGGCGGACACAGGCCCTTTTATTCAGCAAGCGGTCTTCAGAAGACGCTAAGCTGAATTTCATGCGAAGAGTCGTCGGGCTGCTGCTCCTGGCCGCCACCAGCGTGTCGCTGGCAGCGGGCAATTATTATCCCAGCGCGCCGGGCACCACCTGGAAGCTGTCGAACGGCGAGGTGCAGCGCCTGCTCCAGCCGCAGACACTGCGTGGAGTCAAGGTCACGCCCCTGCAGCACCTCATCGGCGGCAAACTGGTCTCCGAGGATCTGCTGGAATTCCGCGACGGGGCCGTGTACCTGCGCGCGACCCGCTCTGGCGGCAAGCTCAACTGGTACGAGCCGCCGCTGACCGTGTACCCGGCGAGCCCGCTCACACCCGGCCAGAGCTGGACCAGCAGCTCGGGTGGTCTGACCCTGACCGCGCGGGTGATGGGCCAGGAAGCCCTGAGTATGCCGGCAGGACGCTTCAACGCGCTGGTCATCCGTAACGACGTCTCGACCAGTTCCGGTGCGGCCAGCTCCTCGTACAGCTATTTCGTGCCGGGTATTGGAACCGTGCGGTACTCCAGCGGAAACGGCAGCTCAGTCGATCTGGTGAAGTAGCGCCACTCAAATCGTGCCGGGATCGTTGTCTCACAATCAAAAAACGCCCGGGAGTGTCCCGGGCGTTTCATTCTCAGGACCTCAGGGCAGCGGAAAGCGGCTGGTAAACGCCCTGACTTCCTCGCGGATCAACTGCGCATCCTCGCCACGCAGGGTGCGGTCGATCAGGTCGGCGATCAGGCTCATGTCGCTTTCGATCATGCCACGTGTCGTGACGGCCGGGGTGCCGATGCGGATACCGCCTCCGTGCAGGATTTTCTCGGTGTCGTACGGCAGGGTGCTCTTGGAGATGGTGATGTGTGCCGCGTCGAGGAGCTTCGTTGCCTTGGTGCCGTTCAGACCCTGCGGACGCAGATCGAGCACCAGCAGGTGGTTGTCGGTGCCGCCGGACACGATGCGGTAGCCACGCTCCTGAAAGGCCACCGCGAGTGCCTGTGCATTCTTGATGACCTGCGCGCCGTACACCTTGAACGAAGGCTGCAGCGCCTCGAAGAGGGCCACGGCTTTACCGGCGATGACATGCTCCAGGGGGCCACCCTGGGTGCCTGGAAAGACCATGCGGTCGATCTTGGCACCGATCTCCGGGTCGCTGGAGAAGATGATGCCGCTGCGCGGCCCGCGCAAGGTCTTGTGGGTGGTGCTGGTCACGACGTGTGCATGCGGCACCGGGCTGGGGTGCAAGCCCGCTGCCACGAGACCGGCGATGTGGGCGATGTCGGCCATCAGGTAGGCACCCACCTCGTCGGCGATGGCCCGGAAAGCCGCGAAGTCAATGGTGCGAGAGTATGCGCTGGCACCCGCGATGATCAGCTTGGGGCGGTGCTCCAGCGCGAGTGAGCGCACCTCGTTCATGTCCAGCAGTTCGGTCTGCTCGTTGACCTGGTAGCTGATGACCTCGTAGTTCAGACCTGAGAAGTTCACCGGGCTGCCGTGGGTCAGGTGCCCGCCGTGGCTGAGGTTCATGCCCAGCACCTTGTCGCCCTTTTGCAGCAGCGCGAAGTACACGGCCAGGTTGGCGCTTGAGCCACTGTGTGGCTGCACGTTGGCCCAGGCGGCGCCAAAGAGCTCCTTGGCGCGTTCGATGGCCAGACGCTCCACTTCATCCACCACTTCACAGCCGCCGTACCAGCGCTTGCCAGGGTAACCTTCGGCGTACTTGTTGGTCAGCACACTGCCGACCGCTTCACGCACCGCAGACGAGGTGAAGTTTTCAGAGGCAATCAGTTCGAGGCCTTCGAACTGGCGCTGGCGTTCACGGTCAATCAACGCGAATACCGTCGGGTCACGCAGGTTGTCTTCTCGCAGGTCACCGGGGTTATGGGCGGTCTGGGTCATGTGGGCACTCCCTTCGACATGTTGGTGGCGAGCGGCCGAAAGGCGCGCCGCCTGGTCGGTGCTCAGTGTACCGCCCCAGGCGGAGGCGCGCCCCGGGCGCCCTACTCAAGACGCCCTGGCACGTTTCGGTGTTCATTCCAGACGAATCCGGCGAAACAGGCCCTGCACAACGGCGTACAGGCCAAAGGCAATCAGACCCAACGCGACCGTTCCCAGCAGCCACGGGCCGAACGGTTGCTGCTCCACAGTACGGAGCGCTTCGGCAATGCCACCTGCTCTCTGGGCATTATGTGTCCACGCGGCCTGCAGAAAAAAACCGCCAACAATAGCGAGTACCACCGCTCGTGCGGCGATTCCCGCCTGCCCAAGCCGCGTGGCCAGACGCTGACGGTCCGCCGGCAGGCGGCTCAGGTCGAGGCGTTTCAGAAAGGCCTTTTTGTAGGCCACGAACAGCTGGCTGGCCGCAATGCCCAAGGCGACGAGACCGACGGCGCCCACCAGAAATGGTCCAAAAGGTTGATCGAGCAGCAGGGCTGTCCAGTCGTCCTCATTTCGGCCACTGCCACCGATGGGACGAGCGCGGGTGGCCAGACTGCCCGCGTAGAGGGCCAGCGCGGTGTGGGCTCCGCCGCTGAGCAGGTAACCCAGGCGTTTGGCCAGTCCTTTGGCCCCCGTGCCCTGTCCTTCCGGGTCAAGCGCGGCGCGGGCAAACTGCCACAAAGAGTACCCGATCAGGCCAAGTGCCACCACAACCAGCAGCGCCTGTCCGAACGGCTGCTCGCCGATGCTGGCGATGGCGCCTCGCGTGTCCGTGGTCTTGCCTCCCTGCCCGAACGCTGCGCGTGCCGCCAGTGCTCCCAATGTCACGTATACCGCTCCTTTGGAAGCGTACCCGAGCCGGGCGAGCCGCACGACCCAGGGCGCGGCCTGATGCGCGGCATGCTGCACTTCGCGTTTCACCTGCTGCGATGTGTTCATGTAGTGAGCCTAGTCACTATTACTACGACCCTGGTTATGGAGCGGCTCAAGCTGCGTTCATACCAGCCCACCCAGAGCTCGAAAGCCTCGTGAGTGGCTTGGTCCACTCCAGGTGTGCCGCTCGTGCCGGCGCCACGCCGAACTCTCCAGGCTCAGGGATGCCTGCCCGTGAAGTGACGGACTGACGGACGGACGGGAGCCACCAGCTCTCCCTGATATACTCGCGTTTGCATTGCGCGCCGCATCAAGGCGAGCGCGTCAAGGAGGAGCGCATGGAACAACTGCTGGAAAAGCTGGCCGCCCTCCGGGAGTATCTTTGACATTCCCGGGAAAACCCGGCGCCTGAACGAACTGGATCATGAACTGCAGGACCCGGCCCTCTGGAATGACCAGTCACGGGCCCGTGCCGTAAACCAGGA
The DNA here is from genome assembly GCF_000317835.1 of Deinococcus peraridilitoris DSM 19664. Lineage (NCBI taxonomy): Bacteria > Thermotogati > Deinococcota > Deinococci > Deinococcales > Deinococcaceae > Deinococcus > Deinococcus peraridilitoris. The sequence continues at coordinate 3,465,421 of NC_019793.1, read as the reverse complement.
AGCGACTTCACTGCGGCGACTGGTGGAAGCCTACGGTACCCTTTCCTCGGATGCCGAGGGACTGGGTGAAATGCTCGAGATGTCCACACCCGACGAGCGCGAGATGCTGCAAGAGGAGCTGCACGGCCTGCAGGGTCGGGTAGACGAGCTGTACCGCGAGACGCTCTTCACCATGAAGCACGCTGACGCCCCGGCCATTGTGCTGGTCAAGCCCGGCGCCGGGGGCACCGAAGCGCAAGACTGGGCGGGCATGCTCTCTCGTATGTACATGCGTTGGGCCGAGCGCAACGGGTATAAAGTCGAACTGCTCGACGAACAGGCCGGCGATCAGGCGGGCATCACCACCTCACAGTTCATCGTGCGCGGTGAGCGCGCCTTCGGCATGCTGGCACCCGAACACGGCGTACATCGCCTGGTGCGGGTGTCGCCTTTTGACAGCAACAACCGCCGTCACACCTCATTTGCGTCCGTAGACGTGGTGCCCGAGGTTCCCGAACAGGAAATCGACATTCACGTTCCCGACAGTGACGTGCGCGTTGACGTGTACCGTTCGCAGGGCGCCGGTGGCCAGGGGGTCAACACGACTGACTCTGCCGTACGGGTAACGCACCTCCCAACCGGTCTGCAGGTAGCGATTCAGGTCACGCGCTCGCAGATCAAGAACCGCGAGATGGCCTTTCGGATTCTCAAACAGCGTCTGCACGACATCGAAGTACGCAAGCGCGAGGAGGAAGACGCCAAGGCGCGCGGCGAGCAGAAAAAGATCGAGTGGGGCAGTCAGATCCGCTCGTACGTACTCGACAAGCAGTACGTGAAAGATCACCGGACCGGTGTGATGCGCCACGACAGCGGCAACATTCTGGACGGCGACCTGGAGGAATTCATGTGGGCCGGGCTCGAATGGCTCGCCGGCAAGCGCGTGGCGGAGGGCGGAGCCGACGACGAGTAATCGGGAATCGGGCAACCGTTCCTGCTTCTGGGGCCGCAGCCCCACTCAGGAAAGCACTATCGGGAAGAACAAAGGGAGGGGCACGAAACACTCGTGCCCCTCCCTTTTATTTCGTTCAGGTACAATTTTCGGCGCTACTCCAGCGTCACGGTCTGCCGTGCGGGCGGACCGTCCTGATGTGCGGTCCGGAGGGCCTCGAGGGCCCGGCCGCGGTGCGAGACCGCGCGTTTTTCCTCAATGCTCCGTTCGGCCATCGTTCGGCCGAGACCGTCCACCTCGAAAATGGGATCATACCCGAAACCCTGATCGCCGCGCGGTCCTTCCAGAATGGTGCCGGTCACTTCACCGCGGTACGTTTCCAAGTGCCCATCCGGGTAAGCCAGCACCACAGCCGAGACAAACTTCGCGCTGCGGTCCGGGGTGCGGGCGTCACGCAGACGCTCGAGCAGGTACAAGTTGCGCTCGACGTCGGTCGCGCGCGAGCCGTAACGCGCGCTGTAAATGCCGGGTTCGCCCTGCAGGGCCGTGACCTCAAGGCCCGAATCGTCCGCGAGGGCAGGCAGGCCGGTCGAAAGCGAGACAAAGCAAGCTTTCAGTGCGGCATTCTCCTCGTAGGTGGCCGCGTCTTCAGGCGGAAACTCCAGGCCCGCGACGGGCGTCACGGCCCAGCCGAGCGGGGCAAGCGCCTCGGTAATCTCTATAACTTTTCCCGGATTCGAGGTTGCCAGGACCACTTGCTGTAGGGGTATGCTCACGCCGGGATTCTAGCGCAGCACCCTGGCATCGGCGTGAAAGGTCGCTCGGGCGCCCATTTCACAGCTGACGGCGCAGTTCGCTCAGCAGCGACTGAACTCCTGCAAGACCAAGCACAACCATCTCGGAGAATACCTGGGGATCAAGCGGCACGCCCTCAGCCCCACCCTGCACCTCCAACAGCTGCCCGCTGCCGGTCGCCACCACGTTCAGGTCCGCGTGGGCGCCCTGATCCTCCTGGTAATCAAGGTCAAGGAGCAGTCCGGCGTCCACCAGGCCCACCGAGACCGCACCGACTTCATGTCGCAGCGGCCATTCGCTGAGCTTGCCACTCGCGATGAGGCGGTCGGACAAGTCGAAGAGGGCCGCGTAGGCGCCCAGAATGCTGGCGACCCGCGTGCCCCCATCGGCCTGCAGCACGTCTGCGTCGACAATCAGGGTCTTGTCGCGAAACAGGTCGAGGTCCACGCAGGTCCTCAGCGCGCGGCCCATGAGACGCTGAATTTCCTGCCGCCGTCCACCGGACTGGTTGCGTTCCCTCGAAACCCGCTCGTGGGTGGCGCGCGGCAGCATGTCGTACTCGGCCATCAGCCAGCCGGTTTTTTTGCCCCGCACGTGAAACGGCACCTTGTGCTCCACGCTCACCGTCACCAGCACGTGGGTGTGCCCCAATCGAATCAGGGCCGAACCCTCCGCATGACGACTCGCGCCCCGCTCGACGATCAAGGGGCGCGCCTCACCGGGCAACCGGTTCTGGCGATTCACGCGGCACCTGGCAGGGCGCTCGCGGGTTCGACACTCAACGCTTCCCCGAACAGGCGTGACGCCACCGGCCCGACGAGTGCAGGGTCGCCGCTGGTAAACGCCCGAACTTCTCCGCACTCGTGATTTTCGCGCAGCGCGTGTTGTTCGGCCAGCACCCGACGGGTCTGGCGCGCGACCGCCTCGGCCGAATCAAGAAGCGAAAAATGTGAAGCGAACTCGGCCATGATGGCTTCCCGCAAAAAAGGATAGTGAGTGCAGCCCAGCACCAGCTGGTCGGCACCTTCACGCGCAATCGGTGCCAGGACACGGCACAGCTCGGCGCGCGTCTCCGGGGCGTTCCATTGCCCGGCTTCCACCAGCGGCACCAGCTTTTCACTGACCGCCGTCATTACCCTGACCCCGGCCGGCCGGGCCACACGCTCGATGACGTCGGCCAGCAGCGTACCGCGCAGGGTCCCGGGGGTAGCGAGCACACCCACCACGCCACTGCGCGTACGCTGCACGGCAGGCTTCAGGGCCGGAACCAGACCCACGATGGGATAAGCGTTCCCCGCCCAGGCGCGTAGGGCGTCCAGCGAAAAGGCGCTCGCGGTGTTGCAGGCGATGATGGCCGCTTTGGTCGGGTGCACGGCAAGCGTGCGTACCGCCCGGAAAGTCAGGGTGCGGATCTGCTCGTCGTCAAGCCCACCGTACGGGCAGTGGGCCGAATCGGCATAGTACACGAAGTGTTCCCCGGGAAGCTCACGCCGCAATGCCCGCAACACCGAGAGGCCGCCCACGCCCGAGTCGAACACCCCGATGGGCCGACGTGAGACTTCGGGAAGTGCAGAATCTGTCGTCACGGGCAGATTCTAGCCTGAACGGTTCCCTTACACAGACGTCGAGTCACGCAGCAACACGGGCGCCGCGAAGTCAGCCTCGGCCCATTCACCCTGCAGGGCCATGGCGTCGGGTGGACAGCTGCGCACGCAGGCATCACAGCCGGTGCACGCCGCAAGATCGAGGTGCAGGGTGATGGTGCCGTCCGGCGCGAACTCACGCGCAATGGCTTCCGTCGGACAGACGTTGGCGCACACCGGGCACAGGATGCACTTGTCGTCAACAACCGGAGCCGGCCAGTACACTGCCGCCTGCGGCGGCGGCGTCGGTTTGAGGGCCCGCCTGCGCCACTGCCACTCGGCGGGAACGCGTTCTTGCGGCACGCTCCAGTCGACGAAAGGCAAGGGTTGATCGGGCACCAATTCCGACACCACACTGCGCGCCGAGCGAAACAGGGATCCGAACACCCCCCGGCGCGACACCGCCTCCCCGCCCGCTCCCTCACCGTTTCCGCGCCGGACCGTGACCTGGGCCGGTCGGCCCGTGGCCAAGCGCAGCTGCTGCGCCTGCTCGACGACCTTTTGCAGTTCCTGTGGCACCTGCGGTCCACCCAGCTTGCAGTCGGCACAGTCGCCATGAACAAGCTCGAGGGGCGTGTCCCAGGCGCCGGCAGCGACGATGAGGCTGGACGTGACCCGCGCCAGGCAAGGCAGCGTCTTGCCCGATTCGCCGGCCTGCGAGCACACCAGCTTGGCACCATCGTCAACTGAGCCGTCAACTGAGCGCCGCTCCGGGACCGTCTGCTCACGCACCGCGCCCAGGGCCGCCGTGACGTCGAACTCCAGCGCACCGCTCGGGCAGACCTGGGTGCACAAGCCGCACCCGGTGCAGCGGGTGTCGTTGATTTCGACGCGTGCGTCGATGGTGATAGCCTCGTGCGGGCAGATTTGCTGGCATAAGTCGCACCCTCCCACCGCGAGGCGCTCGACCAGACAGCGGGGTCCGGTGTAACGCGGGACGGGATTGCCGTACTCGCCGATCACTTTCAGAAAACTTTCTAGCATGGTCGTGCCGAAAGTCTAGTGCGCCTCGTGCGAGGTAAAGGTGTGCTCTGGCGTGAGTTGGTAGAGTTCCAGAAACCGCGCAACCCGCGCTTCCAGCGACGGCAAGGGCGCCACTTCACCGCATACCCAGTCGGGCCGGTAATTGCGGCAGACATCGGGGCGCTCGAGATACACCTGACAACGGCAGTGGGCGTCGAGGTTGCGGCAGGCCACTCCCAGCGGCTTGTGCAGCGCCGTGATGTCAGGTGCCGCGCAACAGGCCCCGCAAGACGAGCACTCGCGCCGCCAGGGCGAGCGCGGCGCCACATCCGGAGGTGACCGGAACAGATCAGGCAGAACTTGAGACATCCGGCAGTGGCCTTAGGAACCGAAGCTGCTGGCGCAGAAGGCCCCGGAGCGGGTCTTGTCGATGCGGCCTTCCGGGAAGAAGGTGAGTCCGGTCAGCTGTTCGATGCGCGTCACGGGCACCTCATACCGTCCAAAGTCGGAAGTGCGCTGCAGGGCACGGTTGGGCATCAGAAAGGTCCGGGCCTGACCCGACTTTGGCTCGACCACGACCTTGTACAAGCCCGTCGGCACCGCTACCCGGTTGCGTCCGACGGTCCGCTTGACGCCGCCCTCGAATACGGGCCCGGTATAAATGAAAATTTCTCCGACGCTTTTGGCACAGGCGCGCGTGGCCGACTCCAGGCCGGACCAGATGCCGCTGTTCATCGGACCGTTCTGCGGCACCATGTTCGACAGCAAAAAGGATTCGTCCATCTCGGTCGGGTCATCCGAAAAGTCAGCCGCCGGGGCCAAGTGTCCGCGGTCAAAGCCGCTGCCCCGGTAATCGGACAACTCGGCCCGCTCACCGGCGGGCAGATCGGGGTCAGGCTCGAAATCGTCCTGCCGGGGCACGCTGCCGTCGGCGTCGGTGTTCGTCAGCCGCTCTGCCGCGTACAGCGAAACCCGCAGGTCCGGGTCGTGCAGCACGGCGTAGCCTTTGCGGCACAGCAGGGTGGCGTTTTCCCCTTCTCCCTGTACCAGCGGGCGCCCGAAGGCAAACTTCTCACCACACTCGCCCGCCGAGCCGAAATCGGACGGGGAGTCAGGGGCCAGCAACCGACCCAGCAGTCCGAGGACCAACAGGACGGCCAGGATCAGCCAGGAATTTCGGCGTCGACGCATGCAGCCACTCTAGAGCACCAACCGGCGAGCTGGCTTATCCTGCAGTTTTCAGTCCGCGACATCCTGCCGTTTGCGGCGCCGGCGAAAGGTCAGCAGATCGAGGTACATGCGCGTGCGGTATTTGACGCCTTTCCAGAAACCGCGTTTTTCTTCTTTCATGACTTGTGACAGACGGGGCAGCTCGACATACCCCCACTTCACCCGGTCGTTTTTCAGGGCGTAGGTGATGGCGGGCTCGGGCCAGCGTTCCTGCGCGAGGCGCGGTACCGAGAGCAGCCACGCCCGGCGGGCGGCACGCTGCCCGGACAGGTGTGGAGTCATGCGGTTGCCGAAGTCGGTCATGAATCTGCCGTCGCTGAACACCCCGATGGCCATGTCGAGTTCACCTCCCAGCACCGGCTTGACGAGGGCGTCGAGGTGCGTGATCGTCAGGCCAACGAGATCGGCGTCAAGCAGGACGATCCATGGGGCCTGGGCGGCCTGCAGACCGGCGTAGAGGGCGGGCCCCTTGCCGGTGTTCTCTCGCTGGTCGATCACCTGGGCTCCCGCCGCTCGCGCCTCCTCCGCCGTTCGGTCGCCTGAGCCGTCGGACACCACGATGACCTCTGGTGTCAGTTGCAGCGCCACCCGCACGACGTCGCCCACCGTCTCCTGCTCGTTGTAGGCAGGAATGACGACTGCGACACGCGGCACCTCAGTCATGGTTTCAGGGCTCATTTTATACTCACAAGGCGAGAAGGCGTGTTCAGAAGAATCGGGCCACGTCGCTGAATACCACGAATAGCATGAGCAGCATCACCAGGGCAAACCCGGTCAGGTTGATGAAGTTTTCCTGTTGAAAGGTTAGCGGCCGACGCAGCAGTGCCTGCACCAGCACCAGGAAGATACGCCCACCGTCGAGACCGGGAATGGGGAGCAGGTTGAAGAGCGCCAGGCTCAGGTTGATCAGCGCCATGATGCCTACCACCGTCCAGACTCCTGCCTGAGCAGCCTGCCCGACAATGCCCACCGTTCCGATGGGACCGACCACTTCGCCGTTGCCCTGCAAGTCCAGCGTCAGCATCCGTTGAAACAGGCCCGCGAACGCTCCGACCGCCTGCGGAATCACTGCTACGCTCGTCCGGGCGGCCGCAGCGATCGCAGCCGGCACGGCCACCTGCTCGACTTTGCGGTCCTCGCCGTACCCGATCCCCAACAACCGGCGTTCGCCATTCTCACGTGCCTGCCAGTTGAAGCTGACTTCGCGCCGCCGGCCGTCGCGCTCGACCGTAAAGGTCTTGGGGCCGTCCAGCGCCAACGCGTCCTGCACCTGACGGAATCCGGGGCGCGGCTGCCCGTCGACCGTGTAGCTCTCCGGAATGTCGCGCCCGTTGATGGCGACAATGACATCCCCCTCGCGCAGTCCCAGCCGCTGCGCTTCGGAATTTGGCGCGACGGACGCCACGCGGGCACGGTCGTTGAGCGGCGTCACGACTCCCTGGGCCGCATAGTTTCCCGCCAGCAGGGCAATGGCCAGAATCCAGTTGAACAGCGGACCGGCCAGCAGAATGGCGATCTTTCCTGGCGCGCCCAGCCCGGCGTAACCGGTAGTGGGCGCACGTAGTTCTCCGCGCTCACTGACGGTCGGGGCCATGCCGTCGATTTCGACGTATCCCCCGATCGGCAGGGCGCTCAGGCGCCACTCGGTGCCACCTGAGCGCCAGCGTACCAGAATGGGACCCATTCCAATGGAGAATGATTTGACTCCGACGCCCTGCGCACGGGCGGCCCAATAGTGGCCCAGCTCATGCCAGAACGTGGCTACAACGATAATCAGCAGCCACAGCGCAATGCTGATGCCGGTCCCGCTCATGCTTTTCCTCCTACGACGGACCGCCCTGCGTGCCCGGTGAGTTCCCGAGCTCGCACGCGTGCCCAGTGGTCGGTATGTTCGAGGCCTTCCCAGCTCAGGGTGTCGACTGGAGTCTCGGCCAGAATTTGTTCGATCACCCGGGGAATGCCAGTGAAAGGGAGGCTTCCAGCCAGAAAAGCCTCGACGGCCACCTCATCGGCGGCATTGAGCGCGACGGGAGCCAGCCCGCCGCACTCACCGGCCTGGTACGCCAGCCTCAGACACGGAAAACGCCCGAAGTCGGGCTCAAAGAATTCCAGGGTTCCCGTCAAGGGAAAGTACGCGCCCGGGCGTTCCAGGCGCGGGCCACCGCGCACGTCGCCGGGACGCGTCATGCCAGTCGCGGCCGCACTGAGCGCGTACGCGATGGGCAGGCGCATGTCCGGCGCGCTGAGGTGGGCCTTGACGTTTCCATCCTGAAAGCGTACCAGTCCGTGCACCACGCTCTGCGGATGGACCAGCACCCGGACCCGTTCCAGGCCCAGACCGTACAGGGCCGCAGTTTCAAGCACCTCCAGCCCCTTATTCATCAACGTCGCCGAATCAATGGTAATTTTGGGTCCCATGCTCCAGGTCGGGTGCGCCAGCGCCTGAACAGGGGTCACCTCAGCCAGATTCTCGGGCGTCAGGCGAAAAGGGCCCCCGGAAGCCGTGACGATCACCTCGCCGACCTCGCTGAGTTGTTCGCCCAGCAGCAGCTGGTAAATGGCCGTGTGCTCGCTGTCGACGGGCACCAGATGAGCACTTCCCCGCGCAGCCGCTTCCCAGATCAGCGGGCCCGCCGCGACCATGGCTTCCTTGGTGGCCAGCGCCACGTCTCGCCCCGCCTCCAGGGCCGCGCGGGTCGGGGGCAGACCGGCCAGCCCGGGAATGGCCGCCACCACGACGTCGACGTCGGCAGTGGCCACTTCCTGCACGTCGGCGACGACACGGACACCCGGCAGCCTTTCGCGCGCTTCGGTGAGAATGTTCGCAGCCACGCTGACCAGCTCCGGGCGAAATTCGCGCACTTGTGCTTCGAGCATATCCAGTTTGTTGCCGGCAGCCAGGGCTCGCACCGTCAGGCCGCGTTCGCGCGCGACATCCAGCGATTGGGTACCGATCGAGCCCGTCGAGCCGAGAATGGCAATTCGTATCAAATCAACCTCGGGGTTGCCACATGAACCCGCCCGCTCCCACTCCGGACCGGAACGGACAGGGCCGCGTTCGACGTGCGCAATCGAGTCCACTGTCGTGGATGGAAGCCGGAAGCGCAAGGGTAAATCTTACCAAGGTGCGCGTATACCGACTCGTGCGCAACGCCATGTCCCGCCTGGCAGCGGCGTTCACCTGTGGTACTTCAGAACAGACCCACGACCGTCAGGAACAGGTAGGTGATCGGTACCGCGAACAGCAGGGAATCGAGCCGGTCGAGAATACCGCCGTGCCCGGGAAGGGTCGCGCCGGAATCCTTGGCTCCAAGCGAGCGCTTGATCAGGCTCTCAGCCAGGTCGCCCAACTGCGAGGCGCTCGACACCAGCAGCGAAAACAGCAGGGAATCGTAAATACTCCAGCTGAAGGCCCAGAGCCCCACGACGCGGCTGACCGCAAACACGATCACAAAACTCAGCAGCAGGCCCCCAAAGGCCCCTTCGATGGTCTTGGCAGGCGAAACTTCTGGCGCCAGCTTGCGCCGCCCGAAGAAGTAGCCGAAGAAAAATCCCCCGACGTCCGAGGCAAACGTGGCAATCAGCGGCAAAATCAGGTAGACGAGCCCGCTGTCAGCACCCTGGAGGTAACGCAGCATCAGAAAGTAACCCAGCAGCCAGGGAATGTACAGCAAGCCGAAAACGCTGTACACGATACGCTCCAGCGGACGCTCCCCAGGCGAGATCACCTCGACGACCAAAAAGTAACCCACGGCAACGCCCAGAGCCACCTCCCTCCACGAAACACCGGACAGCGGAAAGGCAGTCCAGCCCGGGTAAGACGCGATGATCAGCAGGACTCCGAGCAGGTACAGGCTTTTGCGCCGCACGTCGAGATCCCGACGGCTGAGCATATGCACGTATTCGCGCAGCGCCAGCGTGGACACCACCAGCAGGGCCGGCAGCAACAGAGGCCAGCCGGCCCAGATGGCAAGCACCACCGCCGTGAATCCGATGATGGATGTCAGGACCCGGGTACCTAGGGTATCCACGACGCTCCACGAAACCGCCAGCCATGCCATTGGGCGCCGCGCACGAGGCGTGAACGGGGAAATGTGGGCATCAAGGAAGGCACATCAACCGAGAATTTCCTGCTCCTTGCGCTCCAGAACCTCTTCGACCCTGTTCACGAACTCATCCGTGAGCTTCTGCACTTCGCCCTCGGCGCGCTTGATTTCGTCCTCGCCCACGCCTTCTTGCTTCTTGATGTCCTCCAGTGCACTCTTGCGGACATTTCGCACGGCGATCTTGCCGTCTTCGGCATAAGTTCGCGCGGTCTTGACCAGATCCTTGCGCCGCTCCTCGGTCAGGACCGGCAGGGTGATGAAGATGGCGTCGCCCTTGTTGTTGGGATTGAGCCCCAGATCGCTGTCCCGGATGGCACGCTCGATATGGCCCAGGGCGCCCCGGTCCCAGGGTGTCACCAGCAGCGTCCGGGCGTCCGGTGTGGTCACCGACGCCACCTGATCAAGCGGCATGGTCGAGCCGTAATACTCCACCTGAATCTTTTTGAGAATGCCTGGATTGGCCCGGCCCGTGCGCAGCACGGACAGATTGCTCTCGAGGGCTTCAATTGCTTTTTGCATGCGTGCACGAGCATCGCCGAATATCGATTTCATGGTCATGATCAACCTCCTGCCGGCATTTTACAGAAAAGTACCCGGCAACCCCGCCTGAAGCAGCCTCGCCACGAACACGGTGCGGCCCACTCAGGAAATCAGCGTGCCGACCCGCTCCCCGCTCAGCAGGCGCTGCAGATTGTCCGGAGCGAAGATGTCGAACACCACGATCGGCAACCCCTTCTCGACGCACAGCGTCAGCGCGGTGGCGTCCATGACCTGCAGACCGCGCTGCACCACGTCCATGTGGCTGATCGCGTCGATCTTGCGGGCATCGGGATTCTTGCGCGGGTCGTCGTCGTACACGCCGTCGACCTTGTTTTTGGCCATCAGCACGACCTCCGCGTTGATCTCCAGCGCCCGCAGCGTGGCCGCACTGTCGGTGGTGAAGAACGGATTACCGGTTCCTCCGCCGAAAATCACGATGCGACCCTTTTCGAGATGACGCATGGCGCGGCGCCGGATGTACGGTTCAGCCACTTCGCTCATCGGAATGGCGCTTTGCACGCGGGTAGGGCAGCCGACACGCTCCAGCGCGTCTTGGAGGGCCATAGCGTTCATGACGGTGGCGATCATTCCCATGTAGTCGGCCGTAGCAGCGTCCATGCCGGCGCCGTTACGGGTCCCCCGCCACAGGTTTCCAGCGCCCACCACAATGGCCATCTCGACGCCCCCGGCTTCCTTGGCCACCTTGATCTCGCGCGCAAGTTGTTCGGTCGCTTCCGGCGAGATTCCGAATCCGCCTTCACCGGCCAGAAACTCGCCGGATAATTTCAATAGCACCCGTTGGTACACGGTTCCTCCTCTTGTTGGGGTGCGCGGTCCCTGAGCAGCAAGTAGATAGTCCCACTCGCACCCGAGCCGCGACATCCCGTTGGTTTTCTGGCTGCTTCTCCTCGGTGCTTGAAAGCCGTTCGGGCACTGGGGCCGCGGGTGGCCCAACGCGAGACCGGGCATGCTCTGCTGACGCTTCCGAAGCGGACGACGAGCACCGTCGGAAACGGTCCCGCTCAGCAGGGGCGCAGAAAAAAAGCGGCTTTGCGCCGCTTTTCTCTGTGCTGGCTCAAGCGCCGACTTCGAAACGCACAAACCGCTTCAGGTTGGCCTGGGCGCCTCCCTGTGCAGTGAGCAGCGCGCTTATGGTCTGCGTGTTGTCCTTGACGAACTTCTGCTCCAGCAGCACGTTCTCTTCGTAGAATTTGCTGATCTGGCCGCCGACGATCTTGTCGACGATGTTTTGCGGCTTGCCTTCGTTGAGCGCCTTGTTGGTCAGGATTTCACGCTCTTTTTCGATGTCGTCGGCGTTGACTTCCTCGCGCTTCAGGTAACGTGGACGCTCGGCCGCAATGTGCAGGGCGATGTCCTTGGCAAGTTCTTCGCTTCCGCCCATCAAATCGACCAGCACGCCGATCTTGCCGTTGTTGTGGACGTAACCGCCGATCACGCCGTCGGTCTCCACGTACACCGCGCGGTTGAGCACCAGGTTCTCACCGATCCGGCCTGCCGCTGCCGCCAGGGCGCTTTCGACGGTTTCGCCTTCCAGCGCGCTCTGCTTGAAGGCTTCGAGGTCAGCCGCACCGCTGGCCAGTAAGGCGTCGGCAAAGTTGGCCACCAGCTGCTGAAAGTCACTGTTGCGGGCCACGAAGTCGGTCTCGCTGTTGACTTCGATCAGGGCGCCCTTTTTCTTGTCCGGCGAAATGCGGAACACGATCAGGCCTTCTTTGGCTTCACGGTCCGCCTTCTTGGCCGCTTTGACAATGCCGCGCTCGCGCAGCAACGCCACGGCCTTGTCTTCGTCGCCGCCCGCGTCACCGAGCGCTTTCTTGACATCCATCATGCCGGCGCCGGTCATTTCCCGCAGCTTCTTGATTGATTCCATCATAGTGCTTACCTCCGCTTGGTTGGCGCGCCACCCCACAGCGGCAGCGCTTCGCTCGTTCGTGAAAAGACCCCGAAAGGACGCAGGCGCGCCCCTCCGGGGTTGCCAGGTACTTTACGCTTCGAGGGTGCTCTGGACGCCAGCTTCGATCTGCTGGTCCATGGTCTGGTTCTGGCTGATTTCGCCCGGTACGCCACCTTGGGTCGTCAGTCGGGCAGCCGAGCCGTCCTCGCCTTCCACGTCAGCCTCGCCCGCCACGCCTTCGCTGCTGATGTCCTCGGCACCACCGCGCGCTTCGACGATGATGTCGCCGATGCGGTGCGTGATGAGTTGAATCGAGCGGATCGCGTCATCGTTACCGGGCACGATGTAGTCGATCACATCCGGGTCAGAGTCGGTGTCGGCCAGTGCGATGATTGGAATGCCCAGCTTCATGGCTTCCTGTACGGCGATGACTTCCTTGGTGGGGTCGACGACGAACAGCGCGTCAGGCAGACGGGACATCTTGCGGATGCCGCCTACGTAGCGCTGCAGTCGCTCGCGCTCGGCACTCAGTACGATGCGCTCGGCTTTGGGGCGCTCGTTGATGCGGCCCGACTCGAACATCTCGTCGAGGTCGTTCAGGCGGTCGATGCGGGTGCGGATGGTGCGGAAGTTGGTCAGCATGCCGCCGAGCCAGCGCTGGGTCACAAAGGGCATGCCACTGCGGCGCGCTTCGAGCTCCACGATTTCCTGCGCCTGCTTTTTGGTGCCGACGAACAGGATTACGCCACCGCGCTCCGAGGTGGCCTTGATGTAATCAAAGCTGCGGTCGATCTGCTTGAGGGTTTTCTGCAGATCGATGATGAAGATGCCGTTGCGCTCCGCGAAGATGAAACGCTTGAACTTGGGGTTCCAGCGCTTGGTCTCGTGGCCGAAGTGCACGCCAGCTTCCAGTAGTTGCTTCATTCCGATGTACGACATGAATCCTCCCGAGCGTTTTCTTTGAGATGTGGTCGTCCGCGCATGGAAGATCGCCGCGACGCTCGGGCACGGCGATGCGGGCGCGGAGGCACCCAAAAAAGGAGTGTAGCATGGCAGGGCGCGCGCCTCAAAACAGGTCGGCAAAGAACACGGCAACCTCGCACATCGGGTTGCCGTGTTCGCAAAATGCTTACTTCACGCGACTCAGACCGTCTTGTGCCACTTTCATGTTCGGATTGAGGCTAAGGGCCTGACCGTACGCCAGACGGGCAGCGCCCTTGTCGCCACTGGCTTCCTGGGCGCGGCCCAGCCAGTAGAAATATTCCGAGTTGGTCGACGCCAGCGCCGCGGCCTTGGTGAAGTCGGCTTTGGCCTCTTTCACGAGGCCGCTGTCCATTTCCAGGCGCCCCAGGTAGTAGTAAAACTCCGGGTAACGCAATGGATCGAGTTTGAGGGCCTGTGTGAGTTTGATCCGCGCGAGCGTATTGTCCTTGGTAAGGTAACCATAGACACCGTACTGCCCGACCGCATAGGCGTTGTTGGGGGCCAGGCGTTCGGCCTGCGCCAGCTCGAGACGCGCGGCATTCGGATTGCCCGAGAGCAGCAGCAGCTTGCCGTAGTACGCCCGCGCCTGCGCGTCGGTCGGATCGGCGATGACTGCTTTTTGCAGTGACTCGAGCGCCATCGCCGAATTGCCGGACGCCTGGTACAGGTCGCCCAGGTTATAGAGAATCACCGAATCGTTGGGGTCGATAGTGCTGGCCCGGCGGGACATTTCGATGGCGCGGGCATAGTCACCCTTGAGTTTGTAGATGATCGAGCGCTCGTTCCACAGTACGGCCGAATCGTTTTGCAGCACCTCTGCCTCGCCCAGCACCTTGAGGGCCTCGTCGAGGTTACCGGCGACGGCCGCCCGGTCCGTCGTACCGACATACTGCGCAACGTACGACTGTGAAAGCGCCAGGTGAGCGCTGAAATTACGTGCGTCCATGCCGACCAGACGCCGCAAGGTTTCGATGGCCGGGGCGTACAGACGCAGGCGCGTTTGCGACCGGCCAAGGCCCAGCAGGGCTTCGGTTGAGCGGGGATCGTTCTCACTCGCAGCGCGGAAAGCGACATAGGCCGAATCGTACTGGCCTTTGGAGTAGTAGAGGTTACCCAGCGCGATGTAGCTTGACGCGCTGATATTATTTCGCGTCTGCGCAGGTGCAGCAGGAGTGGTCTGGGCCTCGGCCAGCATACCCAGTCCGAGCGCAGCAAGGGCGAGGTATCCGGCAGGTCGCAGGCCGAGCAAGGAAACACGTTTCACGAAAAAACCTCCGGCACTGCCCACATCCCGCACAAGTGCCTTCCCTCAAAGGAGGGCGTCGATCGGTGTTGGGTCACCTTCCAAGCATAGCCAGCTCTTAATCTATTAAGGTGAGCGGTATGTGAGAAAGTTTCCCCTGCTGTTGAGCCGCCGGAACTGCGCCGCCCCAGACTGGCACGAAAGAGGTTTCTTTTCCACCGCTATGATGAGACCATGGCGCCCCGTCGTCTCGGCCTGACCGGCTCGATTGGTGCTGGTAAAAGCACTGTCGCTCACCTGCTGCGCGCACGTGGATTCACAGTACTTGACGCAGACGTGGTGGCCCACGAAATCTCGGCTTCCGTGGAGGTGACCCAGGCGGTCGAGGCTGCTTTTGGTTCGCAATACCTCAAGGATGGCGCGCTGGACCGCTCCCGCCTGGCCGAGTTGGTCTTCAATCACCCTGAGCAGCGCAAACAGCTCAACCGGATTATCCATCCTCGCGTCAGGGCGAGGATGACCGAGCTGGAGCGGGAGGCGTCCGGCGAGTGGATCGTACAGGATATTCCCCTGCTTTTCGAGAACGGTCTTGACGCGCAGATGGACGCAACATTGCTTGTCGACGCGCCGCTCGAACTGCGGGTCGCACGTGTACTGGCGCGTGGAGGTCTGTCACGCGACGATATTCTGAAGCGTGACGCCGCCCAACTTTCGGGAAGCGAAAAACGCCGTCGTGCCAGCATGACGCTGGACAACGACGGCGATCTGGCTCAGCTGGAACGCCGACTCGATCAGGTGCTTGACGCACTCAAGGTACGGCCCTGATTGGCGCGCTCCAGCGCCGCTGCAATAAAGCCAGCAAACGGAGGACTGGGCCGCATCGGACGGCTTTTGAATTCAGGGTGGCTCTGAAGCCCCACAAAAAATGGATGATCGGACAGCTCGATGGATTCGACGAGACCGGCGCCACGCCCAGCCATTCCCGGCGTCACTCCACTCACGATCAGGCCCGCCCGTGTCAGTGCCGACACATGCTCCGGGTTGACCTCGTAGCGGTGCCGGTGGCGTTCCATC